>NZ_BAABKD010000008.1:0-277333 GCF_039543645.1 Paenalcaligenes hermetiae | reverse complement strand
GAAAGAGCGCTACGAGCGCGGAGAGAAGAAGCTGGGCTACGCCGGGCTGTGCAAGATGCTCACCGAGTGGCGCGACAGCTTCCGCTACCCCGACCCGAAGCAGATCAAGCTCGATCAGGGCAACAGTCGTATCTTCCTGCCCAAGCTGGGATGGCTGCGCTACCGCAATAGTCGCGAGGTGCTGGGCACAGTCAGAAATGTCACCGTGAGCCAGTCTTGCGGCAAGTGGTTCGTAAGCATCCAGACCGAGCGCGAAGTTGAGCAGCCCGTGCCGCAGGGTGGCGCAGTCGGCATCGACATGGGCATTGCGCGATTCGCCACCTTATCGGACGGCACGTTCTACGCGCCGCTCAACAGCTTCAAGCGGCATGAAACGGCCTTGCGTAAAGCGCAGCAGGCGATGAGTCGCAAAACCAAATTCAGCAACAACTGGAAGAAGGCGAAAGCCCGCGTCCAGCGTATCCATTGCCGGATCGGCAACGCCCGCCGCGACTACCTGCACAAGTCCACGACCGCGATCAGCCAAAACCACGCGATGGTGTGTATCGAGGATTTGCAGGTACGGAACATGTCCAGGTCAGCGGCAGGTAGCACCGAAAAACCGGGAAGAAACGTTCGTGCCAAGTCCGGCCTGAACAAGTCCATCCTCGATCAAGGCTGGTTCGAGTTCCGCCGCCAACTGGATTACAAGCTGGCGTGGAACGGCGGCTGGCTGGTTGCAGTGCCGCCACAGAACACGAGCCGTTCCTGTCCGTGCTGTGGCCATGTGTCTGCCGACAACCGGCAGACGCAAGCCCGATTTGCGTGTGTGGAATGTGGCTTCGAGGAAAACGCCGATCTGGTCGGCGCGATCAATGTGCTAAGGGCGGGACACGCCCGGTTCGCCTGTGAAGTGAGCGATGCAGTAGGGTCGCCAGCAGCAGGAACCCACCGAAGCGACTCAGGGGCGGCATTGAGCCGCCCCTGAGCGCCGTAGGAATCTCCGGCCTTCAGGCCGGGGAGGATGTCAATAGAAAAGATAGCGGGGATGGGTTTAGTCTAGTGCTACATCCACGGGTTTTGCCTTAAGATAATCAACCAAAATTTTTGGGTTGATTTGTATTAGTAGACCTCGCTTGCCCCCATTAATATAGATGCTTTCATAATCCAAAATACTTTTTTGTACCCAGACTGGCATGGTTTTACGCGTTCCAAAGGGCGAAGTGCCACCAACTAAATAGCCCGAGTGACGTTGAGCTGTATTTGGTTCACAAGGCTGAATGTGCTTGACTCCCGTTTGTCTGGCAAGATTTTTAGTCGAAACCTCTTGGTCTCCATGCATAAGAATAATTAAAGGCTGTTTTTTTTCGTCTTCCATCACTAATGTTTTGATCGTGATATGTGGGTCAAGCCCTAATTTTTTAGCAGCATCATTAGCACCGCCTTTGGCAGCATAGTCGTAGATGTGCTCACTGAATGGAATTTTACGTTGTTTAAGCCAGAGAGTGGCTGGGGTTTCACTTGTTTTTTTTGCCATGATGATAAGCTAAGTTACGCTCTAGGATGGTGTAGAGCATGTAGCTGACGTAAACGCTCACGAGTAATGTGACTATAGATTTGGGTGGTGCTTGGGTTTTTATGGCCAAGTAAAAGCTGTACCATGGCCACGTCAGCACCATTGTTTAATAAATGTGACGCAAACGCA
Source organism: Paenalcaligenes hermetiae (assembly GCF_039543645.1). Classification (NCBI taxonomy): domain Bacteria; kingdom Pseudomonadati; phylum Pseudomonadota; class Betaproteobacteria; order Burkholderiales; family Alcaligenaceae; genus Paenalcaligenes; species Paenalcaligenes hermetiae. The sequence goes on along the minus strand of NZ_BAABKD010000008.1, from coordinate 275,649 downwards.
TGGCGCAAGCTATGTGGGGATAAATCTTGTGTAAGCTGGGCTTGTTGGGCGTATTTTTTAATAATGAGCCAAAAACCTTGTCGTGTCATTGCTTTGCCTTGCGTGCTGATGAATACAGCATCACTTTGCCGCTGCCGCAAAATCAACGGGCGAGCGTGTAATAAATAACGCTCTAGCCAGTATTTTGCGTCCTCTCCGATAGGGATTAGCCGTTCTTGGATACTGTGTGGGTTTGGATGAATAACCCGTAGTACCCCTTGCGCTAAGTCTAGCTGCTCTAGACGTAGCGCTACGAGCTCACTCACACGCATCCCCGTTGCATAGAGAAGCTCAAGCATGCTTTTATCACGTAAGCCCAGTCGTTGTTGGGTGTTTGGAGCTTGTAGCAGGGCATCAATATCGGCATGGGTCAGCGGTTCGCTAGGTGTGGTCGTGATTTTTAGTGGGCGTAAGGATTCTGCTGGATTGTGATACGTTGGGTCTTGGTCACAGAGCCAATGGAAAAATTTCTTGATACTAGCAATACGTCGGTTAACCGTACTGGGCGAGGCATTGGCAGTGGGATCATTTAGCCATGCTTGCAGCTGCTCGGTAGAGACCTGGGTTAAGTCTTGCGAAAAGGGTTGCTGATCGAGCCAGTGCTTTAACTGTTGTAAATCACGCAGATAGGCGGCAAGCGTGTGCTCGGATAAGGCTTGTTGCCGTAAAAAACGAATAAATGCTTCGATAAAAGCCATGATGGAAAAGAAGAGGTTGTCTTCCAATTAAGATAGCTATATACCTATATATATAGGGGTGGTAAACTACTCAAACAAATTGTTAACTATAGCGCAAGTCAATCCTACACAAGGAGTCCATGGTGAAATTATCGCTTAAAAAATCGCTCAGTCGTGTTTTAACCGTTGGTGCAGTAGCATTTTCTTTTGTATCGGCGCCAGCACAAGCCGCAGATCTAGTGGTATCCGCAGCGGCTAGCTTAACCAATGCACTCAAAGAGGTGGGCGAACATTTTCAAAAACAGCACGAGGGCACACAGGTATTGAACAGTTTTGCGGCATCGGATGTGCTAATGCAGCAAATCGTCAACGGTGCTCCTGTGGATGTATTTGCTTCGGCAGACCAAAAAGCGATGGACAAAGCCATCGAAGCGGGAGCCATTGATGCCGATACGCGCAAGGATTTTGTGCAAAATGGTGTAGTGCTTATTGTACCGAGTGATAACCCAAAAAACATCCAGAGCTTAGCCGATTTAGCTAAAGAGGATGTCACACGTGTAGCGTATGGTAATCCTGCTACTGTGCCCGTTGGGCGTTATACCCAGGGTTCCTTAGAAAAATCTGGCGATTGGCAGGCTGTAGAAAGCCGTAAAGTCCTTGGGCAGAATGTGCGTCAGGTCTTAGATTATGTGGCCCGTGGCGAAGTGGATGCCGGGTTTGTGTTTGCTACAGACGCCGCCATTATGAAAGACAAGGTCAATGTGGTACAAGAGCTAGAAACCACTGTGCCGGTGACATACCCAATCGCATTGGTCAAGCGTGATGGTCGCAATGAGCTGGCTCAGGCTTATTTAGACTTTGTGTTATCAGAGGAAGGTCAGGCTATTTTGGCTAAATACGGTTTTAGCAAGCCCTAACCTTGGTGTTATCTTTGAGACGAAGGCTGCTTGAGCAGCCTTTCTTGCCCGGTATTCCCCATGTCTGATCTTTGGATCCCCCTACTGCTTTCTTTAAAAGTCGCTGGTTGGGCAACCTTATTTGCTGCTGTTCTCGGCATAGCAGTGGCTTTTTTGCTCTCGCGCTGGCGCTCGCCGTTATGTAATTTGGTGGACTCTATTTTGACTTTACCAATGGTTTTGCCGCCTACTGTAATTGGCTATTACCTTTTGGTTTTATTAGGGCGTCGTGGATGGCTAGGGCAGTGGTTATCTCAATGGGGGATTGAACTGGTCTTTACGTGGCAAGGCGCCGTGGTAGCGGCTACTGTCGTGGCTTTTCCATTGGTGTTAAAGTCTGCGCGTGCCGCTTTTGAGGATGTGGATTATCGGCTAGAGGATGCGGGTATCGTTTTGGGATTAAGCCGCTTACAGGTGTTTTTTCGCGTCAGTTTGCCTTTGGCGATGCGTGGAATCATGGCAGGGGTACTGCTTGCTTTTGCACGGGCTTTAGGCGAGTTTGGAGCGACCCTGATGATAGCAGGCAGTATACCCGGGCGCACGCAAACGTTGTCGATTTCTATTTACGAAGCTGTGCAGGCCGGAAATGATGATCTGGCAATGATTTTAGTGTTAGTGACCTCGGCAAGCTGTATTGCAGTATTGTGGTTTGCTGGTTTATTAACCCCAGCGCAGCAGCGCCATCGGGGGGCTCGTTAATATGGCGGTTTCTATACATATACAGCGCTCGTTAAGCTCAGCAACGCGACAGTTTGAGCTCAATATACAGTTAGACAGTCAGGCGCAACGCATTGCTTTGTTTGGGCCCTCTGGGTCGGGTAAAACATTAACCATCCAAGCGGTTTCGGGGTTAATGACACCGGATCAGGGCAGTATTGTTGTCAATGACACTCTGCTATTTTGTTCTCAAAAAGGCGTAAACCTGAGCCCGCAACAACGCCATTTAGCTTACTTGTTGCAGGATTATGGGTTATTTCCCCATTTGACCGTCGCGCAAAACATTAGTTTTGGTTTGCGCAAAGGGTGGTTGAATCCATCTAAAAAATGGGTGCCTGCTCAAGCAAAAAAATGGATTGATGCGTTTGAGCTAACGCCAATTTTAGGGAATTACCCCGGGGAAATTTCAGGTGGGCAAAAGCAGCGTACCGCTTTAGCGCGAGCTTTAGCGGTGAATCCCTCCATGCTGTTGCTCGACGAGCCTTTGGCGGCTTTGGATATTAACTTGCGGGTAAAAATGCGCCAGGAGCTCAGTGCACTGCAAAAGCGGCTGGGCATCCCTTCGATTATTATTACGCATGACCCCGAGGATGCCATTGTGTTAGCCGATGAAGTGTATCGTATTGCCGATGGGCGTATTGTTGGTCGCTGTACACCCGCCGAGCTAAACCATGAAATCCAGCGCAGTAGCGAGCAGCTACTGGTGGATTTACAAAAAACCTCGCATTAGTTATTCCATGGTGCCAAGCAATACGCTAGATGCTTTGAAAATAGCGATGGCAGGTTGTCCTACCTTAAGCTTCAGATTTTCTAGGCTTTGCATGGTAATGATGGCGGTAATGCGGTGCTTTTCAGAAATTTTGATACCTATTTCAGCATTAACGGCACCAGATTCAATATGGGCAATGGTTCCTTGGAGCTGGTTGCGCGCAGACAGCTTACTTTCAGAAGGCAGACCTACAATAATGGAAGAGGCTTTTAGAAAAGCAAGCGCGCGCATGCCCTCTTTTAGCCCCATGCTATCTACACTTTCATTGGTAATAGAAGCAATAATAGGTTGCGTGCCACCGATGTCTAAGGCGACCTCTGTATTGACGGCACCGAGTGTGATTTTAGTGATTTTGCCCGCAAAATTATTACGAGCCGAAGTTTGTACCATCATAGTTTGTAATAACTCCAGATTTTTGTCTGAGCCAGGTTGAGCTTTGGCTAAGTGGCTCATAAAGCGCTGGTGTGCTGCGTCCAGCTGTTGGTAGAGCTCAAGAATTTCTAATGCTTTTGGGGTAAGGGAAGCCCCACCGCCACGCTGACCGCCTGTTGTGCGTAAAACCAAAGGCTCATCTGAGAGATTGTTCATGGTGTCAATGGCATCCCAGGCGGCTTTGTAACTCAGGTCGATATGACGTGCGGCGGCGGAAATGGAGCCGTGCTCATGAATCGCGGCTAAAAGCGCCATGCGCCTTGGATTGCCCCAATTTAGTTTGCCAGAACGAAACCAGATAGAACCAGCGAGCTCAAAAGGAGGGGTGTTTTCAGATGACATGGTTATGGTTTAATAGTGTGGATGTAACAAAAATGGAAGCCGCACTCAAGCGCGTCATGCATTCTATTTAAAGGATTAAAAATGGGCTTGTCCTGTGATTTTAACCAACTCTTGCAATTAGAAAGCACAGAAACCCTAGTGCTGACGGTTAACAATCGTTTTGCCCGGCGGTTGCTAGCACAATTACAGCATAGCTTATTAGGCCAGAAAAAAGCCATGGCTGTACCGGATATTATGCCGTTTTCTGCATGGTTAAGACAGGTCAATGATGATTTAACCTTTTCTGATAATAAGGCGCCCGCTGCTTACTTGCTTGATTCATTTAGTCGTTTATATGTTTGGGAACAAGTGATTTATGAGCAAGAACCAGAGCAATCCTTATTGATTGATGTGCCACAGGCGGCCAAGATGGCAGCGGAAGCGGATCAGCTTATCGATGAGTGGGGCTTACAGATTGAGCCAGAGACTCATACCGGGGACTCCGCGCGCTTTATGCAATGGCGTCAAGCATACAGAGCACATTTAGAGCAGTATGATTTAGATGATGTTAACCGAGCTACAGAGCGGGTTGCACAAGCCTTAGAAGCTGGGGACTATATCCCCACTTGGCGGCATGTGGTCTTGGTGGGTTTTCATGAAATTTCACCGCGCTTGCAGCGTATGCTCGATGCGCTCTTAATGCATGGGGTTCGTTATTATTTCTATCGGGCGGAGACTAGGGATCAGACACATTGTGAGCGCATTCAAACGTCTTCTCCTGATGCCGAGTGGCGATTAGCGGCTCGCTGGGCAGCGCAGCAGTTACGTGAGAATCCGCAGGGCTGTTATGCCATTGTGGCTTTGGAGCTTGAGCAGCAGGCGGCTTTTGCACATCGGGTGCTTGCACATGAGCTAGCTCCTAGAACAGCTGGGGATAAGTTTTTTGCTTGGAATATTGCTGTCGGTAGACCACTGGGGCAGTGGCCACTGGTTCGCGCAGCGCTTAATTGGTTAACGGTTTTAACTCAGGTTCATGCGGGCGAGGTGCGCGGTGCCACCATGGGGGCGGCACTTTTATCTGGGTATTGTGTGGGGGCTCAGACAGAAAAATCGCAGCGAGCCCGTTTAGATGTATTGTGGCGCACACAACAAAAAAATCGCTTAGACTTAGTGCAGCTTGATGAGGCGATTCAAAACTGTGAGCAATTAGGCGTAGCGTGGCGTGCTGTGCGTGACTATCTAAAGGGGCTAACGACGGCGTTAACCGTTTCACAATGGGTGCCTCACTTACGTGAATTATTACGACTCCTGGGTTTCCCGGGCGATGTCAGCTTAGATAGTCACAACTATCAAGCCATGAAAGCGTTTGATCAGAGACTGACGCAGTTTGGTCGTCTTGCACCGATATTTGGTGCCTTAACATTGACTCAAGTGGTACAAATGTTGGCGCGCTTTATGCATGAGACCCTTTTCCAACCGCAGCGCGATGCTTCGGCTCGTCTAGATGTTTTGGGGTTACTTGAGGCCGAAGGGGGGCAATGGGATGCCATATGGGTGATCGGTGTAACGGATCAAGTATTACCTGCTACCCCTAGCCCTAATCCTTTTATTCCTTATGCTGTATTACGCGCGGCGCAAGCGCCACGCTCCACACCCGAGCGGGAGCTACAATGGGCGCGCGGCATGTTTCAAGCCTTACAAAATGCCACGCCGCATTTGATATGCAGTTATGCCTGTCAGGATAATGGGCAGGCATTACGCCCTAGCCCTTTAATTGAGGGGCTGCCTGAGCAGATTTGTCCTGACCCATTAACCACCACAATATCTAAAGGGGTGCGCTTAGCGCAGCTCGAGGATCACCAAGGTCCACCCGTACAAAAAGACGAAAAGATTTACGGTGGTACAGCAGTGCTAGATCGACAAGCCCGTAATCCTTTGTGGGCTTTTGTGAATTATCGCTTGCATGCTCAGCGCTTAGCGGAATACGAGGACAGTGGGCAATTAAGGCTGGTACGGGGTACATTTTTGCATTTGGCGTTGGAATACGTCTGGCAAGCTATTTCCCCACGGACTAGTACGCAACTGCTTCAAGAGCATCATGCTGGCCGACTGGGTGACCTAATAGAAAGCGCCATCGACAAAGCGGCTGCGCAGACCTTATTCGCTTTGCCTGCGGTGATCAAGCAGCTCGAGTGCCAGCGAGCTAAGCAGGTGCTCACGAGCTGGTTTGAGCTGGAAACTGAGCGCGCTCCTTTCGAGGTAGTGGCGTTGGAGCAAAAGCACCACTTGCCTGGGTTTGCCGCTACGATGCGTGTAGACCGCATCGATCGTTTAGAGGACGGCTCTTATTTACTGGTCGACTACAAAACCACAAAAGTGAATAAAAATTACACTGCGTGGTTGCGAGCGCGTCCGATTGAGCTCCAGCTTCCTATTTATGCTGCACTACTCGAAACACAAAATAAACCAGTAGCGGGTCTGGTTTTTGGGTTTTTACATTATGCGTGTGCACTAGGGGGGTATGGTGGCGATCAGGCACCTCTTACGAGTACGGAAACAAAACAATTTTCGCAGCAGTTTAGGGATTGGGATGAATTAAAACAGCATTTGCAGACGCAGGTATGGGCCTTAAAGGATGAGTTCTTACAAGGTGTGGCACGCAATCAAGTCATTGACCCTAATGACTTGCGTTACTGTGACGTGTTGCCCTTTTTACGTTTAGAGCAGGAGTACGAGCAGGATGAGACCTAGTGATGCTGTGGTGCGGGCAGATGCGATCGACCCTTCGCGTTCTTTTTTAGTACAAGCCCCTGCAGGCTCAGGGAAAACAGAGCTGCTCACCGATCGCATTTTGGCATTGTTGGCATTGGTACAACAACCCGAGGAAATTGTTGCTATTACTTTTACGCGAGCGGCAGCGGCCGAAATGCATGCTCGTGTGATAGAAAAACTGCATGCCGCATTAGGGCCTGAGCCGGCCGAGGATTACAAAAAAACCAGTTGGCGGTTAGCAAAACAAGCGTTAGCGAATGATGCCAAACAAAACTGGCAGCTACTTAGCCATCCATCACGGTTAAGTATCCGTACTATTGACTCTTTGTGCGCGCACCTAGTTAAAGCCATGCCATGGTTAAGCGGTTTGGGGGGGGTGCCAGAGGTTTCCGATCAGGCCGACAGCTTATATAGCAAAGCGGCGCAAGCCACAATGGCGCTCGCAGACCGCTATCCTTCTATTGTGTTCCTAATCCAACATTTAGGGGTGAATCTGGCAGATGTGGAGCAGCTGTTGGTGGATATGCTTGCCAAGCGGGATCAGTGGCTACCCACATTAGGGGCGGTGGATGCGCTATCTCAGTTACAGCATTACCTAGAGGATACGATTCGAGAGCGCTTGCAGCAGCTTGAGCAGGCACTGCCCTATGGTTGGCAACAAAGCTTAGCGCCTTGCGCCGTGTATGCTCATCAGCATTTGGTGCTTAGCCAGAAGCATTATTTAGCGCCTTTAGCAGACTGGAGTGAGCAGCAGCCGTTGGTGCCTGAGCCAGAGGACTTGCCGCGCTGGCAAGCACTGATCCCTTTGCTTTTAACCAGCGATCTGATCCCACGCAAGTCGCAAGGGATGAATGCGAAAGTGGGCTTTCCGGCAGGGGGAAATAAAGCACTCAATCAACAAATGAAAGACTGGCTCGATCAAGAGGGGCCAAACCCGCCGTGGCTAGCTCCTTTGGTTGCTATACGAAACTTGCCTGCGGCGTATTCAGAAAAAGAGCAGGAGCTATTGCAGCATTTAGCACAGGTGCTTTGGATTGCAGTGGCTCAGTTGCGTCTGGCTTTTATTGAAAGTGGGCAAGTGGATTTTATTGAAATTGCTCAGCGTGCACTGGTTGCTTTAGGTGAAGCGGATAACCCCTCTGATTTACTTTTACGCTTGGATCGACGTATTAGTCATTTATTAGTCGATGAATTTCAGGATACCAGCCTGAATCAAATTCAATTGCTAGAAAAGCTCACCTCTGGCTGGCAGCCTGGAGACGGACGCACAGTATTTTTGGTGGGTGACCCCATGCAATCCATTTACCGTTTTCGTAAAGCGGAAGTTGGGTTGTTTTTAGAAGTACAAAAAAACCAACGCCTAGGTGAAGTTTCACTAGAGGCGGTAACGCTCACGAATAATTTTCGTTCCACACAAAATGTGGTGCAGTGGGTAAACCAGCTGGGCCAACACCTTTTCCCCGCGCAGCATGATCTAGAGCTAGGTGGTGTGCCTTATACGCCTTCAGATGCTTTTAATCCTGCTGATCCTACCTCGCAGGTGGTAACGCACCCCTTTATTTATGAGCCTAACCAAAAAGATCTTGCGCAAGCACAGGCAGAGCAGCGTGTGGTGGAACTTTGTCAGCAAGCACTAAGCACTTACGCAGATAGTCCTAAACCTGTGGCAATTTTAGTACGTGCTCGTAGTCATTTAGGGCAAGTGATTCGTGCTCTAACCAAAGCCGGCATACCGACTAAGGCCGTTGATATTGATCAGCTTACGGCACGCCCTGTGGTGCAGGATGTAGTGCAGCTAGTGCGTGCCTTATCCCATCCAGGGGACCGTTTGGCTTGGTTGGCTTTATTGCGCTCGCCTCTTTGTGGGCTCACTTTGCATAGTTTGCACCGCCTGTGTGGTCATGATCGGGTAGAAACAGTGCCGCAGTTAATTCACCAAGCCACCGCTGAGGCATGGCCTGCCGATGAGTGGGAGCGCTTGCAACATGTGGCTGGGGTTTTATTAGACGAAAGGAACCGCAGCGGCACCATGCCTTTTGCGGCGTGGGTAGAGTATTGTTGGTTGCGACTGGGCGGGGATCAGGTGTATGCCGATCCAAATGATCAAGCGGATGCAGAAAACGTATTTAGGCTATTAGAGCAGCTAGCACCCTATGGCGATATCGATTTGACCATTTTTGAGCAGCAGGTTGATCGATTATTTGCTCAGGCTCAATTGGCGGCCCATGCAGTCGAGGTAATGACCTTTCATAAAGCTAAAGGATTAGAGTTTGAAAGCGTGATTTTGTATGACTTAAATCGAGGGTCCCGTCATCAAAAAGAACCTTTGATGGCCTTTGAGCAAAGTCAGGGGCGTTTATATGTAGGCATGGCCAAAGCGTCGGATGCACAGAGTAAAGATCCGATCAGTCTATTTATTGCTGAACGGGAAAAGCAGCGAGAAGCCTATGAGCTGCAACGTTTACTGTATGTAGGGGTAACGCGTGCGCGCAGCGAGCTCCATCTGGTCGCAATCATGGAAAATAAAACGAATTTTGCTCCAACACGAGGATCATTGCTTGATTTGCTGTGGCCAATGGTGGAGGTGGATTTTGCTAACGCGCAAGCGGAGCAAGTGATGCTACCTATACCAGTAGAGGAGCCAGGTACTGCTCCTTATCAATACTTGGTTCGAGTTGCTGATTTGACAGATCTTCCAGTGGTGACAGCGCGACCTATATCCCAAGGCGATAACAAGTGGACCTGGGTAGAGGAGCCGTTTAAAGAAGCGGCAATTGGTACAGTTGCTCACGCGTGGTTAGAGCGGATAGGAAAAGAGGGGCGTCAAGCCTGGCCCGTATCGCGCATAGAGCAAAGTGTGTTTGTGATACAGCGGCAGTTGCAGCGCACAGGTATTCAGCACGAGGAGCTTGAGCAAGCTGTTAATGATGTAAAAGAAACATTGGTCATGACCTTAGAAAGCGAGCGCGGGCAGTGGCTATTGGATGTAGCTAAAGCCTATAGAGAGTGGACTTTGTTAGACGCCGAGGGTCGCGTATCTATTATTGATTTAGCCATCTCTCAAGAGGATCATTGGCTGATTGTGGACTATAAAACGGCAAAGCCTTATCCCGGTCAAAGCGAAGCGCAATTTATTGCCAGTATGAAAGCACGTTATGCGGATCAACTGCGTAGGTATTGTGCTCAGGTTTCAGCACTTGATGGGCGTCAAGCGGTAGCGGCGTTATATTTTCCGCGCGCCTCGCTTTGGTGCCCGATTTAATGTTATACTAATTCTTGGTGAGCCCCTTCGCATGGTTCAACAGTCAACCTGGTCAGGTCGGGAACGAAGCAGCCACAGCTGTCTCGAACCAGTGCCGAAGTCAGGCTCACCGCCTCTTCTATGGGAAATCCTTCCTCTCTTCTCCCCCATCTTCTCCAAATCCGGTACACTTTATTAGCCGTTGGCTTTTTTCTGACTACCGAGTGATTCTCCCTTCATGACATACCAAGTTCTGGCTCGTAAATGGCGTCCGCGCTCTTTTGATACCCTTATTGGTCAAGAGCATGTGGTACGTGCGTTAACCCATGCTTTAGACACCCAGCGTTTACATCATGCCTGGCTTTTTACGGGCACCCGGGGTGTGGGTAAAACAACTTTGTCTCGTATTCTTGCCAAAGCGTTAAACTGTGAAAAAGGGGTAAGCGCGCACCCATGTGGAGAGTGCCGCTCCTGTGTGGAAATTGATCAGGGACGGTTTGTCGATTATGTAGAGCTGGATGCCGCCTCAAACCGAGGTGTGGATGAAATGACGCAGCTGCTAGAGCAAGCGGTCTATGCTCCTAGTGCGGCGCGTTATAAAGTCTATATGATTGACGAGGTGCATATGCTAACGGGGCATGCCTTTAATGCCATGCTCAAAACCCTCGAAGAGCCTCCCGCTCATGTGAAATTTATTTTAGCGACCACAGATCCGCAAAAAATTCCGGTAACGGTGTTATCACGATGCTTGCAGTTCAATCTGAAGCAAATGACCGTACCGGCTATTGAGCAGCATTTGCAGTTTATTTTGCAACAAGAGACCATCCCTGCAGAGCCCACAGCACTGCGCTTGTTAGCACAAGCAGCTCAGGGCTCAATGCGTGATGCGTTATCTCTTACGGACCAAGCGATTGCCTACAGTGCAGGAACCGTTTCCACAGAAGCGGTGCAGGGCATGTTGGGTACTATTGATCAGTCCCACTTAATTCAAATTCTTCAAGCGTTGATTGACGGCACAGGCGAACGTTTGGTAGCGATCGCAGATGATATGCTGCTCAGGGGGCTATCCTTTGAGGGGGCGTTAGCCGATTTGGCTGTACTATTATCACGGATCGCTATTGAGCAGCGTGTGCCGGGCGCATTACCGCAGGACGAGCCTAACTTAGCCGCTATTGAGCAGTTAGCGCAACAGCTTTCTGCGGACCACGTGCAACTGTTTTATTCTGTGGTGGTACATAGTCGCGATGAAATTCGCTTGGCTCCAGATGATTACGCCGGTTTTATTATGGCGTGCCTGCGGCTACTGGCATTAACGCCTGCTGGAAGTTTACCCACGCCAGCCCGAGCAATGCCGGATTCGACTCCTGCTGCACCTACGCTTTCCCCTACACCTGAGCCCGAAAAAACCGCTCCTGATGCTGCCCCATTGCCAGACGAGGCGTCTCCCCCACCGGCTTCCGTATCTTCGCCGGTTCGCTCTGCCGTCTCGCCTGATCCTGAACCACGCACAGGCATTCAGCCCGCCGTGATAGAAAGCGGTGGAGCGGCGGTCAAACAAGCAACAGAGGCGGATTTACCTCCGTGGGAAACGGAGCCATCTTTACCGGTGCAAAAAGCTGCTGACCTAAGGTCTGCTACTTCAGGGAAGTTGGCTAAGAGTCCAGAGCCTAGCCAGATGGCAACGACTAAAGCAGAGGACTCGGATTTGGAGCCTCCTCCTTATGATGAGCCGCCCTTAACAGCGCAGCCAGAGGATACGCACTTTGCTCAGGACACCGAAGACGATTTTTCCGCAGGGAGCCCTGAAGGCGGCGACATGGCTCCCTTGATGGATGAAGCCGTACAACAAGCGGTAGCAGCGTTGGACTTGCCAACAACAAAGCGCTTATCGCCGGAGCAAGTGACTGCAACCGATTGGGTTGATCTGGCGACAGCACTGCCTTTATCTGGATGGGCAGCGGAGCTAGCTCAACAAACAGAATGGGTTTCATTTGAGGACAATGTAGTGGTTTTGCGTGCTGCTATTCGCTCTGCCGATGATAGCCAAGCCAAAGCCCGCATTAATACGGTGTTAAACGAACATTTTGGGCGCGCGCTACAGCTCCATATTGAATATGGCGACACGGGTTCAGAAACAGCGTTTGCTCAGGCAGAGGCACTACGTCAACAGCGTCAGGAGCAAGCAGAAAACGATGCGCAGCAAAATCCGTTTATACTAGCACTCGAAGCGCAATTTGATGCTCAAATTGTCACGGGCTCGATCCGGGCTAAATAATGCCCAGCCGTAGCTCTTTCCATGATTTTATGATTTAGGACGATTTTCTATGATGAAAGGACAACTCGCTGGCTTGATGCGTCAGGCGCAGCAAATGCAAGAAAATATGAAAAAGGCGCAAGATGAGCTCGCCAACCTCGAAGTCGAGGGTGCCGCTGGTGGGGGCTTGGTTAAAGTTACGGTGACCTGCCGTAATGATGTACGTCGTGTTCATATTGACCCGTCTTTGTTAGAGGACGATAAAGACATGTTAGAGGATTTAGTCGCGGCGGCTGTTAACGACGCTTTGCGTAAAGCCGAGGCCACTTCTCAAGAGAAAATGTCCGCTATTACAGCCGGTTTGCCTTTGCCTCCCGGTATGTCTTTCCCGTTTTAAATGACCATATTATTACCTGAGCCTGCGCCGTTACGTGATTTGATAGATGCTTTTAAGCGCCTACCTGGTGTGGGGGAGCGCACGGCACGGCGTATGGCTTACCACTTATTGCAGAATGATGTCGTGGGGGCGCAGACACTTAGTCGCGCTTTGGATCAGGCCACGACAACGCTTGTGCATTGCCAGCGCTGTAATAGTTTTAGTGAAACAGAAATCTGCTTAACCTGTTCGAACCCACAGCGTGACCCAAGCTTATTATGCATCGTGGAAACGCCCGCTGATCAAAATATGATCGAGGCTAGCCATAGCTATAACGGCTTGTATTATGTACTGATGGGGCGCTTGGCTCCACTCGAAGGGGTAGGGCCTAAAGATTTGCAGTTTCAGCGCATAGCGAACCGTGCGCAGGAATCAGCAGTCAAAGAAGTCATATTAGCCACGAATTACACGGCAGAAGGCGAAACCACTGCCCATCACTTGGCCGAGTTCTTACGTGGTCAAGGCATCAAGCTAAGCCGGCTCGCACGCGGCGTGCCCGCCGGTAGCGAGCTGGAATATGTCGATGCCAGTACGATTGCTTGGGCATTGATGGAGCGAAAAAGCACGTAATAACAACGATTTTTCAGATAAAACTGATTTGGAGGAACACATGAGCATATCTCGTCGAGACTTGATGAAATGGGCCGCGATAACGGGTGGCTTTCAGTTAATCCCCCCTTTGGCTTGGGCAAATAACGCTCTGCAGCTAGAGAAAAAGAAAATAACCATCGCCGTGGGGGGCAAGGCTATTATCTACTACCTGCCCTTATCCATTGCGGAGATCAATGGGTATTTCAAAGATGAGGGGCTGGATGTAAAAGTGGTGGATTTTGCTGGCGGCTCTCGAGCACTACAGGCGGTTGTTGGTGGTAGTGCTGATGTGGTGTCAGGGGCTTTTGAGCATACGATTAACCTGCAGTCCAAAGGGCAGTTTTATCGTTCTATCGTACAACAAGGGCGGGCTCCCATGATTGTGCTGGGGGTTTCAAATAAAACCATGCCAAATTACCAATCCCCCCAAGACTTAAAAGGGAAAAAGATTGGGGTGACGGCTCCAGGGTCCTCTACCAACATGATGGTGAATTTCTTTTTAGATAAACATGGACTCAAGCCATCTGATGTGTCTTTCATTGGGGTAGGGGGCGGTGCTGGAGCGGTGACAGCAGTCCGTACAGGGCAGGTTGATGCAATTGCTAACTTAGACCCCGTCATCGGCACCTTAATGGAAAACGAAGAGCTAACGATTATTGCCGATACGCGCACCCTGAAAGATACGCAAGCGATTTTTGGTGGCAATATGCCTTCTGGTTGCTTATATGTCTCACAGCGGTTTATTGATCAAAACCCAAACACTACGCAAGCACTTGTTAATGCAATGGTTCGTGCGAATCAGTGGATTCATCGTGTCAGCCCCGAGGAAATTGCACAAACTGTTCCTACTTCTTATCTATTGAATAATCCTGAGCTCTATATCCAAGGATTAAAAAGTAACCTAGAGGCACTATCGCCCGATGGCTATATGGACGAGGATGGCCCAGCTACGGCGTTGCATGCCATGAGTGCTTTTGCAACAAATTTAGATAAAAGTCAAATTAATACAGATAAGCTTTGGACGAATGAGTTTGTCGAGGCGGCGGTGAAAAAATACTCGAATGGCTAAGATGAAAGCATTAAGTTTAGATAATATTAGTTGTGTTTTTCCATCTAGACATGGGGGTGGGAGTTATACCGCCGTAAAAGATGCAACAATTCACGTGGCCCCCGGCGAGTTTGTTTCTGTGGTGGGCCCCACTGGTTGTGGGAAATCAACATTATTGAATGTGGGGGCTGGCTTGCTCGCCCCTACGTCGGGCGAGGTGCGAGTGTTTGGGGAGCCGCTTCAGGGTGTAAACCATAGAGCGGGTTATATGTTCCAAGGCGAAGCGCTTATGCCCTGGCGTACGGCGTTGGATAATGTTACCGCTGGGTTAGAGTTTGCCGGAGAGAATAAAAAACAAGCGGATGAAAAAGCCCGCGAATGGCTAAAGCGAGTCGGTTTAGGTGGCTTCGAAGATAGATACCCTCATCAGATGTCTGGGGGGATGAGAAAGCGGGTCATGTTGGCTCAGACCTTAATACGTGATCCCGATATCATCCTAATGGATGAGCCTTTTTCTGCTCTAGATATTCAAACACGACAGTTGATGGAAAACGAGGTGTTAGAGATTTGGATGGCCAGTCGTAAAGCCGTACTCTTTATTACGCATGACCTTGACGAGGCCATCGCGATGAGTGATAGGGTTATCGTGTTGGCAGCAGGCCCTGGTACACACCCAATAGGAGAGTTTGATATTGATTTACCTCGTCCACGTGATGTGGCGGAAATCAGGAATAACACACGATTTGTAGAGTTACATGCTGCCATTTGGGATGTGCTTCGCGAAGAGGTGTTAAAAGGCTATGAGCAACAGAGACGAGGATAAGTGATGTCAAAAAATTTTATGTCTTGGCGATTAAGAGTCTGGCAAATACTTCTTTTATTGGTACTGCTTTTTATTTGGTACGTGCTGTCTCGTGACACTGGATTCGCTTTTTTCTTTGGTCAGCCCATAGAGGTCGCCAAAGTGATTTGGCAATGGTTTTTTGTTGATGGGGACATTTACCCGCACTTAGGGGTGACCCTGTCTGAAACGCTGTTGGCGTTTGTTATTGGGACAGTATCTGGTTTGGCATTTGGGCTATGGCTAGGCTTATCGCCCTCGGCTAGTGCTTTGCTAGATCCTTATATTACCGCGGCAAACTCGATGCCTCGTGTGATTTTAGCGCCTATTTTTGGTATGTGGTTTGGGCTTGGCATCTGGTCTAAGGTTGCCCTTGCTGTAACGCTCGTCTTTTTTATTGTCTTTTTTAATGTGTATCAAGGCGTAAGAGAGGTGAGCAAAACCTTATTAGATAACGCGCGTATGCTTGGGGCCAATCATAAACAGCTGCTCCGTTATGTATATATCCCCTCGGCAATGAGCTGGGTGTTTTCTAGTCTACATACCTCGGTGGGGTTAGCTTTTGTTGGAGCAGTGGTAGGTGAATACCTTGGTTCGGCTAGTGGTGTTGGCTATTTGATTTTACAGGCGGAAGGTACATTAGACGTGAATACAGTTTACGCGGGAATTATTGTATTGACCGCAGCAGCATTGGTGCTGGACGCGATGGTGAGTCTGGTTGAAAAAAAGTTGTTGTCTTGGCGCCCCCAGCAAGGGAATGCCACACAGCTATAGTATCTATTACACCCTTCGGATAGTAAAAATACCCGCCGAAGGGTGGATACATCCGCGTTAACTATTGCACTTGGGCTTTGGTTTGTGCGATGAGCTGGTCAAGAGCGATGGCGTCACGAATAAAAAAGCGAATTCCCTCAGCCAGTTTTTCTGTTGCCATAGCATCCGCATTTAGATCCGTTCTAAATACGATTTCATTACTGGCCTGCCACTCTGGTGCTGCCTGTTTGGATTGAGCAGCATCAAGGTGTTTGGTGACTTCGCCTTGGGTATTGGCTAGCTCACTCAGCAAACCTGGGCTAATAGTTAGCAAATCACATCCGGCTAATGCTAGAATTTGTCCCGTATTACGAAAACTGGCGCCCATGATTTCTGTTTTAACATCATAGGCTTTAAAGTAGTCGTAAATTTGGCGTACCGACTTTACACCAGGATCATTGACACCGGCATGGGCGGTTTCGTCCCAGCTAGTACCGGCTTGTTTTTTATACCAGTCATAAATACGCCCCACAAAAGGGGAAATCAGTGTAACTTTGGCTTGAGCGCATGCAATAGCTTGGGCTAAACAAAAGAGCAGGGTCAAGTTACACTGTATCCCTTCATTTTGCAGTTGTTTGGCGGCTTGGATGCCCTCCCAGGTGGAGGCCAGCTTAATGAGCACGCGGGATCGATCGATGCCTGCTTGTTCATATTGCTGGATAATGTAGCGCGCGCGTTCAATGCTGGCTTGCGTGTCAAAAGATAAACGCGCATCGATTTCTGTAGACACCCGACCAGGAACGATATCGAGAATGGCTTTTCCAAAGGCGACTAATAGGGCATCGTTGAGCTCAGCCGCATTGGCATTAGGGTGTTGTTTTATCGTTTCGACCAGTAAATGCTGATAAGCAGGCTGCTGGACGGCGTTGAGAATTAACGATGGGTTGGTCGTTGCATCCGTAGGCTTAAAGGCTTTCATGGCCTCAAAGTCTCCAGTATCGGCCACGACCGTTGTGTATTGACGCAAAGAATCAAGCAAAGTGGTCATAATAAGTCGCCAAAAAAAAGCAAAACAGGATAGTCTCTTAATGTAGACTATTTTTAATAGGTTTGTAGCGCTGTTGCTACTGCACGATATGTGCTTTATGCCCCATGCGAAGTCGGGGTATAATCGTTAAGTTTTATTTGTAAATTTTGAACCGGGGTTTAAACGTGCTGCCGTCTCTTTTTCCTGACGAGTCCAATGCTAGAAGTGCGATCCTAGCCCTTGCTGATGGGACCATATTTAAAGGTTATGCCATTGGTGCCGAGGGCTATACGGTAGCTGAAGTCGTATTTAATACATCGATGACCGGCTATCAGGAAATCCTCACTGACCCTAGCTATAAAGGTCAAATCGTTACACTAACCTATCCACACATTGGTAACACTGGGGTAAATCCCGAAGATGCCGAGTCGGAAGGCATCCAAGCCGCAGGGTTAGTGGTACGTGATTGCGCATTACGCGTATCCAATTTCCGCTCCACCCAGTCTTTGCCTGATTACCTCAAAGAGCAGGGTGTTGTAGCGATTGCTGGCGTTGACACGCGCAAGCTCACGCGTATTTTGCGTGAAAAAGGTGCCCAGAGTGCTTGTATTCTCGTGGGTGATGACACAGAACGGGCCATTGAATTGGCCCGTTCTTTTGCCGGGCTAGAGGGCATGGATCTGGTAAAAGAGGTTTCGACCTCTAACCAAAAAACATGGACCCAAGGTTCTTGGCAACTAGGCCAAGGCTTTACAGAATCCAAGCCTGAAACCGACGCTTTACATGTCGTGGCCTATGATTTTGGGGTCAAAGCCAATATTTTGCGTTTGTTAGCCGATCGGGGCTGTCGTATCACGGTAGTACCTGCTCATACCAGTGCAGAAGACGTGTTGGCCTTGAATCCAGATGGCGTTTTCTTATCAAATGGTCCAGGCGACCCAGCCGCTTGTGATTACGCGATTACTGCTACCCAAGCTTTTTTAGATAAAAAAGTGCCTTTGTTTGGTATTTGTTTAGGCCATCAGCTGCTTGGGTTAGCGGCAGGCGCACAGAGCGTCAAAATGAAAACCGGTCATCATGGAGCGAATCATCCAGTTAAACAATTGGATGACGGTCGTGTTTTTATTACCAGTCAAAACCATGGTTTTGCGATCGATGCAGATAGCTTACCCGCAAATGTACGCGTGACGCATGTGTCACTGTTTGATGGTAGCTTACAAGGCTTAGCGTTTACCGATCGTCCCGCATTTGGTTTTCAAGGTCACCCCGAGGCCACCCCTGGCCCCCGTGACATGACAGCACTTTTTGACCAATTTATTAGCCTGATGGCTAACCAACAGGCTTAATTGCCAGACAGATCATTATGCCTAAGCGTACAGATATAAAAAGTATTCTTATTATCGGGGCTGGACCAATTATCATTGGTCAGGCTTGCGAATTTGACTACTCCGGTGCCCAAGCTTGTAAGGCTTTAAAAGCCGAGGGTTATCGCACGATTTTAGTCAATAGCAACCCCGCCACCATCATGACCGATCCGGATACGGCGGATGTCACCTACATTGAGCCCATCACATGGCAGGCCGTTGAAAAAATCATTGAGCGTGAACGTCCTGACGCCTTGTTACCCACGATGGGTGGGCAAACCGCGCTGAACTGTGCTTTGGATTTAGCCGAGCATGGGGTGTTAGAAAAATACGGCGTGGAAATGATCGGAGCCAATGCCGAAGCCATCGATAAAGCTGAAGACCGCCTAAAATTCAAAGATGCGATGACCAAAATTGGTCTAGAGTCTGCCAAATCCGGGATCGCGCACAGCATGGAAGAAGCGTGGGCGGTACAACGCGAGATTGCGGAATATGTTGGCACTTCGGGTTTCCCTGTTGTAATCCGTCCTAGTTTTACTCTGGGTGGAACAGGCGGTGGTATTGCTTACAACATGGAAGAATTCGAAGAGATTTGCCGTCGTGGTCTCGAAGCTTCACCAACGAGCGAGTTGTTGATCGAAGAGTCTTTGCTTGGGTGGAAAGAATACGAGATGGAAGTCGTCCGTGATAGCGCGGATAACTGCATTATTGTATGTTCCATCGAAAACTTAGACCCAATGGGGGTACATACCGGTGACTCAATTACCGTTGCTCCGGCGCAAACCCTAACGGATCGTGAATACCAAATCATGCGTAATGCCTCTATTGCTGTGTTGCGCGAGATCGGGGTGAGCACAGGCGGGTCTAACGTTCAGTTTGCCGTGAATCCCGATAACGGTCGTATGATCGTTATCGAAATGAACCCACGTGTATCACGTTCCTCGGCCTTGGCTTCTAAGGCAACTGGGTTTCCCATTGCTAAAGTGGCTGCGCGCCTTGCCGTTGGTTATACCTTGGATGAGCTACAAAATGAGATCACGGGCGGGGCTACGCCTGCAGCGTTTGAGCCTACGATTGATTATGTGGTTACCAAAATCCCTCGGTTTGCATTTGAAAAATTCCCTCAAGCTAACTCGCGCTTAACGACACAGATGAAATCCGTGGGCGAGGTCATGGCTATGGGGCGGACTTTCCAAGAGTCCTTCCAAAAAGCGCTACGAGGCCTAGAGGTCGGTGTGGATGGTTTGAACCAAATGACCACGGACCGCGAAAAACTCCAAGTCGAACTTGGCGAGCCAGGTCCTGAGCGGATTTGGTATGTAGGGGACGCTTTTGCTCAAGGCATGTCTTTGGATGAGGTCCACGCCATTACCAAAATCGACCCCTGGTTTTTAGCGCAAATCAAAGAAATTGTTGATATTGAGCTCGCGCTAGAGCAAAAAACCTTAGCTGACTTAGATCGTGATACCTTATTGGGCTTAAAGCGCCGTGGTTTCTCAGATCGTCGCTTAGCGTTTTTACTGGACACGGTAGAATCCGAGGTTCGCAAGCTGCGCCATCAGCTAGACGTACGTCCCGTTTATAAGCGAGTGGACACTTGCGCTGCCGAGTTTGCTACTGATACCGCGTATATGTACTCGACCTATGAGGATGAGTGCGAGTCTCAGCCAACAGATCGTAAGAAAATTATTGTGCTAGGGGGCGGGCCGAACCGCATTGGTCAAGGGATTGAGTTTGACTATTGCTGCGTGCATGCTGCCATGGCGTTGCGCGATGACGGTTACGAGACCATTATGGTGAACTGTAACCCTGAAACCGTTTCCACCGATTACGATACTTCTGATCGTCTCTATTTTGAGCCCTTAACGCTTGAAGACGTATTAGAAATCGTCCATGTGGAAAAGCCGGTGGGCATGATTGTGCAGTACGGTGGTCAAACCCCATTAAAATTGGCTCGCGCGCTCGAGGCCAATGGGGTGCCAATTATTGGTACTAGCCCCGAATCGATTGATATCGCAGAGGATCGCGAGCGTTTCCAAAAACTCTTGCATAAGCTAGGTCTACGTCAACCGCCAAACCGTACTGCTCGTACCGAAGGCGAGGCGTTAGCTTTAGCAGCAGAAATTGGTTATCCCCTAGTCGTTCGTCCAAGCTATGTATTGGGTGGGCGAGCCATGGAGATCGTCCATGAGCAAGCGGATCTAGAGCGTTATATGCGAGAGGCGGTTAAGGTCAGCAATGATTCGCCCGTGCTGTTGGATCACTTCCTCAATAACGCCACCGAGGTCGATGTGGATTGTATTGCGGATGGCTCCGATGTGTTTGTGGGCGGTGTCATGGAGCATATCGAGCAAGCGGGGGTTCACTCCGGCGACTCGGCATGTAGCTTACCTCCGTATTCCTTATCCGATGAAGTGGTCGAGGAAATTCGTCGCCAAACGGCGTTAATGGCCAAAGCCTTGAACGTAAAAGGGTTAATGAACGTGCAGTTTGCGATTCAGGACGACGAGGTTTACGTCCTAGAAGTGAACCCGCGTGCTTCACGTACCGTGCCATTTGTTTCTAAGGCCACAGGCTTACAAATGGCCAAGTTGGCGGCGCGAGTTATGGCTGGCAAGAAAATCGCCGATTTAGATTTCTCTGCTAAAGCCAAGCCAGGTTATTACGCTGTTAAAGAGGCTGTTTTCCCCTTTGTGAAATTTCCTGGTGTGGATACGATTTTAGGCCCTGAAATGAAATCCACCGGCGAGGTCATGGGGGTAGGACGTAGTTTTGGCGAAGCCTTTGTGAAATCCCAAATGGCGGCAAGTGTAAATCTGCCTAAATCTGGTACGGCATTTATTAGTGTACGTGACAGTGATAAAGCAGAAGCCGTCGAAGTGGCACGTGGGCTGATTGACTTAGGCTTTAATATTGTTGCCACACGGGGTACCGCAACAGCGATCGAGGCGGCAGGCCTAAAGGTAAAAGCTGTCAATAAGGTCACCGAGGGCCGTCCTCATATCGTAGATATGATGAAAAACGGTGAAATTGCCTTAGTGATTAATACGGTAGAAGAGCGTCGAAACGCTATTGTCGATTCACGCACGATTCGTACCCATGCTTTGGCTGCGAACTTGGCTTACTACACAACCATTGCTGGGGCGTTAGCTGCTGTAGAGGGCTTACAGTATATGCGTCATGGCGAGGGCTTGTTGGTGTATTCCTTGCAAGATATGCACGGCGGTTAAGCCCATGATTAAAAAGCCGGACAATTGTCCGGCTTTTTTTATAACCCTTCGTTAGCCATCTCGATATGGTCTGTTTGGGCCCATGCCACCTCTTCCCACTGCTGTGTCGTAATCCTAAAATGATTGACACTGGCATTCATGATTTTGTAGGGGCGCTGGCTAGTTAAATCGATATTTTTTATATGGCGCCACACCATATCAATGACACCTCCATGTGCCACCACAGCAAGTTTTTGCTGGGGACGATCTTGGGCGATTTGATTAAAGGCACGAATAATACGCTGATAAAAAACAGGTAAAGACTCGCCTTCAGGGATCTCGGTTTGTGGATCGCGTAGATTAATAGTAGGAGCTTGGCGATCAGGCAGGGGAATAAGCTGTTGCCAAGGTTGCCCCTCATAGATGCCGTAGTTACGTTCACGTAGCATGGATAACTGCTCGACCTGATAACCATAGGGCTCAAAGGCGATTTGAGCAGTTTGAATGGCGCGTTGCAAATCACTGCTTAGCACAGCGTCAAAATCAATACGCTGTTGCTCTAAATAACGTTGTACGGAAAGGGCTTGAGCCTTACCAACATCGTTTAGCGGGATGTCGCGCCAGCCTTGTAGACGCTGTTCGGCGTTCCAATCGGTTTCCCCATGGCGAATTAACCAAATTTCAGTTCTAGTCATTAGTAAATTAAATAGAGTTAATGGTGGAGTCTAAAGACCAAATGTCTTTTAGCATGGAAACAAGAGCCATAATGAGTGGCGTTTGAGCATTTTCATTAGCACTAATAAAACCTAAGAGGGCATCAGCTTTAGCATGCCCCCAAATAGCAAAATGGTTTTTTTGCGCACCTTGTAAGGCGATCTCCTCGCGAATGAGTGCGCAACCTGCGCCAGCTCTGACTAAGGTATCAAAATGAGCCATGCTGTCATTATGCATAATAACCCGAGGCGTGAGTCCACGTCGCTCAAAGAGGTCTCGTAGTAGATAATGAATATGACTACCTAATGGGCCATCCAGCCATGGTAACTGTGCTAGCTCTTGCCACCCCCCTAGCTTGAGTTGAGGGTAGAGGGTTACGGGTACGGCAACCCTAAAGCTGACGCTACGAATGGGTAGCCAAAACACATCTAAGGGCGGATGAGGGCTAATAATAAAAGCGGCTTGTAACTGTCCTGTGGCGACGTGCTCAGAGAGCGTGTCGGCAGGCATAATCATGGTTTCCAGCTCAATTAAGGGTAGCCCGTGATGAATACGCTGTACAAGCTCCCCCAAGCGTAAAAAGTCTAAATGCTCACCTGGAATACCTAAACGCAGTTGACCACTGAGCTCTCCTTGAAGCTCTGTGGCTGTGGTTTTTATCTGCGTAGCCAGAGATAAAAGCTGCTCTGCCGTGGGCAACAGTTGCTCGCCGGCTTTGGTAATAGCCATTTTACGTGAGCTCCGTTCGAAGAGAGCCAAACCAAGACTTTGCTCCAGAGCTTTGATTTGTGCCGTTACCGCTGGCTGCGTTAAGCACAAAGCTTCTGCGGCGCGAGTTAGATTACTGAGTCTAGCTACAGTCACAAAGGCTTTGAGCTGGTTGATTTCCATGATGGCTAAATGGGAAGAAGACGAATTTGAGTAGGCTCTATCCCTATGGAAATTGGCGCGCCCACAGTATGTTGTGGCAAGCCGGAATAATGAGATTGGTCAGCAATAATAGTTTTTTCCCCACATTGAATTTCATAACGGGTGAACTCCCCTAGAAATTCACTACGAATCACAGTGCCTGGAATCCAAATATATCTAGCATCATTGCCTTTGTTCATATTCCCACTTTCTAATTGCACAGTGTGGGGTCTAAAGCTGGCGGCAAGGCGGTTTTGTTCTGGAACGGAGCCCTCGTCAACTAAGGGGACTTTCAATAAGCCTACGCCATCGATGTGCAGTTGTAGCATATTGGCTGAGCGCTCTTGCACCTGACCTTCTAACATATTCATGGTACCCACAAAGTTAGCTACAAAGCGATTACACGGGTAGTCGAATAAATTGGCGGGTGTACCGACTTGTTGCACAATACCTTGATCCATAACGGCCATGCGATCGGCTGTGGTCATGGCCTCTTCTTGATCATGAGTGACAAAAATGGTGGTAATACCAAGACGTCGCTGCAGGGCGAGTAATTCTTGTCGCATTTGTACTCGTAGCTTTTGATCTAGGTTAGAGAGTGGCTCATCCAGCAATAAAACCTGAGGCTCAATCACAATGGTACGAGCAAGGGCGACGCGTTGCTGTTGCCCACCTGAAAGCTCATTGGGGCGGCGCGTAGCAAAAGCCTCTAAGCCGACGAGCTCAAGAGCGGACTGCACTTTTTCTTGAATCTCGGCTTTGGGTAGGCGTCGTTCGACTAGACCAAATGCCACGTTATCCCACACACTCATATGTGGCCAAAGCGCATAGCTTTGAAAGACCATGCCAATATTTCGCTTATGTGGGGGAACATGGCTAATGTCAGCGCCATCGACAAGTAGTTGTCCAGAATTTTGCTGATTAAATCCAGCAATAAGACGGAGTAAAGTCGATTTGCCTGAACCCGAAGGACCAAGTAAAGCAAAAAACTCACCGGGTTCAATTACTAAATTAATGTCTTTCAGAACTTCTGTTTTACCGTAGGCCAAGCGGATATTACGGCATTCAACACTCACTTTTTTCATAATCAGCCTTTAGTTTTTTTGAGAGGGGCGTTGGCGCGCAGAGGTGCGCTCTACTACCAAATGCGAGGCATAGGTGCCGATAGCAACCACAATAACGGCTAACACACCGAGTGCAGCACCAGGGCCACGGCCAGAGGGGCTTTGCATATAAAGATAGATGCCATAGCTCATCGGTGCATCGCTATCACGAGTCACAAGCATAATCGTGGCTGATAGCTCAACGGCTGCGGTCATAAAGCTGGTGACAAAACCAGCCAATATTCCGCCTGCCATCAAAGGAATAACCACTCGTCGAATGGTACTGAACCGATTCGCCCCAACAGAGGCAGCAGCCTCTTCGAGGCTAATGGAGACTTGCTGTAAAGCCGCCATGCATGAACGTAAAGCATAGGGTAAACGGCGAACAGAGTACGCGATCATAATAATGACCCACGTCGAAGTAAAGCCGACCCCAAGCCCTGGGATTTCCACATCACGGAAAGTGCGTAATAACCCAATAGCTAAAACCAAACCTGGCACAGCAAGGGCAGCGGAGGCGATCCAGTCCAAAGTTTGTCGCGCTGGCAGCTTGGTGCGCAGAATAATATAAGCAATAGCGGTCCCAAGAATGACATCAATCAACGCGGCCAAACCACCATAGAGCATGGTGTTAGCAATCATGCCTTTAGAGTCTTGGAATACCGAAGCGTAGTGCGCCAATGTATAACCATCGGGTAAGGGGGCAAAACTCCAAACGGTGGCTAAAGAAAGTAGGAGCACGCCAATATGCGGCGAGAGCACAAGTAATAAAATAAATGCAATCCAAGCATAGGCGAGAATAGATTGTCCAGTACTGAGCTCGCGCTGTTGGATTGCGTTCCCTCCTTTTTGTATGGTGGAGTAATCGCGGCCCTTCAAGGCCCGAGCGGATAACCATAAAGCCAAAATAGAAAAGGCGATCATGATGACACTAATGACATAGCCGAGGGGGTCATCGATGCCGACTTGTGTGATACGTAAATATGCTTGTGGTGCAAGCATATTTGTGATGCCCAATACAAGAGGAGTGCCAAGGTCATCAAAAACTTTGACAAAAACCAAGGAGGCCCCCGCGACATAACCGGGCAGTGCTAAAGGGAAAATAATACGTCTAAATAAACGCCAGCCTTTGGAGCCTAGATTTACTGCTGCCTCTTCCATGGCCCCATCGATATTTCGTAGGGCGACGGTAAGATTCATCAGAATAAAAGGAAAATAGTGAATGGCTTCGACAAAGATAATGCCATTGAGCCCATCCATAATGGGCAAGGTGATACCAAACCAATCGTCAAGCAATAGGTTAACGGAGCCGGAACGTCCAAAAATGAGCTGCATCGCCACCGCACCAACAAAAGGTGGCATGATGAGCGGTAAAATCCCTAAGGTTTGAATAATCAATGCGCCTTTAAAGCGAAAGCGAATCGTAAAATAGGCCAAAGGTACAGCTATGAGCGAGGCAAAGACGGTGGCCATCACAGCCACATATAAGCTATTTTTAAATGATTCGGTTAAAAGGCTTTGATGAAGAAATGCACTAAAGTGCCCTAATGTGAACTGGCCATCCGCATTGACAAAAGCGGTATAAAAAACATTCCCGATAGGAATGACTAAAAACAAGACTAAAAATGCTAAAACAAGGCCAGCAACCAGCATTAAACCGGCTGGATAGCGAGAGGAAAAAGATTGAGCCATAGAAAGCCACTCTACTAAACAGACAACAGTGCCCACCCCGACGCAGAATCGGGGTGGCTAAAAAATTACAAGCGTGCTGCTTCCTTAGCGAGCTTTTCTGCTTTTTCGTACTGGATCTTGGCCCGCTCGTTCCATTCTCCCTGTAGCTTCGAGAGCTGTTGGTTCACTTTGGGATCTTTTTTATCGGCTTTGAATAAGTCTACAAGCGTAGCCTCTTGAACCGCTTTTTCATCCACTAAAGGCATCCATGCTAACTGCTTAGCTTCATCTAGGCGCGCTTTTGCTTCGGCAGAGGGGCTATCTCCTAGTTTTTTCTCGGCATCTAAGATGGCTTTGGTGGCGGCTTGCAGCTCTTTATGACGGAAAGTAATCGTTTGGTCAAATAAGGACTGAACAATAAAGTAGCGGCTTTGTGACAGGTTAACATCAAACTTAACCGTACTGCGCTCAACAATTTTCAACGGGTCTGGATAGCCCTCTGGGATATTTTGCATATTGCTGTAGGGCAAAACGGGCAAGCGTGAAATTTGTGGCAGCAAAAGCAGTTCCTGCCCCTCAGGACTTAATGTGAATTGAATGAATTTCTTTGCTTCTTCGGGGTTGGCGGATTCGCTAATGAGTGCAATGTTGGCAGGAACAATAGCCGTTTCCTCTGGGTAGACAAACTCCACAGGGAACTTAGAAAACTTACTGGATAAGCCGAAGAAATCAATCACAGGGCCAGCACCAAACTGACCGTTATTCACACCATCAGGAACACCAAAAGAGCGATCGGTTAAGGCCGCACTATTTCCAGCCATGCGCAATAAGGTGTTCCAGCCTTTTTCCCAGCCTTCGCCTTGAAGAATGGTTTCTACAGTTAAGTGCATAGTGCCTGAGCGAGAGGGCGAGGTAATCCCCACATTATTAAACCACTCTGGCTTAAGCAAATCGGACCAGGTTTTGGGGTCATCTAGCTTTTTGGCTTTGGTAAAACGGGTGTTGTACATAATCCCATAGCCAGCTAAGGCTTGCCCGAGAAAATAGCCCTCAGGATCATTGACTGGAAAACTACCGATCGTATTAGGTACATCTGGGTTAGCAATATCGCTGATTTTGCTAAGTAGCTTATCTTGAGAAAGCACTTCAAAAGCATCAGGTGCGCTAGCCCAGAAAACATCAGGTCGTTTTCCTGCGGGGGTCTCTTTGACAAAAGCGATACCAGAAACGGTGTTTTTATTGAGAATTTCTACGGTAATACCGGGATTTTGCTTTTCAAAAGCGGTTTTGTAGGCCTGTGTAAGGTCTTTGGGAAAAGACGTCACAACAGTTACTGTACCAGCCGCCGCTATTGGGGCGAGTGCGGATAAAGCAAAAGCTAAAGCAATATTTTTAGTGATGGATCTCATGGTTGTCTCCTCGTTAAGAGCCCTATTATTTTTTGGGCAGTTAACTTAGACTAGGAAATACAACAAGATATGTCCAATAAAAATAAATGATGACACTAATAAATAGAAACGACCATCACTTCAATCAGTGGCTTGCTTCGCTGCGTATAGCGCCGTAAACTTGCGCCACGTTCTTCTTTAATGATCTCCAATTATGTCTGAAACCTATTTTCCTCGTTGGCGCAAAGTGGATACTGTAGCGCCCGATGCGGTAGTGCAACCGCATGAGTACTTGCCCGCTACGCAAAGTGTTGCCATGGCAGCGCAGCACGTGGTAGCTATGTTTGGCTCGACCATCCTGGCGCCGTTACTGATGGGCTTTGACCCTAACCTTGCCATTTTAATGTCTGGGATAGGGACGTTGATTTTCTTTTTCTTTGTAGGTGGGCGTGTGCCTAGCTACCTAGGCTCCAGTTTTGCGTTTATTGGTGGAGTGATTGCGGTTACCGGCTATGCGGGGGCCGGCCCAAACCCAAATATAGGCGTAGCATTAGGGGCGATTATTATTTGTGGTTTGGTCTATACCTTAATTGGTTTGGTCGTGTGGTTGGCCGATGCACGTTCAGGTGGTGCTGCCCATATTATTAATAAAATGATGCCACCCGTGGTCACCGGTGCAATTGTAGCTGTGATTGGTTTAAATCTAGCTCCTATTGCTGCAAAAGGGGCTATGGGGACAGGGACCTTTGACTCGTTAATGGCGCTGATGACGGTGCTGTGTGTGGGCGCGGTGGCGATTTATAGTCGTGGTGTGGTGCAACGATTATTAATTTTAGTTGGGTTGATTGTAGCCTGTGTTATTTATGCCATCTTCACAAATGGACTGGGTTATGGCACACCGATTGACACCAGCGGGGTCGCTCAAGCCCCTTGGTTTGGCTTACCTAATTTTGCAAAACCGGTCTTTGAAGTACAAGCCATGTCTGTGATCGTACCAGTAGCCATTATTTTGGTTGCAGAAAACCTTGGTCACGTTAAAGCCGTTTCTGCTATGACTGGACAGAACCTTGACCGTTATTTAGGGCGAGCCTTTGTGGGGGACGGTGTGGCGACAATGTTGTCTGGTTCTATGGGTGGAACCGGTGTGACTACCTATGCAGAGAACATTGGGGTGATGGCCGCAACGCGCATATATTCGTCGCTGGTATTTGCCGTAGCTGCTTTGTTCGCGATCTTTTTAGGTTTTTCTCCTAAGTTTGGTGCCGTGATTCAAATGATCCCTGGTCCCGTATTAGGGGGTATGTCTATTGTTGTGTTTGGCTTAATTAGCGTAGCAGGGGCACGTATTTGGGTTGTGAACCAAGTGGATTTCAGTAAGAGTCAAAACCTATTGGTGGCAGCCGTTACGTTGATTTTAGGGGCGGGTAATTTCACGCTAGAATTAGGTATTCTAAAACTAGATGGTATTGGTACGGCGACTTTTGGTGCAATTTTAATGCACGCATTGTTGTCTTTACGCCCAGAGCGCCAAGCATAATGGATTCTTAGGCGTGATTTGCCCATTAGTTGGTTAGATCACGCTTGTAGGCTTGCAATTTCTTTAAGTTTTGCGCACAATAATCACAGCCCCATTGCTTTGGGGCTTTATTTTCAATGGGGCGAATGGTTTTAATTATTTCATTACGCTATCCCATCAATAATCTTCTATTCTATTTATATGCGCTCCTATTGCTACGGGGCGTTTTTCATTTTTATTCAGGATACATATGTCTGCGATTCCGTTGACAGCGCAGGGCGCTGAACGCTTAAAGGCGGAACTCCATCGCCTCAAAACGGTAGAGCGTCCCGATGTGATTAATGCTATTGCCGAGGCGCGAGCCCAAGGAGACCTTTCTGAAAACGCGGAGTACGATGCGGCGCGTGAGCGACAAGCCTTTGTAGAAGGGCGCATTCGCGAACTAGAAGGGATTATTTCTAATGCCCAAATTATTGATCCCGCTACGTTAAATGTAGGTGATAAAATTGTATTTGGGGCTACCGTTGCGATTGAGGATTTAGATTCCGGAGAACAAGTTACCTATCAAATCGTAGGGGATATGGAATCAGATATTCGTGAAAATCGCATTTCTGTTTCTAGCCCCGTTGCTCGCGCACTGATTGGTAAAAGCGAGGGGGATGTGGTCGAGGTTCAAGCACCGGGTGGCGTGCGCGAATTTGAAATTGTGACCATAGAGTACCGTTGATCGGTATTTATTGGCATTGGGTCGATGCAGGTTGCAAAGCCCGATATTCATGAAAAAGCCCACGCTTGATGGTGGGCTTTTTTGTAAAGATTAACGGCGTACGCGGACTTTTTTACCGGATTTGGTTTTTTTAAAACCGGCTGCGGCAAGTTTTTTTGGTGTATAAGGCTCGTTGCTTGAGCGCACCGCGCGTGTATCCATAGTGCCATCACTTAAAACAGATGGACGCTCGGGGTTTTCGCGATAGATGGTTAAGATCTTGCCAATATGGTGAATGGGTTCGGCATGGAGCTCAGCACATATTTGTTCATACATGGCTGTGCGTTCAGCGCGGTCATCGCCAGCCACGCGGATTTTAATGAGCTGGTGTACATTTAGGTGTAAATTGATTTCTTTTAGGACCGCCTCGGTTAAGCCGTTGTCTCCAATAAGAACAACAGGTTTAAGCGCATGAGCGGCGGCACGTAATTGATTACGAAGCTGAGTAGTAATAGTTAATGTAGGCATAATGAGATTGTACGGGAATGGGCAAGAAAAAAACCTCTAAAGCATGGGTGCATCGGCATATTAATGACCCTTATGTCAAACTAGCGCAACAAAAGGGTTATAGAGCCCGCGCTGCTTTTAAATTATTAGAAATTATAGAAACCGAAAAACTGTTGCATCCGGGCAACGTTGTGGTCGACTTAGGGGCTGCACCAGGCAGCTGGTCACAAGTCGCACGCGAGCGCTTAATGCAAAACGGCCAGATTAACGGCCGTATTATTGCTTTAGATATGTTGCCAATGGAGCCGATTGATGGCGTCGAGTTTATTTTAGGCGACTTTAGGGAAGATGAGGTACTAGATCAGTTAAAAAATTTGCTTGGGGAGCAAAAAGTAGACCTTGTTATTTCCGATATGGCCCCCAATTTATCGGGTGTGGCCGCTGCGGATTCGGTGCGTATCCAACATGTTTGTGAATTGGCTTTAGATTTTGCATTAAGTCACTTGCAACCCAACGGGGCTTTGATTGTCAAAGCCTTCCATGGCAGTGGATTTTCACAGATTGTACAATCATTTAAAGAACATTTCCGTCAGGTAAACACGCGCAAGCCCAAATCCTCACGTGATCGCTCAGCAGAAACCTTTTTGGTTGGGCGTCAATTAAAACAGGCTTGATTGCGCTACTCCTTCCCAATATCGGGTAGAATGTTCAAATTGGCACTTGTACAGCTTGTTGTCAGTTTTAGCCGTACAGGTTTAAGCAACTAGGAGGTTGGTGTTGAACAACTCATTTTCCAAAGTCGCCGTTTGGATGGTCATTGCGCTAGTTCTGTTTACCGTATTTAAACAGTTTGACGGGCGTCCTTCGGCTACCGACGGTGTGACTTATACCCAGTTTATGGACGATGCGCGCTCTGGGCGTATCTCCAAAGTCGATATTCAAGGCGATACACTTTACGTCACGCCAGATTCCGGGCGTCCATACTCGTTGACGTCGCCTGGTGATTTATGGATGGTACCCGAACTCGTCAAATCCGGTGTTCAGGTATCAGGCAAAGCACGTGAAGAGCCCTCATTCTTAACCAGTATTTTTATTTCTTGGTTCCCCATGCTCCTTTTGATTGGGGTGTGGATCTTTTTCATGCGTCAAATGCAGGGCGGCGGCAAAGGCGGGGCTTTTAGCTTCGGAAAATCCCGAGCGCGCATGCTCGACGAAAACGCTAACACCATCACCTTTGCTGATGTTGCTGGCTGCGATGAGGCCAAAGAGGACGTACAAGAGCTGGTGGATTTCTTACGTGACCCTTCGCGCTTTCAGCGCCTAGGCGGTCGTATCCCCCGTGGGGTCCTCATGGTGGGCCCTCCTGGAACCGGTAAAACTTTATTAGCTCGTGCAATTGCTGGCGAAGCCAAAGTCCCTTTCTTTAGCATTTCTGGTTCTGATTTTGTGGAAATGTTTGTAGGGGTTGGGGCGGCACGTGTGCGAGACATGTTTGAAAACGCCAAAAAACACGCTCCATGCATTATTTTTATCGATGAGATTGATGCCGTAGGGCGTCAGCGTGGTGCGGGCTTGGGCGGTGGTAATGATGAGCGCGAACAGACTTTAAACCAGCTCTTAGTCGAAATGGATGGCTTTGAAAAAGGGCAGGGGGTCATTGTTATCGCGGCCACAAACCGTCCCGATGTTTTGGATCCAGCGCTATTGCGTCCAGGTCGTTTTGACCGCCAAGTGGTGGTGTCATTACCCGACATTCGTGGTCGTGAGCAAATTTTGCATGTACACATGCGCAAGGTACCTTTGGCGCCGAACGTCGATGCACAGATTTTAGCCCGTGGTACACCTGGCTTTTCTGGGGCTGATTTGGCGAACCTAGTCAACGAAGCCGCCCTTTTTGCGGCGCGTCGTAACGGTCGTACCGTGGATATGCAAGACTTTGAAAAAGCCAAAGATAAAATCATCATGGGTGCAGAGCGTCGCTCAATGATCATGCCCGAAGAAGAGCGTCGTAATACGGCTTATCACGAATCAGGCCACGCGCTGGTTGCGCGCCTGCTACCTAAAACCGATCCAGTACACAAGGTCACAATTATTCCCCGTGGGCGTGCTTTAGGGGTGACTATGCAGCTTCCTGAAACGGACCGCTATAGCATGGATAAAGAGCGCTTGCTCAATATGATTGCTGTGTTGTTTGGGGGGCGTATTGCCGAAGAGGTCTTCATGAATCAAATGACGACCGGAGCCTCTAATGACTTTGAGCGAGCCACCCAGATCGCGCGCGATATTGTGACCCGTTATGGGATGACAGATACGTTGGGCCCTGTGGTGTATGCCGAAAACGAAGGCGAGGTTTTCTTGGGGCGTAGCGTGACTAAAACCACGAACATCTCTGAAGCCACTATGCAAAAAGTGGACCAAGAGGTACGCAAAATCATTGATGAGCAATACAATGTAGCACGCAAGCTCATCGAGGATAATCGCGACAAAATGGAAGCGATGACCCAGGCTCTATTAGAGTGGGAGACCATTGATGCGGATCAAATCGATGACATCATGGCAGGTCGCCCACCCCGTCCACCCAAAGATTACTCTGATAATAAATCAGATAAATCTGATTCAACCCCGCCTACCGCTGGGGCCCAGGTGGAGCCTTCTGAGCCAAAAACAGAAGACAAACCCGCTGATGATAAACCAGCGACAACACCGGTCTAACATTTTTTAAATCGTATTGTTCCATGAATAAAACATGGCTTTGCGGGCGCTTCGAACTCGGGTTGGAGCGCCCGTTATTGATGGGGATTGTCAACGTTACCCCAGACTCATTTTCTGATGGAAATCAGTATATTCAAACCGATGCGGCTATTGCGCACGCACAGCAGCTTGTGGCAGAGGGGGCTGATATTCTTGATATAGGGGGTGAGTCCACACGCCCTGGAGCGGAGCCCGTATCCGTACAAGAGGAACTACGCCGGCTGCTGCCCGTGATCGAAGCATTGCGTGAGCTCAATATCCCTTTATCGGTAGATACATTTAAACCAGAGGTCATGCGGGCCGTACTGGATGCGGGGGCAGACATTATTAATGATATTGCCGGTTTTAGGGACCCTGCTTCGGTAGCAGCAGTTGCTGACTCATCTTGTGGTTTGTGCGTGATGCATATGCAGGGTGAGCCTAAAACCATGCAGAAACAGCCCCATTATGACGACTTGTATGCCGAGGTGCGTCAGTTTCTTCTACAGCGCGTTCAGGCACTACGGGGTGCGGGGGTAGTTCCAGAGCGGATTATGCTAGATCCAGGCTTGGGCTTTGGGAAAACCGTTGCACATAATTACAGCCTTTTACGTGATTTGGCTGCTATTCAGATAGAATCCTATCCTTGGCTCATCGGGCTCTCACGCAAGTCGATGATCGGACATGTAGTAAATCGTCCTCCTCAGCAGCGGCTAGCAGGCAGCTTGGCTGGTATGCTTGCGGCGGTGGCGCGTGGCGCGGCAGTGGTACGAGTCCATGATGTAGCTGAGTCAGCGGATGCTTTACGAGTATGGCAAGCAGTAGAACAAGGAATCAATGATGAGTAATCGTAAATATTTTGGAACGGATGGGATTCGTGGCGAAGTCGGCGGGCCGACGATTAACGCGGAATTTGCTTTGCGCTTGGGTTATGCTGCAGGCAAAGTATTAGCGAAAGCACATACTACTGTGAATCGCCCCACCGTCATTATTGGTAAAGATACGCGTATCTCTGGTTATATGTTGGAATCCGCCCTAGAAGCAGGGCTATCGGCTGCTGGGGTGGATGTGTTGCTTGCTGGGCCTGTGCCTACTCCAGCCGTGGCGTATTTAACACGAACGCTGCGTTTAACCGCTGGTATTGTGATTAGTGCTTCACATAATCCATATCAGGATAACGGCATTAAGTTTTTTTCTGCTCAGGGCATGAAGCTGCCTGATGAGCTGGAACTGCAGATTGAGCAAGCGCTAGATTCACCAGTAGAGTGTGTGTCTTCCGATAGACTTGGGCGTGCGCGACGCCTTGAGGACTCAGCAGGGCGCTATATCGAGTTTTGTAAAAGCACCTTTCCCAACGAGTTAGATCTGGCTGGTTTAAAATTGGTGGTTGATGCAGCGCATGGAGCGGCATACCATATTGCACCGCACGTATTTCGTGAATTAGGTGCCGAGGTACACGCCATCGGCTGCGAACCCAATGGTTTTAATATCAATGATGGCGTAGGGGCCATGTGCCCAGAGCATTTGCTTCGCGTTGTTCAAGAGCGCGGGGCAGACTTGGGGATTGCTTTAGATGGTGATGCGGATCGTCTGCAAATGGTGGGTAGCGATGGTCGTCTTTATAATGGCGATGAGCTGCTATACATGATTGTGCGTGACCGAATGTTAACGCAGCCGGTAAAAGGCGTGGTCGGGACGCTAATGACAAACCTAGGCTTAGAGAATCGCTTAAAAGCCTTGGGTGTAGAGTTTATTCGTGCAAATGTGGGTGACCGCTATGTGCTAGAAAAGCTGTTGGAAAAAGGCTGGCTCTACGGTGGTGAAAGCTCCGGGCATCTATTGTGCTTAGATCACCATACAACCGGTGATGGGATTATTGCAGCTTTACAGATTCTTACGGCGATGCGTCATCACGGCAGCTTATTACGTGAGCTTGTCGATGATCTGAAAATGTATCCGCAAAAAATGGTAAACGTAGCGTGGGAACAAGGTCGAGACTGGACACAGTGTCAAGCGCTTGTCTCTGCAAAAGAACAGCTAGAAGCCGAGCTAGGGCAGCAAGGGCGTGTGTTAATTCGCCCATCGGGTACAGAGCCCAAGCTACGCATCATGGTCGAGGCCGAGGATCAAGCCTTGGTTGATCAAGGCATAGAGCGTTTGATGGCTGTGGATTTAGGCTAGCTCGTTAAATACGACGGTTTGGTCACAAAACCGTCAACTCGCTGCAACATAGTTTTGGCATGATGAAGGCACTTTTAGGAGCCAATTTGCTATGTTGCAGACCTCTTCAGCTTTATCCCCTTTACTCATTAATCAAGTTTGGCAAAGCCCGCAACAGGACGGCTTACAGCTACGCTTAGCACAAACAAAAAAAGAACTGCGTGCTGTGCAGCGCTTGCGCTTTAGCATTTTTTCGCAAGAAATGCAGGCGGTATTTCCTGAGGCACATCGTGGTATCGATGAGGACGAATACGATGCCTGGTGCGAGCACTTTATGGTCTTAGGTGGTGCTAAGCAAAAAGTCGTCGGCACTTATCGCATTTTACGTCCAGAGCAAGCGGCACGGCTTGGCAAATACTATACCGAATCGGAATTTGATTTAAGTCCCCTCGATGCGTTGCGGCCACAGATGGCAGAGCTGGGGCGCTCATGCATCCACCCTAAATACCGTAATGGCAGTGCGATTCTGTTGTTATGGGTAGGAATCGCGAACATGATGCGCGCCGGCGGTTATCGTTATCTATTGGGCTGTGCTAGCGTCAGCCTGCGTGATGACGGGGTAACAGCGGCAAAGGTCTGGCGCGAAGCCCAGAAATCCATGCGGGCCAATCCTACTGTGCCTTGTTTAACCCCACACCATCGCTATCCGGTAGAAAAACTGGATAGTGATTTACCAGCACGTATTCCACCGCTGATCAAAGGGTATTTAAATCTGGGTGCCGTATTGTGTGGGGAGCCCGCATGGGATCCGGATTTTAATACGGCAGATTTTCCTGTGTTATTAGACATTACTCAGTTACCTGAGCGCTATAAAAAGCATTTTGGCCTAGTCGATTAGCTCGTTGCCGTATCCAAGGTAGTTAGGTCTTTTTTATAAACCAGCTTAACGCTGAAATCGGCTTTAGCCCATTCGCTTTGCTCGGTGCGTAGCGAGAACTCGGAAAGCGGTCGGGCCGCAATCCACTGCTTATCAGCAAAAATGGTGGCACCATTTTTATCGACTTGGACACGAATCGGTAGCTGATCTAAGTCTTCTCGTCGACGCATCAGCATAACGCTTAGACGTAAGCATAATAAGGTTAGCCATTCACTACGGCTTGGTTGGTGGTGCTTGAGTTTATCAATACGCCCTTGGTGTCCTAAGCTTAAAAAAGCGAGTAAGGCTTGGTCATCGCGTGAAAAGCCGGGCATATCAGCATGTCCGAGTACATAAGCCGTATGCTTATGGTAATCATTGTGTGCAATAGATAAACCGACCTCATGCAGGTCGGCAGCCCAACCCAAGGCTTTTTCTAAGTCTTCAGTATCTGGGCTGGGTTTAAGATGGAGCTGCTGAAAGAGTGCTATTGCAGCTTGTTTAACGCGCTGGGCCTGTTTCAGGTCAATATGATAGCGTTTGCTTAGCTGAATCACGGTTTCCTCTCGTTTGTCGCGATCGGAGTCACGTCCGAGCAGGTCATATAGCACCCCCATGCGTAAAGCCCCCTCACCGCGCTGCATGGTTTTGATTTTCAGCTCTTCAAAAATAGCAATCATAATGGCAAGCCCTGCTGCGAGCACAGGGATCCGGTGAGGTTTAATCCCGGGCAGGTCTTCGGCCACTACTTTTTTATCACGGATAAGCTTTTTGCGGAGTTTGTTCATCCCCTCTAGGGTGATGCCGCGTTTCGAGTAGCCTTTGCCGACAAGAATGGCCTCTATGCCCTTGGCGGTACCCGAAGAACCATAAGCGTATTGCCAGCCGGCTTTACGGTACTGGTGTGCGATCACCTCGATCTCGCGTCGTGCCGCTAAGATGGCTTGATTCATACGGTTTTCGGTGATCAGACCAGTACCAAAAAAACGATCTGTGTAGCTTACACAGCCCATCGGTAGTGAGGACAGCAGCAACGGCTGATGGTTGCGACCGATAATGATTTCTGTAGAACCACCACCAATATCAACCATGAGGCGTCGCGAGGAGGAGGGGGGGAGCTCGTTATTGATGCCTGTGTAAATTAAACGCGCTTCCTCGTAACCGGAAATGACCTCGATAGGAAAACCTAAAGCCTCTTCGGCAACGCTTAGCATTTCTTCGCGGTTACTCGCCACCCTAAAGGTGTTCGTAGCGACTGCCCGCACGCGGTTTGGATGAAATCCCTGTATACGCTCATTAAAACGCTGCAAAATCGTAACGGCGCGCTTAATGGCGTCAGGGTGGATGCGCTTATCAGGCCCCATGTCAGCAGCTAAGCGTACTGACTCGTTAAGACGATCGATGGCATAAATTTGCGCATGCCCATTATGCTGTTCCACCCGCCCAATGGATAAACGAAAGCTATTAGAGCCTAAATCAACGGCGGCAAGTAATTGGTCCATAAGGGAATATCTGTGGTGAGTATGCTGCGATTATACGTTTAAGTACTCAAAAGCACAGCGTCTAAAAAGAATCCTCATTCGTTTATTGCGGTGTCGCAACAAAATCACTGTCATAAACAGGTAAAATGAATCAAGTATAAGGTTTGCGGTACTAACGATGACTATAGAAGATGCCTCCATGATTCCTAATCCTGATGTAATGCTCATTAACCGTGAACTATCACTGTTGAAATTCAATGAGCGCGTATTGGCGATGGCGGAAAACCCGTCCACGCCGTTATTAGAACGTTTGCGTTACTTATGCATCGTTAGCTCTAATCTGGACGAGTTTTTTGAAATTCGTATATCCAGTCTTAAAGAAAAAATAGATCAAGCGCCGCATCAGATGCAGGCCGATGGTTATACGCCGCTCGAAGCCTTTGCATGTATTCAGCAGAGCACCCATGATTTGGTCGATAAGCAAAACGAATTATTGCTAAATCAGGTTTTGCCGGCACTTATGGAAGAGGGGATTGGGCTTTTACGCGTTCCACAATGGACACAAGAACAGCGTGACTGGGCCTATAACACGTTTATGCGAGAGGTCATGCCCTTGCTTACCCCCATTGGCTTAGATCCAGCGCACCCTTTTCCACGGGTATATAACAAAAGTCTCAACTTTATTATTTCCTTATCTGGCGAGGATGCGTTTGGGCGCACAGGGGCGATTGCCATTGTGCAAGCACCACGTGCTTTACCCCGCTTATTAAAAATGCCCGAAGCGATTGCGGGCATTCCACATGGTTATGTCTTGCTCACAGCATTAATTAGTTGTTTTGTTGATGAGCTTTTTCCGGGCATGGATGTTAAAGGTTGCTATCAGTGGCGAGTGACTCGAAACAGTGATCTTTTTGTGGATGAGGAAGAGGTCACTAATCTACGACAAGCTTTGCAAGGCGAGCTATCACAAAGAAATTTTGGGGCGGCAGTGCGCTTAGAAGTCGATCGCTCTATGCCCGATGCACTGGCGGCGTTTTTACAAAAAGAATTCTTACTGACAGAAAATGATACATATCGCGTGCTAGGGCCAGTTAATCTATCGCGCTTATCGCGCTTATGCGATGTGCCCGATCGTCCGGATTTAGTGTTCCCCCCATATCACGCTCCCGTTCCTGCTCCTTTTGACCAACTGGACAGCCCTAAAGATTTATTTCACGCCATAGCCAAACAAGACCAGCTGGTGCACCATCCATACCAGTCTTTTCAGCCCGTATTAAGCTTTTTGCGCGCTGCGGCACTGGATCCCCATGTGGTAGCGATTAAACAGACCATTTATCGCACAGGTGAAGACTCCGAGCTGATGGCTATTTTGATGCAAGCAGCCAAGGCAGGTAAAGAGGTCACAGTGATTGTGGAGCTAATGGCTCGGTTTGATGAGCAAACCAATATTAACTGGGCGGCACGGCTTGAAGAAGCTGGTGCACATGTCAGCTATGGCGTAGTGGGGTATAAAACACACGCCAAAATGGCATTGGTATTACGTCGTGAACAGGGGGAGATCCGTCGTTATGGGCATTTGGGTACCGGCAACTATCACCCACGTACAGCTCGACTGTATACCGACTTTGGTTTGATGACTGCCAACGCAGATATTTGCGCTGATATGGAACAGGTGTTTAGTCAGTTGACGGGGTTAGGGACGCGACGCAACCTGCGTGTTTTATTGCAGTCACCATTTAATTTGCACGACACCATGATGGCTTATATTGAGCGTGAAATTGAGCAGGCTAAAGCTGGGAAAAAAGCACGTATCATGGCAAAAATGAACTCGTTGCTCGAGGCTAAAATCATTCACGCTTTATACGAGGCCAGTCAAGCCGGTGTGCGTATTGATTTAATTGTACGTGGTGCTTGTGCATTACGTCCTGGTGTGCCTGGCTTATCAGAAAATATCCAAGTTCGCTCTATCGTTGGCCGGTTTTTAGAGCACTCACGTGTTTTTTATTTTTATAACGATGGGGCGGAAGACCTTTATATTTCTTCTGCAGACTGGATGGACAGAAACTTTTTCCGTCGGGTTGAGCTTGCTGTGCCTGTTTTTGACCGGCGTTTAAAACGTCGAGTGATTAACGAGGCCTTTCGTTATGCATTGCGTGATAATCAGCTTGCTTGGAAAGGCTTGCCTAATGGTAGCTACCAACGTGTTCGAAGCCGGCGTGGCGCAATTTTCAATTTGCATGAGCACTTAATGCAAGAGCTAGGACAGTGATTTTGTGTTAAAACAGCTACTGTCACGAACATGTAATATTTGCGTCTTAAACTGCTTACAGATGCAGTAATAGACTGCCGATTACAAATCATCAAGAGGGTGTCTAGATGTTAAAACGTGCTTTTTCAAAACTAACCGTGGGTCTGGCTTTTAGCGCCATGGCTCTATCTGCTCAGGCCGTTAACGTAACAGGTGCGGGCGCGTCTTTCCCATATCCAATTTATGCCAAATGGGCAGCTGCCTACAATAAAGAGACCGGTAAACAAGTTAACTACCAGTCTATTGGTTCAGGTGGTGGTCAGCAGCAAATTATTGCTAAAACCGTTGATTTTGGTGCTTCGGATGACCCGATGAAAGGCGAGGCATTAGAAAAAGATAACTTACTTCAGTTTCCTGCGGTAATCGGTGGTACAGTTCCTGTAGTGAACATCGATGGCATTGAGCCAGGCCAGTTAAAATTATCAGGTCCTGTTTTGGCTGATATTTTCTTGGGTAAAATCACCAAATGGAACGATGAGGCGATTCAAAAGCTTAACCCTGACCTCAAACTTCCTGCTAACTCGATTGTAGTGGTTCACCGCTCGGATGGCTCTGGTACGACCTTTGGTTGGACCAACTATTTATCCAAAGTCTCCACCGACTGGAAAGAAAAAGTGGGTGAGGGCAAAGCGGTAAAATGGCCTACCGGCCAAGGCGGTAAAGGTAACGAAGGAGTAGCGGCGTATGTGCGTCAGCTTAAAGACTCTATCGGTTATGTAGAATATGCTTACGCCAAACAAAATAAACTGTCTTGGACTCAGCTCCAAAACAAAGATGGTCAGTTTGTACAGCCCTCACAGGAAACCTTTGCTGCCGCTGCAGCGAACGCAGACTGGAATAGTGCCCCAGGTATGGGTGTGATTCTTACCGATGAGCCCGGTGCAGATTCCTGGCCTGTAACTTCTGCCACGTTCATCTTAATGCACAAAGTACAAGACAAGCCTGAAAATGCAAAAGCGGTCTTGAACTTCTTTAACTGGGCCTTTGATAAAGGGGCCGACATGGCGAGCGAGCTCGACTATGTGCCTTTGCCTACCGAGGTCACCGACCAAATCAAGCAGGTGTGGGCTAAAGAAATCAAAGCCAAAGACGGTAGCGAAATCTGGAAATAATGCAGTTTTTTGGATTGCCTAACCGTTGGTAATACACAAGACGGTTCCATCAAAAGTTGGTGGTACCGTCTTGTTGTGTGACAATACTGCTTTTGCAAAATCACCAACTCTTTAAAACGCTGTCATGAAATCTAACCAAAATGTCTTATTAGACGTCTTGTTCAAAAACGTAACGAAAAGTTTTGCGTTTTTTGTTTTTATTCTGCTGGCTGCCATTATGGCATCGCTGATCTATGGTAGCCGTGAATCCATCTCAGCTCATGGGTTGGCGTTTTTATGGACCAACGAGTGGGATCCAGTTAATAATGAATACGGAGCGTTGGTTCCTATCGTAGGAACGTTGTTGACGTCGGCAATTGCTTTAGTGATCGCCGTGCCGGTTTCCTTTGGGATTGCCATGTTT
Organism: Paenalcaligenes hermetiae; assembly: GCF_039543645.1. Taxonomy (NCBI): domain Bacteria; kingdom Pseudomonadati; phylum Pseudomonadota; class Betaproteobacteria; order Burkholderiales; family Alcaligenaceae; genus Paenalcaligenes; species Paenalcaligenes hermetiae. The sequence goes on along the minus strand of NZ_BAABKD010000008.1, from coordinate 234,578 downwards.
TTGACTGAGCTGTCACCGGTTTGGTTACGACGCCCTTTAGGAACCGCTATTGAAATGCTAGCCGCCATTCCCTCCATTATTTATGGGATGTGGGGGCTTTTTGTTTTTGTGCCGTTGTTTCAGCGCTATGTACAGCCAAATATCATTTCTTTTTTTGATGGTATTCCTGTACTTGGATCAATTTTTGCAGGGCCGCCTTTTGGTATTGGGGTGTTTACGGCGGGCTTGATCCTTTCCATCATGATTATTCCGTTCATTACGGCGGTAATGCGCGATGTATTTGAACTGGTGCCCCCACTACTAAAAGAGTCGGCTTATGGCTTGGGGAGCACCACTTGGGAAGTCATGTGGCGTGTGGTATTGCCTTTTACAAAAAATGGCGTGATCGGAGGCATTATGTTAGGTTTGGGTCGGGCTTTAGGGGAAACCATGGCCGTGACCTTTGTGATTGGTAATGCCTTTAATCTTCCCAATTCGATTTTTGCTCCCTCTAACTCTATTGCATCGGCACTGGCCAACGAATTTAACGAAGCGGGTGGCATGCAAAAAGCCGCTTTACTAGAATTAGGCTTAATTCTGTTTTTAATCACCACGGTAGTATTGGCTGTTTCTAAAGTCTTGCTATTACGTTTAGCTAAAAACGAGGGTGCTCAATCCTAAGCAGCAACACTATGCAAAATACAACGACTTCTGTACTGAACCCGGATAATCCTCTCTATAAACGCCGCAACCGCTTTAACCGGCTCATGCTGACTTTGTCTACGGTTGCGCTGGTTTTTGGTTTGTTTTGGTTGTTTTGGATCATTATTACTTTACTGGTTAAAGGGGCATCAGCCTTATCCTTTACACTGCTCACGCAGCCCACCCCACCCCCTGGTGTGGAGGGGGGGTTATTAAACGCCATTTTAGGTAGCTTTATGATGGCGGGCATGGGGACCTTGATCGGGACGCCGATAGGGATTTTAGCCGGCACCTATTTGGCCGAGTTCGGTCAGCGCGGTTGGTTGGCACCAGCGACTCGATTCCTAAATGATGTGTTGCTATCAGCACCATCGATTGTGATTGGTTTATTTATTTATGCGATCCACGTTGCCCAGTTTGGGCACTACTCGGGTTGGGCGGGTTCGTTAGCCTTGGCGATTTTAGTGATCCCAGTGGTGGTGCGCTCTACGGATAATATGCTGCAATTAGTGCCAAATAGTTTACGTGAGGCTGCTGCGGCGCTGGGCTGCCCACAATGGCGTATTGTGATGTTTATCAGTTATCGTGCCGCGCGCTCTGGCATTATTACGGGTGTGTTATTAGCCGTAGCTCGTATATCGGGCGAGACCGCGCCCTTGCTCTTTACCGCATTAAACAACCAGTTTATGTCGTTAAATATGAACGGGCCGTTGGCGAACTTGCCAGTGGTGATTTTCCAATATGCAGCGAGCCCCTTCGAGGATTGGAACCGCCTCGCTTGGGCAGGTGCCGTATTGATCACTTTGTTTGTGTTGGGCATCAATATTTTGGCTCGCACCTTATTCCGTAACAAATAACGCCTCGCCTTTTTTCGATTAAATGATGACTATGCAAAGCAACTCTACAACTGAACGTATTAAGCTCGAAGTAAAAAATTTAAATTTTTACTACGGCAACTTCCATGCCATTAAAGACGTCAATATGAGCATCAAGGAAAACAAGGTGACGGCATTTATTGGCCCATCGGGATGTGGTAAATCCACCTTGTTGCGTACTTTTAACCGCATGTTTGAACTCTATCCTGGGCAGCGAGCCGAGGGGGAAATCCTGCTGGATGGAGAAAATCTATTAACCTCTAACTTAGATATTTCATTATTACGCGCTAAAGTTGGCATGGTTTTCCAAAAACCGACGCCGTTCCCAATGAGCATTTATGACAATATTGCTTTTGGGGTGCGCTTATTTGAAAAGTTAAGCAAAGGGGAAATGGACGAGCGGGTAGAGTGGGCACTGACTAAAGCAGCCTTGTGGGATGAGGTCAAAGATAAGCTCAAACAAAACGGTAATGGATTATCGGGTGGTCAGCAACAGCGCTTGTGTATTGCTCGCGGCGTTGCGATTAAACCAGAGGTATTGTTATTGGATGAGCCAACCTCGGCATTGGACCCCATTTCTACAGCGAAAATCGAAGAGCTCATTACAGAGCTAAAAAACGATTATACTGTGTTAATTGTGACGCATAATATGCAACAGGCTGCCCGCTGCTCAGATTACACCGCTTATATGTATTTGGGCGAGCTTATGGAGTTTGGTGAAACGGACCAGATTTTCGTGAAGCCCGCACGCAAAGAAACCGAAGACTACATCACTGGACGCTTTGGTTAATCGATTTGCGAACTATTCTTAAAGCAGCCTACGGGCTGCTTTTTTTATTAAGGAGACAATTCATGTTGAATCAGGTAGACGCTGTGATGAAAAACCTAGCACCCCAAGGCGAATTACGCATTGCGCTAAATTACGGCAATACAGCACTTGCACAACGTGGTAAAGATGGTGTTCCTTTAGGGGTAACGGCAGACCTTGCCAGAGAACTCGCTCGTCGCCTTGGCGTGGTGCCCCGTTTTATTAGTTATGACGCTGCAGCAAAAGTAGCGGCCGCTGTGGAGGAAAATGCTTGGGATATCGCATTTATGGCGATCGATCCTAAACGCGCAGAGAAAATCGATTTCACCGAAGCCTACGTACTGATAGAGGGAACCTATATGGTTAAAGACACGGCACCGTGGTTGCAGGTGGAAGAGCTAGATCGAGAGGGGGTGCGTATTGCGGTTGGGCAGGGCGCGGCTTATGATTTGTTTTTATCTCGGCATTTACAGCATGCCGAACTCGTTAAGTTTTCCACTTCGGCTGCAGCGATTCATGGGTTTGTAGAACAGGGCCTGGAGGCGGTAGCCGGCGTGCGTCAAACGTTACAAGCATATGCGGCAGAGCACACAGGATACCGTATTTTAGACGGCCATTTTACGGCTATTCATCAAGCCATGGCGCTACCTAAAGGGCGTGATGTGGCTTTGCAATATGTGACTGATTTTATTAAAGAAATGAAGGCTAACGGATTTGTAGCCGAAGCATTGCAGCGTAGCGGCCAAGGCGGGGCAACCGTTGCACCTTAATAATGTCAAAGCCCACAGCCGTAAGCGTTTTATAAGCTTGCCGCTGTGGGCTTTGTGAAATGCCATCACACGAGCCACATCGTATGGGTGGACTAGGGGGTTTGGGCTTTTATTTGTGCTGCTTCTTGCTCCAATGCTTTAAGGGTAGGGGACTTGGTACGCCATACCTGATACCAGTTTTCTATACTTTCACCAAAAAATGCTCGATCCACCTTAAGAATCGAAACCCCTGTGGTTTGGATTTGGTCTAAGTAGTCTTGATCAATTTTTTCATAGGCCAAGATAATTTGCTCTAAATGCTTGGCGACGATTTCTTGTAATAGTTTTTGTTGTGTTTCGCTCAGGGTCTGCCATTTTTTTGCTGAAGCCACAGCAACCATCGGTAGCATCATGTGTGATGAGTGTAAAACGGTTTTAGCATGGTCGATGTATTTAACATTCCATGCACCCTCAAAGTCGATTTGCATGCCATCGATTTGACCATTAGCAAAGGCATCATATAGCGCAGGTAGTGGCATAGGTGTAGGCGCTGCGCCAACCTTACGCCAAAAATCGAGCTCAGGCTCAATGGGGATCGTGCGGATTTTTTTGCCTTTTAGATCTGTCCCATCGTTAATCGCTGCACGCATCAGAATTTGGCGCATTCCCGCCATGCCATAACCTAAGCCCACCAAACCCAGACTGTTAAGTTCTTGAAGCATAGCGGTGGCGGTTTCGCCTTGTAATAACTGACTGACTTGTTGTGGGGTATCAACTAAATAGGGAGCAAAGAGAGCGGCATAGTTAGGGCGCCGGTTGGCGATCTCCCCAGCGACCAAAAAAGCCATATCTAAAGCCCCGCTTTGTAGCTGCTGTAGCATTTGGGCTTCATTACCTAATTGTCCCGATGGATAGACCCGCACGCGTAGCTCGCCTTGTGTTTTTTCTTGGACTTCTTGTGCCAGTGCCTGGGCGGAAATCGACCATTGGTGAGAGGGAGGAGTAATTAGACCTAAACGCAGTTCCGCGGCGACGGCCGAGCCAACAAATAGCGAGCTACTAAGGCATAAGTAACCAAAAAAGGCATACCATTTTTTACGCATGAGATTTCCTTTGTGTTAGGGCGAGGGGATAAAGACTAAAGAAAGCGCTGGCAAAAGCACTAAAAGGGCTATCACAGCCAGAGCAGCAAATAGATACGGCAAGGCTAAACGAGCAATACGCTCCGCTTTAATGCCAGATAAGGAAGACGCCACAAATAGCGCCGAGCCAATCGGAGGGGTTAATAAGCCTAGGACTAAGCTTAAGCATAGTACGACGCCAAAATGAAACGGGTTGATGCCATAGTGATCCATAGCAACCGGTAATAGCACGGGCACAACTAAAATAATAATAGGAATAGGATCCATCACCATGCCCATGATAAGTAAAGCCAGCACCACTAAAAATAAAAAAACGGGTGGGCTACTTGTAACCTGTTGAATCCAATCGGCAAATTGGGCAGGTAGATTCTCAAACGTGATAACCCAACCAAAGACATGCGAGGCAGCAATGAGCAATAACACCACTGCTGCATTTTGAGCGGCACGGATTAATGCTGGACCAATAAATGCGAAATGCAGCTCTTTATAGATATATTTACCAACCAGAATGGAGACAATACAGGCAATTGCCGCGGCTTCAGTCGGTGTGGCAATCCCACCAAGAATACAACCAATAATGATAATAGGTATCATTACAGCAGGTAGGCTTTGAAAAAGCGCTTTACAGCGCTGTTTACTATTTTGGTGCTCAGTGTATGGATACTGATGCTTTTTTGCTAAAACACCAATAATAGCGAGAAAAGCAAGACTTAGCAGTAATCCAGGAACAATGCCAGCTAAAAATAAATCCCCAATCGAAATTTGTGCGATGACGCCATAGATAATAAAAAGCATCGAGGGTGGCATAATAGGGGCTAACAAGCCCCCAAGGGCAGTGATGGTAATAGCAGTATCTTTTCGATAGCCGGCTTGCTGCATTTGAGGAACAGCAATGCGAGCCATTATCGTGACTTGAGCCACAGTAGAACCCAAGATAGAAGCCAGCATCATATTGGCAAGCAGGTTGATATACGCTAAGCCACCTCGAACTGAACCAATGCATGCGGCAGCAGCGGCCATGAGACGGCGAGCTATCCCACCCTCGTGCATGCATTCGCCCAGCAAAATAAAAAGCGGCAAAGCCAGCAAACCATAATTTTCTAGTCCCCCAAAAAACTGCAGAGGGTAGGAGCTGAGCAGCACCGTATTGTCTGACGTATAAATAAATAAGAGCGCCGTTATCGCTAAGACAAAAGCCACGGGTACGCTTAGCAGTAACAGTGTAAAAAAACTAATTGCTAACATGGGAATGCTCTTGACGCAGTCGAGTCATGGTATGACACCAGTTAGCCAGACTATGGATGAAGCCGCTAACAGCAAAAATAGGTAGGATTAACCATGTCCAAAATTTTTTTATCCCAAGGGTCATGGTGGGCTCCTCATAGACAAAATTAAACTCTGTGCTTGAAAAAGCAGCCCAGTCTAACCGGTGTTTGACGATGAGCTGATAAGGCTCAAAGATCATGATCAGTAAAGCCAAAAATACCGCAAAAAAAAGCATCAATAAGGTATCTACGCACAGATCTAAACGATATTGCGCTGATTGGCTTAAGCGATCTTTTAAAAGGGTCATGGCAATAGTAGTGCGGTAGTGGATACCTGCTGCCGCTGCCAGTAGTGCCATCCAGACCATAGCGGTGACAGCCGCCTCGTCAATCCAATAAATAGGAATGTTATTGAGACGGGTAATGATATTGATTATCAATAACAAAAAAATAAAAGCCATAAAAGAGCCCGCTACGAATAACTCCGTGCGAGCAAGGCGCTGACTAAATCGATAAAGTGTGAGCATAGTCACATTGTAATGCGATGACAGATGAAAAAAAAGGTTTATGCCAAAGCATAAACCTTTTTTAGTAATGTGGTCGGGGCGGCGGGATTCGAACTCGCGACCCTCTGGTCCCAAACCAGATGCGCTACCAGGCTGCGCTACGCCCCGAAAGACTTAACTATAGCATGACTTAAAATAAAAAAGCAAGCCTTTTGTGAAAAAAGTTTTTTATCTGTCATCCCCCCCTGTTTCTGGGGGGAAAGACTATGGAATGATAGCAATCCCAAAGCGAACTTGTGATTGGCTGCGTTGGTTGTAATGCAAAAGCGTTTCGCCGTAACCTTTGTAGTATTGAGCGTAGAGATAACCATTCATATTAAGAGGGGTGCGCTTTAAAGGCCAAGAAGCATCCACTTGGGTGGTTTTACGGTTGTGCTTACCACGTTGATAGGTACCGGTTAAAGCAAGACCGTAATCTTGTTGCCAGCGTAGTTTCCATTCCACATTGCCCATATAGTCACGGTAGTCTGGGTTATCGCTGCTGACGCCAAAGTATTTCTTTACGCGGGGCATAAAGGTCAGCGTGCTGCCACCATCAAATAGGTAATTGAACTCGGGCTGAATATAGAAATCATTAATAGAGCGAGAGTCGTCGCCGCTTTTACCATTGGACTCATGCTCCGCCCCGGCATTTAAGCCCAGATAAAAAGGCGAATTATTATTTTGCCAAAGTTTTTCTTTATACCAAAAGACACTGGGGTTATACGTGGTATCGATAAAAGGCATGGAATCAGAACTTAAATCCCACAATGAACGTTGTGTGTAAGCTAGATATAGATGGTTATGAAAACCTGATTTTTTTTCATCCTCAGGGTTAAAGAGACGATATTTAAAGCTAATTTGGAAACGCGCGTTCGTTTCAGGTTTAGAGCCAACAATAAAATAAATAGGCTCATAAGAAGAAATCGCATTTCGGAAATTGTCAAAAACAACGCTGCTATGTGGATTTTGTGGGGCTTGCGCCACAGCAGGGCCATAGGTGGGGGAAATGCCTTGGGCAGTTAGTTGCTCTTGGGGGATTTCTGGGTCGGGTTGACCAATGGGGGCGGCACCCGCGTCGATAATGGGGGCAAGCGCAAGCTGATTGGCAAGCAGAGCACCATTGGGGCTGGTGTCTAAAGCAAACAGATCGGGTGCTCCTTCAATGCTAAGCACTTGGACGCCTTTGGCAGCGCTGGGTACCACGGCCTCCCACTCAACCAATGTAAAGCTATTGACGGGCACACGTAGCTCTTGGGCGGGCTGTTTTAAAGAGGCAAGACTACGCATCACATCGCCGTCCGCATGACGCCATTGCAGCACCAGATGCTCAGGGGGGGACCAAGTTAACGCATTAGCCTCATCATTAAATAAAAGCGCGCGCACGGTAATTTTTTCACCTGGCTGAGCGTGATTTTCAACTAAGGAATAGCTAATACCTGCGTGGGCACTGAACAATGGAAGCCAACAGAGAGTTAAAAAGCAAAGCGTTTTATATAGGACGTATCGCATAGCTGTTAATAGAGTAAAAAGAAAGGGTCGCTGCCAATGTAGCACTATTTGGCTTAAGATAGTGGGTGGTTTTTAGAAGAGTGGATAAGGAAGTTAACTATGATACCCATTTTAATGTATCACCAAATTGGTACGCCGCCCCCAAAAGGAACACGGCTGCGGGGGGCTACAGTGCACCCTAAACGTTTTGCGCAACAAATGCGTTGGCTAAAACGTTTCGGTTATACAGGATTATCATTACAACAGTTAATACCTTATTTAAAAGGAGAAAAAACAGGCAAGGTATTTGGAATAACATTTGATGATGGCTATGTAAACGTTTATGAAAATGCGCTGCCGGTATTAAAAGCATTAGGTTTTAGTTCTACCCATTTTATTGTCACTGCTGAAATAGGTGGGCAAAATCATTGGGCGCAAAAAAATGGCAGTTTACCTGCAGCAATGATGAATACGTCACAGCTTCGAGACTGGGTGGCTCAGGGGCAAGAGATCGGTTCGCATACGGTGGATCACGTGTACATGTCAAAAGTAGATCGTGTCGAGGGCATGCGACAGCTTATTGAGTCTAAAGAGACGTTGGAATCGCTATTACAGCAAGAAATAACCAGTTTTTGCTATCCCTATGGCGCCGAAAGCCTTGAGGCGCGACATTGGGTGCAAGAAACAGGCTATCAAGTAGCTGTAACCACAGAGCGGGGGTTAGCCACACACGAGGATGACCGCTATGCTTTGCCACGGGTAAATATTTTGCGTTCTACTCATCTATTGCATTTTTTGCGTAAAACCTTAACCTCTTACGAGGAGCAGAAACGGCGTGGCTATTCTAATCAAAGATAGGGTATAATGCTTTTTTTATGCGCGTCTGTAGCTCAGCTGGATAGAGCACCCGCCTTCTAAGCGGGCGGTCACAGGTTCGAATCCTGTCAGACGCGCCATGTCTTTTGTTGTATCAGCTCGTCATTTCTTCTATTTTTAATCCCCCAAATCGCTCATAAAAATACGGTGCCGCATCGGGTGCATCGGGGTCTTCGGTGCGCAGGGTTGCTAAGATATGCGTCTGCGATGGCTGCGCTAAATAGCGGTAGAGTTGCTGACAAAGCTCATAGGCTTGCTTGCCTATCCAGTTTTTAGGTAGGAGCGCCAGCGGTAACTGTGGGTCATGCAGTTGAGCCCGTCTAAACTCATGAATTAAGAGGGTGCGTGTCACAAAAGCCTGTTCTGCATCCAGGGTGGGGGCTTGCTGTAGATGCGCTAACACCGGCTTAAAATGAGCAATAAAGCGTTGATAGCGCTCGACAATTTCTTCAAGCTGCCAGCAGTCTTTAATCAACGTGGACAAAGGTAGGCTATGAGATAAATCAGTATCTTGGATCTGAGTGACGTACACAGCCTGACTGCATTGCGCGTCCTCGATTAATTGATCCAGTGTACTCAGATCAGGGTTAGGATGAATAAAAGCAAAGGGGGATAACGCCCCAAAGCCTTCCCATAAAAGGGCTTTGCGTAAGTCTGCGCGTTGTTTGGTGCTAATGTCAGCAGAAATAAAAAACAACTGCGTCCACTTGCCATCCCACTCCAAATAGTTAGGGGTGTAGATGCGTTGGTGAGCTTTTTGAAAGCGGACAGAAGCCTGGGGTCGTAGGGTATACATGCTACGGCGCCCCTCGCGCTGCGCACTTAACCAACCTTCTTCTGCTAGGCGGTAGACACTGGTGCGAACCAAGCGGTCATTAATACCAAAAGGAGCGAGCAATCGAATCAGACTGCCTAGCCATAGGGCTCCGCCATGTGGGCGGATGACATCACCAAATAAGGTCATGACCAGTGATTTGGTGCGTGGAGGTTGGTGGCTTAAATAGTCTTGGCTCCACTGCTTTAAAAAAAGATCGGACATGGAATCGTTGTTCTCGTTTTAGGAATCGTATATATACTACAAAATTTTCTACATAGAGGGGTAAATTGTATCGTTATTTGTATAGATAAACTCAAACTAAGTAGAAGCCCTAGGGTTAGAGATAGGGGCTGGCTAACCAAATAATACGATTGATAAGTCGTTGCTTAAAAGGGATTTGAGCGAGTTTTTCTAAGCTGAGTGCTTCAGCTGAATAGATCTCCTCATCAATCGCCTGCTCGATTTGTTGTGCGATATCACGACAATAAATTTCCACATCTAGCTCAAAATTTAGCCGTAAACTACGTGGATCCAGATTAGATGAACCCACATAGCTCCATTGGCCATCGATAGTGATTAGCTTAGAGTGGTTAAAAGACCCCGTTGCCATCCATACGTGGCAACCCGCTTCAATCACCTCGTTAATTTGCGCTAGCATAGCGCGACTGACAAGTTGCAAGTTATTTTTTTTAGGGATGACAATATCGACGCGTACTCCACGACGAGCGGCGGTATTGAGTGCCCCCATCAGTACTTGATCGGGTAAAAAGTAGGGGGATTGAATGCGTATGTGTCGTTGGGCAACAGCAAAGGCGCCTTGCAGCATCGAGTGAGTGCTGGCTAAAAATCGATCCGGCCCAGAGCGTACGCAACGCGCGGGAACCTGTGGCAAGGGAGTGTCCCAAGTACACGCACACCAAAAATCATAGTTTAAGGTTTCATTAGTGGTAAATTCCCAATCATGGGCAAAGGTGGACATCAGCTGCAGTACCACAGGCCCTTGAAAACTGAAATGGGTGTCTTTTGCTGGATTGTTATTGGTAAACTCACTGCAAAAACCCTCACGTATATTCATACCACCCGTAAAAGCAATACGTCCGTCAACGATCAAAATTTTGCGGTGACTGCGTAAGTTCGCATAAGGGCGTTTAAAAAAACTGAGCGGCAGCAAAGGGATAGACATAAACAGGGCACAAGTAATGCCGTGTTTACGCAGTAAGCGATGAACAGGGGGGTGGGAATAGCGTACGCCAATGGCATCAATCAGTACGCGTACGCTGACACCACGTTGTTTTGCTTTGACTAAGGCCTCAACAAACTGCTGACCGATACGGTCGTTGTCAAAAATGTAGCTTTGCAGGGCAATAGAGTGCTCGGCTTGGTGGATAGCGTCGAGCATGGCGGGGTAAGCCTCATCACCGCCTTGGAGCAGCTGGATGTGATTGCCACTGCGCAATTGAAAATAACTGATTTGATTCCCTAGTGTTTGCAGGGCTTCTAGATGTTCATCAAACTGTTGACGCAGGTTAGTGACCACCGGCGTATCATAGTTAATGTATTCTTTGATTTGCTTATCGCGCAGCTCGCTGATTTGCGTTTGGCGTACACGGTTGACGCCTGCAATGATATATAAGATAGAACCAGCAAAAGGAGATAAAAGAATGATCCCCACCCACCCAATAGCGGCGCGTACTTCTTTTTTATTCATGGCCGCATGAATAGCGGTGGGGATACTGATCACCAGACTTAGAATAAGAGCTATATGTGGCCAGTACTCTAGCCAGAAATCATGCAAAAGTTGAGACAAGTTAACCATCGCGTGGGCCAGAGGCTAAAGGACGTGTTTGAAGAGAGTGAATCCAGTTTGGGTTGGGGGAACCGCTGCAAGCAAACTGCTGGTGACGAGAGTTAGAGCGCCAGACGCCACCGCCTAGACTGGGTTCGGGTTTGACGCTATACCAATACCAATCCCCATTTTCGTCTTGAGCGCACCAATCCCAGCCCGCAGGGGCTAATTGCCAATCTGGTATGTTTGCCACAGTCATCCTATCGTATCCTTTTGTTAAACCAAAGACTACTATAAGGGTATTGGGCTAAAAAACAAAAAAGCCCGTATAAAATAATTATACGGGCTTTAAAATCTTGGGGTGATCGACGGGGCTCGAACCCGCGACAACCGGAATCACAATCCGGGACTCTACCAACTGAGCTACGATCACCATTATTTGCAAGTTTTGGGTAGTACCCCTTGCAAAGAAATATAACTATAACATAAAAAATAAAAAAATGCACCACTTGTGTTTTTGTTAAGCTACTATTTGGTGAGCAGCTGATGCATCACCCCTAGAGGAACACGTTTAACCCAAGGAGCATACCCATTATAGTATGGCTCCCGAAGAGATAAAGGACATCGCTTATGGCTCAATATTTTGAAGTGCATCCTCAAAATCCTCAGGCTCGTCTTTTAGCACAAGCAGCGGATTTATTGGCTAAAGGTGGCTTGGTAGCTGTACCTACGGATTCGAGTTATGCCGTGGTAGCACGCTTAGATGACAAGGCCGCCGCCGAAAGCTTACGCCGGCTGCGGGGGCTTGATGAGCGTCATCATTTAACACTGGTTTGTCGAGACTTAGCGGAAATCAGCACGTTTGCGCGCGTAGATAATAGCCAGTACCGTTTATTAAAATTAGCGACCCCAGGCCCATGGACTTTTATTCTTGAGGCGACCAAAGAGGTACCTCGTCGTGTGTCACATCCCTCGCGTAAGACCATCGGGATCCGCGTGCCCCAAAATCGGGTGCTGCTTGATTTAATTGATCAGGTTGGGGCTCCTTTACTATCTACGACCTTAATTCCCGAGGGTGAAGAGCAAGCACTTAATGATGCGCAAGACATTCTGGAACGTTATGAGCATCAGCTCGCAGCGGTCATTGATGGGGGAGCATGTCCTGCAGACTCAACAACAGTGATCGACTTAAGTAGCGGCCAACCCGAAGTATTGCGTGTGGGCTTAGGCGATCCGAAAAAATTAGGTTTAGAATAGACCCCAACAACTTAATGCAATAAACATGGCGTAGAGCCGTATACAGTTTACCTATGGAAAGTTTTATTCAAACACTGGCGGTCTACGCTATCCCGGTCTTATTTGGTATTACCTTACACGAAGCCGCGCATGGATATGTAGCGCGGTATTTTGGTGACCCAACGGCAGAGCAAGCAGGGCGAATTAGCCTAAATCCGACGCGTCATATCGACCCGGTTGGAACTATTGTGGTGCCTTTGTTCTTGTTGATTTCAACAAAACTACTTGGCGGGGCGGGGCTACTTTTTGGTTGGGCAAAGCCTGTCCCAGTGGATTGGTCTCGTTTACGTCATCCTAAAAGAGATATTTTGTGGGTGGCGTTGGCTGGTCCGGCATCTAATTTGCTTATGGGCATAGGCTGGGTTTTGATATTACGCATTTTATTAATGCTAAATATGGACATCAGTGATTTTTGGGGGCGCATGGCCATTGCTGGTGTTCAGGTAAATTTAGTCTTAATGGCTCTGAACCTAGTACCCTTACCGCCTTTAGATGGCGGGCGTATTGTATACAGCCTCTTGCCCCAGCCTTATGCCGATCAGTATGCTCGTATTGAACCCTATGGCATGTTGATTCTGATTGTATTAATGTTTACAGGGGTACTATGGCTGCTTTTGCAACCCTTTTTGCTCGCAGGGCAGTGGATTATTCGTTTATTCTTATGATTTTGCCGTGAATCCGGTAAACTTATACGTTACTTCTTTTATTTTTGGCTTTAGCTCGTCTTATCCAGGAGACTTTATCTATTATGGCTAGTTCGGATACTGCAACCCCTATTTTTCAAGGCAGCATGGTTGCCCTTGTTACGCCAATGCTTCCCGATGGAAGTCTGGATTTTGACGCTTACCGAAAACTTATCGACTGGCACGTTAACGAAGGTACGGATGTTTTAGTTGTGGTAGGCACAACTGGCGAATCGCCTACCGTCGATATGGACGAGCACGCCGAGTTGATTCAGGTGGCGGTCGAACACGCAAATGGGCGTATCCCAGTGATTGCCGGCGTAGGTGGTAACTCCACCGCCGAAGCCATCGAGCTGGCTGCGCATGCCCGTGACGTGGGAGCGCAAGCTGGGCTGTCGGTGGTACCTTATTACAACAAACCCACCCAAGAAGGTTTATATCAGCACTTTAAAAAAATTGTAGAAACCGTGGATCTCCCCACGTTTTTATACAATGTACCTGGGCGCACCGTAGCGGATATGTCCAATGAAACCATTTTACGTTTGGCACAAATTCCCAACATCATTGGGGTCAAGGACGCAACCGGTGATATTGGTCGATTAGGTCAGCTATTACGCGATAAGCCCGAAGACTTTATTGTGCTCAGTGGCGATGACCCCACCGCTGCCGCACTTATCTTATTGGGCGGCAAGGGCAATATTTCTGTCACGGCAAACGTAGCACCGCGCCTAATGAAACAGCTTTGCCAAGCCGCTTTAGATGGTGATTTGGCCACAGTACGTCAATTAAATGCTAAATTGGCGGATCTTAATCAGGCTCTCTTTATCGAGGCCAACCCCATTCCTGTAAAATGGGCGCTGGCTGAAATGGGCTTAACACAGCTTGGCTACCGTTTACCGATGACACCGCTTAGTGCACAACATCACGACGGTTTGCGCCAAGTTCTTAATGACGCAGGGTTGCTCGCATGAAATTAATCCCTAAATCCACCGCGTGGTTAGTAACCACGGGGTTAAGTCTCACGCTTTTAGGCGGCTGTTCTGCTTTAAATCAGATCACAGGCAAAGAAGAAAGTGTGGATTACAAAAGCACGGTAACGGGTGATCCACTCAGTATCCCGCCCGATTTAACCCAGGCTAATCAAAATGCACGCTTCCAAGCACCGGATGCGGGGGCATTATCCTACAGCCAATACGCACAAGCGCAAGCGGATCAGCCCGCTGCAGCGCAACCCGGTAACCGTATTCTGCCCGAACAAGAGGGCATTCAAGTCATGCGCGACGGGGATTTACGCTGGTTAGTGGTGGATAAGCCAGCCGAGCAAATCTACCCGCACATCCTCGAGTTTTGGAATAACCAAGGCTTTACTATCCATTCCGAGGATCCTAAAGCCGGCATGGTGCTGACGGATTGGGCAGAGAATCGGGCAAAAATCCCAGACAGTTGGATTCGTTCCTTGCTCAGTTCAGTAGTGGATCAGGTATTTGATAGCGGTGAGCGTGAGCGTTTCCGTACACGACTAGAGCGTGTAAATGGTAAAACGGAAATCTACATTAGCCACCAGCATATGTACGAAACCCCCACTACTGATGGCGCCGCCTTTAAATGGGTACATGGTAAAGAAGACCCGGGTTTGAATGCCGTGATGCTGGCGCGCTTGATGGTGTTCTTGGGCACAGATATCGAACAGGCTCAAGCACGGGTAGCACAGGCTGAAGCAGCCGATGGGGCACCAGTGGTACAGGTTCAAGACACATCCGATCAGCGCCAGCTCGTAATTAACGAAGGCTTTGATCGTGCTTGGCGTCGTGTTGGGGTGGCGATTGATTCGGCAGGCTTCTCTGTCGAGGATCGCGACCGCAGTGCCGGCGAATATTACATTCGTTACTTGGATGCGGATAGCGGCGAGAAAATCGAACAACCTAATATTATTGGTCGTATTTTCCGTGCACGTAACACCGCCGAGGCACAGCGCTTCCGTATTCGTGTCACGGCCCAAGGCAATAGCAGCTTGGTTCAAGTCGTGGACGATGCCGGTCAGGTGCAGACCACACCTACGGCGGGGCGCATTATTAATGTGTTGTCCAATCACATGACACGTTAAACCCGATACGCCAGAAAAAACCCTACTTTTCAGTAGGGTTTTTTTATATCTATAAGGCACCTATACGATAATGGGAATTATTCTCATTAACATTGGTTGGGAGGAATGACATGCCATTACCGACTCGTATGCCTAAAGACTCTCATGGATCCAATTATCAGTACCGACCGCGCTGGTGGCAGCTTGCGTTAAGCGCGGCGGCGTTATTTGTTGTGCCTGTAGGGCTGGCTGCCTATTGGTTTTAAACCGTGTAGGATTGGCGCCAACGATACAACAGGTCTAAAGCAGCCCGTGGGCTTAGCTCATCAATATCTAGGGACTGAAGGGCTTGTTGTAGCTCAAGTGCTAACTCTTGTTCCGCACTCAAGCTCGGCGCTGGAGCCGAAGCCGGGGCGGCAGAAAATAAATCCAGTTGTGGTTGATGAGCATGTTGTTGCTCCAGACGAGCCAGTTCAGCGCTAGCATTGTGAATGACGGCAGCAGGGATACCGGCCCGTTGAGCCACTTGAATACCATAACTACGGCTAGCGGGGCCTTCGCGCACCTCGTGTAAAAATGCGATACCGTCTTTGGTTTCGGCGGCAGCTAGATGGACATTTAATGCGGCTTTTTGCTCATCGGCTAAACGTGTTAGCTCAAAATAATGCGTAGCAAACAGGGTTAAACAACGATTATGTTGCAATAAACGCTGCGCAATCGCCCAGGCGAGCGATAAACCATCATAGGTAGAAGTACCGCGCCCAATCTCATCCATTAACACCAAACTGTGTTCGGTTGCGGCAGATAAAATGGCCGCCGCTTCGGTCATTTCCATCATAAAAGTAGAGCGCCCACCCGCCAGATCATCAGCCGCCCCAATGCGGGTGAAAATGCGATCCAGTGGACCAATGACGGCTTGCTCAGCCGGCACAAAGCTACCGGTTCTGGCCAGAAGCGCAATCAGCGCCGTTTGGCGCATATAGGTGGATTTACCCCCCATGTTCGGGCCGGTGATCATGAGCAGTCGTTGCTGATCATGGAGCTCGCAGCCATTAGCGATAAAGTGCTCTATGGTGTGCTCGACCACAGGGTGGCGCCCAGCCTGGATACGAATTTCAGGATGATCGCTCAACTCTGGTGCCACCCAGTGATTAGCTAATGCATGGTGGGCAAAACTGGCTAGGGCATCAATTTCAGCTAAAGCCGCTGCGGCGACGGAAAGCATGGCTGCATAGGGAGCAAGCTGCTCTAATAAGTCATCAAACAGGGCTTTTTCTCGGTTTAGACTGCGCTCTTTGGCCGAGAGCACCTTGTCTTCCCATTCTTTTAGCTCTGGCGTAATAAAGCGCTCCACATTTTTTAATGTCTGTCGACGACGATATTCCGTGGGGACTTGATCAGCTTGAGCGCGGCTAACCTCGATGAAAAAACCATGGACGCGATTGTATTCAACTTTAAGATTGGCAATGCCAGTACGCTCGCGTTCGCGTGCTTCTAGCTGCAGCAAAAAAGCACCACTATCTGTGGCCAGATGACGTAGCTCGTCTAATTCGGCATCATAGCCATCTGCAATCACGCCACCATCACGAACAAGCAAAGCCGGCTCAGGGGCAATGGCTTGTTGTAGGAGCTGCGTTAACGCCGGGTCTATGGCTAATGACTGCAGTTGTGTAGCAAAAGCCTGAGATTGCCCGGAAAGTAGCCGCAGGTGTTGTTCGAAGGCAGGCAAAAGCTGTAGCGCATCGCGTAAGCTCGCTAACTCCCGTGGGCGTACACTAGCTAAAGCAATACGAGTAGCAATACGCTCAATATCAGGAAATTGGCTTAACTGCTGCACCAGCTTGTTTAAAGGTTGCTCCAAGGGCTGGGCTTCTTGGGCTGCGATAAGCTGTTTAACGCCGGCTTGGCGCTGACGGATGGTGTCATTATGGCGCAATGGGTGATGTAACCAGCGTCGTAGCAGTCGGGAGCCCATTGGGGTGGCGCAGTGATCAATGGTGCTAAAGACGGTGGGTTTAGTTTCGCCGCTAATGGTTTCTGTGAGCTCTAGGTTTTTTCGGGTGATACCATCAAGCACCACAAACTCGCCCAGTTGCTCTACGCGCAGGGTCTGGATATGGTTGAGACTTTGGGATTGTGTGTGCTTAACATAGCGCAGCAAAGCACCAGCGGCATAGGTAGCCAAAGGTAGCTCGTCTAGCCCAAAGCCACTGACAGAGTCGACGTTAAAATGATCTAACAAAACCCCTAACGCATTATCCTGCGCAAAATGCCAATCGGGCAGGCCCACACAGCGCTGGGCGCTTTCGTAGTGGATTTGGCTGCTTTCTGGGTGCAGGAGCTCAGCCGGCTGTAAACGGCTAAGCTGAGCGTCAAGCAAGTGGTTATCGCACTCATAGACATTAAAAGCCCCACTGGCCAGATTCATCCAAGCGATACCTATTTTTTGTGAACTGGGCTTAGAGGACGGACAAATGGCCGTGATAATGCGATCCGCCTTAGCGGGCAATAACGCATCATCGGTTAAGGTACCAGGGGTGACAATACGCACGATTTTACGCTCAACCGGACCTTTGCTTGTTGCTGGGTCACCGATCTGCTCACAAATCGCCATGGATTCACCCATAGCCACTAAACGCGCCAAGTAGCCCTCTAGGGAATGAAAAGGCACCCCCGCCATGGGAATAGGCTCACCATTAGAATTACCACGCTTGGTTAGCGTCAAATTAAGAAGACGGGCACCGCGTTCGGCATCCTCATAAAAAAGCTCATAAAAATCCCCCATGCGGTAGAACAACAAATACGAAGGAACCTGAGCTTTCAGCTGCAAGTATTGACGCATCATGGGGGTGTGACCAGAAAGATCCGTAGAAGTCATGTTGGGTTATACAGGTTAAGCAAAATCTAAAGCGGAAGGGGCGTGACGTAAATGTTTTTGTGCCTCGGCTAACAGAGCATAGGAATGCAGTCGTGCGCGCTGATCATACATATTGCAGGTTACCATCAGCTCATCGGCACCGGTTTTATCAATAAAAGCTTGTGTTTGCTCGATGATGGCGGGTAAATCGCCAATAGCAGCGCAGCTAAGCGCATGATCCATCACAGCCTGACCTAAAGCGCCGGCGCGTTCAATGTAATTCGCCACGGGAGGTGGTAGCTGGATAGGCTTACCCTGACGCAAACTTACAAAAGACTGTTGCCACGAAGACGCTAAATAGTGGGCTTTCTCATTGGTTTCTGCCGCAAAAACATTGAACCCCAGCATCACATAGGGTTTTTGTAAATAGTGTGATGGCTTAAAGTGCTGACGATAAACAGCGATGGCATCCATCATTTGGGCTGGAGCAAAATGGGAAGCAAACGCATAAGGCAAGCCTAGCATGGCGGCTAACTGAGCCCCAAAAAGGCTAGAACCCAGAATCCATACAGGCACATTGCTCCCCTTGCCGGGGACAGCAGGCACGGGTTGTTGTGGATGGTCAGACATATAGTCCAGCAGCTCCAACACATCGTGCGGAAACTCGTTAGGATCACTTTGCAAATTACGACGTAAGGCTTGTGCGGTACGCTGATCAGAGCCGGGAGCACGACCTAAGCCTAAATCCACACGATCAGGAAACAAGGCCGCTAAGGTACCGAACTGTTCGGCAATTACTAAAGGGGAATGATTGGGCAGCATAATTCCACCGGCTCCAATACGAATACGGCGTGTGTGATGCCCAACATGAGCGATTAACACCGAAGTCGCCGCACTGGCAATGCCGACCATGCCGTGATGCTCAGCTAGCCAATAGCGCGTAAAAGCGGCTTGATCTGCTTGTTGAGCCAGTTGAATCGTATTTTTAAAAGAGTCGGCAGGGGTACTGCCCTGAACAATTGGCGCCAAATCTAAAACGGATAAGGGGTAGGTCGTTGGCATACAAATTACCTTGAGATGTGTGAGGGGTTGGCTATCAAAGACAAAGATGCCAACAAGGTTAACAAATTTAAGTTCGGCTGCGAACTTTAGCCAAAGTCGTTATGATGGGAATTATTTGTTTTTACGGAGCGTAATTTTATGTCGGAAAAGCTGGCTATTCCATTTGGAGCGATGCCATGGCTAGAGGCAATGGCAATCAATCTTGTGTTAGCAGTCTTGATTTTAATCGTAGGGTGGTGGCTATCGAATCTAGCTGGTAGCTGGGTACGCAAAATGGCCCAGCGTTCCCCCCACATTGATGTCACTATTGTACCGATTGCGCAAAGCGTTGTGGTGTGGGCCATACGTATTTTTGTGCTTATTGCTGTCTTAGCGCGCTTTGGGGTACAGACTGCCAGTATTATTGCGGTTCTTGGGGCGGCAGGTTTAGCTATTGGTCTCGCTTTACAAAGCACCCTACAAAATATCGCTTCAGGCATTATGCTACTGGTATTACGCCCGATTCGTGCTGGGGAATTTGTGTCTATTGTTGGCAAGGGCGATGGTACGGTGTATGAGGTTGGCCTATTTATGACCAAGTTTGTGCAAGTCGATGGTGTTAATTTTTGCTTACCCAATAATTTGATCTGGGGTAACCCAATTATTAACTATAGCCGTAACTCCACCCGACGCATGGATATTGGCGTAGGGGTACGCTATGGTGATGATCTAGATCGCGCATTAAACGTATTACAAGAGCTCTTGGATAACCACGCCAAGGTCTTAAAAGACCCCGCACCCATGGTTTTTGTGAGTGATTATAAAGACAGTACCGTGGTGTTAAATCTACGAGCCTGGACGGCAGTCGAGGATTTTTGGGACGTACGGTTCGAGCTAAACCGCTTGGCATTACAAACCCTAAGCGAAGCAGGCATGAACCACCCAGTACCTGTTCGAGCTGTGCTCAAAGAAGAGCAAGCTGCTTAAAAAAAAAGGGGAGTCGACCGACTCCCTTTTTTTACATTTTCTCTGCAATATGTTCCAGTGTTTGATGTAAAAGCCGAGCAATTTCTTTTTGCCGTCTTGCTGGCATGCGCTCGGTGATAGCCGTAACGCTTACCGCCAAAAGTGGGTGCCCCTGACTGCTGCATAAAGCACAACCAACACCAAGCGCCCCACGTACAGCATAATTTCCCACGACAGAATACCCCCGTGTGCGGGTATTAGTAATAAGCTGACGTAATTCGCGCTGTGTCATACCACCGTAGTGGTCCAGCTTGTGGCTATTGGCTTCGATAATTTGGTCGACGGTGTGATCATCCAACTTGGCCAAAAGCGCCATACCAGCAGAGCCTACCCCTAATGGCTGACGCTTATTCACATAGGTGCCTAAAATTTGCACAGGGTAGGGGCCGATCTCGCGCCAGAGTGTGAGCGAATCATTATTTTCCCGAATAACCAAAAACACCGCATCGCCAACCTTAAAAGCAAGCTCACGCATAAAAGGTTTGGCAATTTCCACTAAATGATGTTCATTTTCGGCATGAGGATGCGTGGGTTTGCTGGCCGCATAGCGTCGAGTTTTGCCGACCGTATGAACAAACTGACATTCAGTTAAAGCCGCTAAGAGACGGTAAATGGTAGGACGCTGTAGACCGGTGAGCCGAGATAGCTCGGTGACGCTAAGACCACTTTCATCATGAGCTTGCAAGGTTTGCAGTATTTGTAGCCCTCGTCGCAGAGTACGTGGTCCTGAACTATTCTCTGTAGTAGCGGCTGACATGTGAATCACTCCATCATTTTATTAAGACGTTCAACATCCAGCGGTTGCTGGCCGTTTTCTACCCGCTGTCCAAGCTCTTCGAGCGCTTTGCATAGCTGACTGATGCGTTGTTCTTGTTGGGCTGAATGATTAATTAGCTCATGGATAACTTGAACTAAGGGGTCGTTATTCGTGCTGTCTACGGCATAGGCGGGGAAAGCATCATTACTGGCTTGGTGCAAAGGACTTGCCGCTTTAGAGCGAGCGCTTTGTTCAAGCAGCTCCTTTAATGGTTTGCCCGTCCATTCCGCCTTGCAGGGGTGGTCAGTGGGGTGGCGCACGGCCTCTTCGGCCGAAGCAGGGGAAGGAGCAGGCGTAGTAGGCGCCGTGGTTTTTTTGTCTTCTTTAGTAATAATGCGCGCAGGATTGCCAACAGCGGTGGCATTGGCTGGTACTGGCTTAACAACGACGGCATTGGAGCCAATCTTGGCATTTGCCCCTACTGTAAACCCCCCAAGAATTTGGGCACCTGCGCCCACCACCACATTGTTCTCTAGGGTAGGGTGTCGTTTTGTGCCTTTATATAGGCTAGTACCACCCAAAGTCACCCCTTGGTAAATCGTACAGTCATCCCCGATTTCAGCCGTTTCACCAATCACAATGCCCATACCATGATCAAAAAAAACGCGTTTACCTATTTTAGCGCCGGGGTGAATTTCGATACCAGTAAAAATACGAGCTAAATGAGAGACAAATCGTGCTAACCATAAAAAACCGGTATTCCAAAGCTTGTGAGATAAGCGATGCGCTAAGATGGCATGTAGGCCTGGATAACAGGTGAGAATTTCCCAACGGCTACGAGCGGCAGGGTCTCTTTCGTAAATGCAGGCAATGTCTTCGCGTAACTGTTTAAACATAATCGGTGGTATTTGGTTTTTTAATTAAGTGGTGTGTTAAGAAGTCGTTGTTGGGTTTATTTTACGGGCCGTTTTCATCATAGCGGTACATACCCCACGCAACATAGCGACTTCTGCATGGCTTAACTGGCTACGAGTAAAAAGCTGTTGCATACGCACCATGAGTTTTTTAGGGTGATTAGGATCCAAAAAATCCACGGCCGTAAGGGCTTGCTCCCAATGCGTTAAAAAGGACTGGATTTCCGATTGTGTGGCCGGCAAATCGGCTTCGAGTATTTTGCCGGGGGTTTTGACCACTAAAGGAAAATCCAGCTGTTCTAAGAGAGCATAACGCAGTTCCCATGCGGCTAATTGTAGTGCTTGTGCCACATTGAGCGAACTATATTCTGGGTTGGCAGGGATATAGCATAAATACTGGCACTGGTTGATGGCGTGATTTTCTAGGCCCGTGCGCTCGGTACCTAATACAATGGCTATCTGGCCGGTAGGGTGCATGCGTAGGTGCTCGGCACCAATGCAAGCCGACTCGCGGATGGTTTTTGGGGGCGGGCCAATATAGCGTGGCCTGGCTGTGAGCGCAAAAGCTAGGGAGACAGGGGCGAGCGCTTGTTCTAAACTATCGGCAATGGTGGTGTTTTCAAGCACATCCGTGGCCCCACTTGCCATTGCAATCGCATTTTCATGCGTTATGATGGTGGGCGATTTTGGGTTCACTAAGCACAGTTGCTGAAAACCCATGGTTTTGATGGCTCTGGCGGCAGCACCAACGTTGCCTGGGTGACTGGGTTCAACCATAATAAAACGAATATGGTTGAATAAAGGCTCGTTTTGGGTCGTAGTCATTTAAAATACTAAATTGTTGTTAGCCCTTGTGATAAAACAGGGTTATTTTAGGGCTTGTTTTTACGAATTACGGAAATTTATGCACCCGATGCTATTTACCGCTATTAAAGCGGCACGCCGTGCAGGCGATATTATTACCCGCGCTAGTCGAGACCTTGAGCGTGTGCACATTGCACGTAAAGGACCTAGCGACTATGTTACCGAAGTCGATCAGGCAGTAGAAGAAGTCATTATAGAAGTTTTAGCCGAAGCGTATCCAGATCATGCCTTTTTGGGCGAAGAAACAGGCGAACGTCAACCCGATGCCGATAAAGTAGGGCGCGGTGGTGTGGAATACCAATGGGTGATTGATCCACTGGACGGCACGACTAACTTTATCCATGGTTTTCCCCATTATGCCGTATCAATCGCCGCTTTGCACCGTGGTCAGTTGGCGCATGCCGTCATCTTTGACCCCAGCAATAATGAGATTTTTGCTGCTAGCCGTGGTAGTGGCGCATTTTTAGACGATCGCCGTATTCGCGTCTCAGAGCAACGCCGTTATCATGATGCGTTGATCGGCGCTCATGTGGCTGGGTCGGCAGGCGCGCTTACCACGACCTCGCCTTTCACAGGGCTGTTGACCGAGTGCGCAGCGGTGCGTCGTACGGGTTCCACGGTACTGGATTTAGCTTATGTAGCGTGTGGGCGATTGGATGGTTTTTGTGCAGTTAACCTTAAACCATGGGATATGGCCGCAGGCGCATTGATTGCCATGGAAGCCGGTGCCTTGGTGGGCGACCTCGAGGGTGAACAAAGCTGGTACGAAACAGGGCAGATTTTAGCCGCCACCCCAAAAATCTTTCCCCAGATGATCATGCATTTACAAAACTAATTGTTTTTAAGCCACTGCTAGGGCGGTGGCTTTTTTTTCCTTTTTTCATGCTTTTTTGTTTAGACGGAGCCCCTTAAATGGAGTGGATGGCAGACCCGACGGCGTGGGCCGGGTTATTAACGCTAGTCATATTAGAAATTGTTTTAGGTATAGATAACCTGATTTTTATCGCCATCTTGGTGGACAAGCTACCACCAAAACAGCGAGACAAAGCGCGTATTATCGGTTTGTCATTGGCGTTATTAATGCGCCTGGGGCTGCTGACTATTATGTCATGGCTGATCACATTAACGGCGCCATGGATTACGGTGTGGGGGCACGATTTCTCTGGTCGGGATGTGATCTTGATCATTGGGGGGCTATTTTTGCTCTTTAAAGGCACCCTAGAGCTACACGAACGCTTAGACCCGCGCACTCAACATGCCTCTGGCTCGCGCATGCATGCTAGCTTTTGGGTCATTGTGACGCAGATCGTGATTTTGGATGCGGTGTTCTCGATTGACGCGGTGATTACGGCGGTAGGTATGGTGTCACACCTGCCTATTATGATGATTGCGGTGATTATTGCGATTGCTTTGATGATCGTGGCGTCAAAACCACTTACAAGCTTTGTGAATAAACACCCTACGGTCGTGATTTTGTGTTTGGGCTTTTTGCTCATGATCGGCTTTTCCCTATTAGCCGAAGGTTACGGTTTTGATGTACCCAAAGGCTATCTCTATGCTGCCATCGCCTTTTCTGTGCTGGTCGAGGTCCTTAACCAAATTGCGCGTCGCAACCAACGCAAAGCCGAAGCCAGACGCCCGATGCGAGAGCGCACAGCAGAAACCGTTTTACGCATGCTAGGTAAAAAACCCATTGCCGAAGTAGACGCGGACACAGAACAGAGCCCAGAGGCACCCCAAGACCCCAGCCTGGTGTTTGGTGATGAGGAGCGCAATATGGTCAGTGGCGTACTGACACTGTCTGAGCGTAACGTACGATCCATCATGACACCGCGTAATAATGTAGCGTGGGTTGATATTGAAGAGGATCCTGAAACCATCAAAGCTCAAATCGAACGGGAACCACACAGCTATTTACCCGTATGTCGAGGCGCTTTGGACGAGGTCATTGGGCTAGGGCAGGCTAAAGAGCTGATGGCAGATTTAATCACCGATGGACGAGTGCACTTAAATAAACTGCGTGAACCGGTCATTGTGCATGAATCCATTGGGATTTTGCAGCTGATGGAGCTATTTAAAGAGGCGCGTGGCCAATTGGCTTTAGTGACAGATGAGTTCGGTGCGATTGAGGGTGTGGTAACGCCGATTGATATTTTTGAAGCCATTGCCGGCGAATTCCCTGACGAAGATGAAATCCCCGACATTGTTGCCACAGCAGAAAACCGCTGGGTTGTGGATGGCGCGGCCGATTTACACCACCTTGAACAAATTCTAGAGATTGATGGCCTCGTTGATGAGGACGAGGAATACTCCACCTTGGCCGGGTATTTATTAGAGCGTTTTGGTACATTGCCTAAACCCGATGACCAGTGTGACTTAGTATGGGGCCCATATCGATTCCATTTCACAGTCAAGCAGCTCGATGGACGTCGTATTGGTACGGTAATTATCGAACGCGAGCGCATAGAAGCAGATTTTGACGAACAAGAGGACTAAAGCATCATGACGGACGGTTTGTATTTAATTAAAGCCCTGATCCTAGGGATAATAGAAGGGTTTACTGAATTTATTCCCGTATCAAGCACAGCACATTTATTGCTGTTAGCGGAATGGATTCAGTTTCCCTCGGATGAAAATAAAGTGTTCGAGGTCGTGATTCAGTTTGGTTCGATTTTGGCCGTGATCTGGTTGTTTAGAGCGCGTATTGTGCAGCTGCTAACAGGGGTAATCCAAGGGGACAAAACAGAACAGCTGTTTTTGCGCAACTTGATTTTGGCATTTTTACCGGCTGCGGTGATTGGGGCTTTAGCCATCAAATACATAAAAATGCTCTTTCATAGCCCGTTGGTTTTTGTATTTACTTTAGTTGGGGGTGGCTTAATCATGCTGTGGGTGGAACGCAAGCCCGCTTATGCCAAACATGCTCAGAACCCAAGCATCGACACAGCCACATCCGCCAAAGCAACGGCTTTTAGTATGGAAGAAATCACGTGGAAACAGGCCCTGGTGGTGGGCTTTGCGCAATGTTTAGCCATGGTACCGGGCACATCGCGTTCCGGAGCGACGATTATCGGGGGCATGCTTGCCGGTATCCAACGTAAAACCGCTACCGAGTTTTCGTTTTTCTTGGCCATGCCCACGATGCTAGCGGCTACCGTTTATGATCTATATAAAAACGGTGCCGCTCTCAACCCCGATCAAACAGTAGGGATAGTGGTCGGTTTTGTTGCCGCCTTTTTTAGTGCTTTGTTTTTAGTAAAAGCAGTATTACGCTTTGTGTCCAAGCACACCTATCGTCCTTTTGCATGGTATCGCATCGGGTTGGGAGCGGTCGTATTATTATGGCTTTACTGGCGTTAGGGTTTACGAATAAAGCGATTAAGTAATATGCTGATACCACCCACGATAGCGAGCACACGCAACATATGGTGGGTGGTGACCATCGCTGGATCAATATCCAAAGCCAGGGCCATCACACCAAGCTCGGGGGCGCCACCTGGTAAAAAAACCAACAGCAGGGGGGCAAAATCCATGCCTAACCAGTGGCTTAGTAGCAGCGCAGCGAGCATAGACAACAGGGCCAGAACCACACCAATAACAATAGATAACCAGCCATCGTATAAAATGTCACGCCAGCGATACCCCACAAATCGAATGCCCACGGTAGTACCAATGACAGCTTGAGCTAATGCCGCAACAGGGGCGGGGACTTGAATATTTACCCAGCCCGTAGCGTGAGCCAAAGCAGAAAAAATAATAGGAAACAACAACACCCCTGTAGCAAACCGTAATTGCTTTGCTAACCAGTAGCCACCCACACCACACAAAGCTAACAACATAAGCTCCACCCAGTTAATTGGGGTTGTGGTGCTAGTTAATGTAGGAAGATGACTGCTTGGTAGGGCGTAATTGCCCACATGGATTAGAATGATCGGGGCTAAAACCAATAAGGCAACCAAACGGGCCGAGTGGCTCAGGGCAATGCGTCGTGTGTCCGTTTGATATAGCTCGGATAAGGCGCTCACAATAGACAGCCCACCAGGTATAGCAGAAAACAACGCGGTCAAACGATCCATGCCAGACCACTTGAGCAAAATCCTATAGCTGCAAAGCAAATAAAGCCCGCTCATAAGCAGCATAAGACTAATCGTAACAGACCAGCTTGGTAAAGCGTGAACGGTCTCAATCGTAAAACTACTACCTAAAATCGTACCAATCACAGCAAGAGCATAAGAGCGCCAGCTTTTAGGTATGCTTAATTTGACCCCACATAAAGAAACCGTTGCACACGCCACCATGCTCCCTAATACCCATGGCAGTGACATGCCCAAATAAATAAATAAAACGGCCCCGCTTGCTCCGATTGACAGAGCAAGCAGGCCGCGAGCGACAGTGCGTAGATTAGTCATAAGGATTTAGACCTGCACTCGCATTTTCTTTTCTTTTTGCTTGCGTAAAAGCGGCAAAATAATAGCGGATAAAATAAATAACACTAAGAGCACAATGGCGATGGGGCGCTCGGCGAAATAACTTAACGGGTTACCACCGGATATCTGTAGGGTACGCACCATTTCGCCTTCGGCCATTTTGCCTAAAAGCAGCCCGATGACGGTGGCGGCGACCGGGTAAGCATGACGGCGCATAAGCCAGCCCAAACCCGCAAAAGCCATGACCGTGACCGGCCCTGCAATCGTACCCGTGATACCAAACCCACCCCAAGCACACAATGCCAACACAGAGGGAACCAAATAGGTCAGGGGAATGCGTACCACCATCCCCAGCAAAGGCAGAATCATTAAAGCAACCGCCCCAAGCAGTACCACTTGACCAAAGTTTCCTAAAATAATGGAATACACCAAATCCCGCTGGTCACGAATAAACGCCGGGCCACCAACCAGATTATGGAAAGAGAAAGCTGCCAGTAACACGGCTGTAGCCGCCCCCCCAGGGATCCCTAACGCCAGCAAAGCCGTCATGGAACCACCCTCGGAACTAGAGTTAGAGGACTCGGCAGCGATGAGGCCCTCTACGCTACCTTTGCCAAACTCCTCTTGGTTTTTAGAAGTGCGACGGATTTCACCATATGCCACCAGGTTAGCTACCGATGAGCCCACGCCCGGGACCGCACCAATCAGAGCGCCAATAAAACTGCCTTTGAGGATAATTTTGGGGTATTTAAAAACCTCAAATAACCCTTTGATAATTTTGCGCAAAGAAATTTTTCGCGCGCTCTCCTCTTCGACCAGATACGAACCAGCGCGTAAACGTAGCAGCTCAGAAGCCGCAAAAAGCCCAATCATAGCGGGCACAACGGAAATCCCATCGATTAAATACGGGTTACCAATGGTGGTACGCATTACACCCGTGGAAGACATGCCCACTTGGCTCAGAAGCAGACCAAGCACACCAGCTAGCAGCCCTTTGGCAACAGTACTATCGTTGAGTGTGGCAATAAGAGCCAGCCCCCACAGCACAATCATAACCATCTCTAGGGGACCCAACCGTAACACCATACCGGCTAGGGGTTGAATCAGCACCAAAAGCAGGGCGTAACCAATAAAAGTACCGATTACAGAAGCACCAAGACCAATACCAAGTGCTTCGTTATGCTTACCCTGACGTGCCATGGGGTAGCCATCAAAAGCCGTAGCGACACTGGAAGAAGAACCCGGGATATTCATTAAAATTGCCGTGACACCACCACCGTAGGCACCGCCTGTAAAAATAGCGGTCAAAAACAGCATGGCCTGGAGAAAATCCATCATCCAGGTAATAGGCAAAAACACGGCCATTGCCATGGAAATTTGCAAACCGGGAACAGCACCAAAAATTAAACCAATAATCAGCCCTGGCACCACATATAGCCACGGATCTAGAGTGGTAAACAGCAGAGTGATGGCTTGAGAAAATGCAACGGTATCAATCATTTAAAACACCATCAGTGGCATAGGAAAAGGAAATAAAGAACCAAAACCTTTAGTCAGAGCAAAGGTGAAAACAGCAGAATAAATTGGGGGGACGATCCAGTTACGTGCTCCGCCCAAAACCACACCTAGCCAAACAAATAAAAAGGTAGCGACATCAAAACCCACCGTAGTCAGGCTTAAGCAAAACACCGCAAAAACCGTGAGCAGCAAAAGGTCACCAAGCAATGCTTTTCTTTGTTTTTGTTTGGACGTGGCATCTGTATCAGCCGAGGTCGAATCCTTGGTGTTGAGCAAAATAAAAGCCGCCAGACCAAGGACAAGCGCACCACTGGGCACAATAATAATTAGGTTAAAAAGCGTGGCAGAGGCACTAATAGCGCTCCAGTTTAAATAAACGGCGCAAGCGCTCACCAAAACTAAAAAAACAAGATGGCTTGTTGATATACGTTGCATAGTAGGCTTTTATTTTGAAAAAAGAATCAGCAAGCGACACACGCCGCTTGCTGTGCGGGAACAAAATTAGATTTGATCTTTAAAGCGTTCGAGAATTTGGTAGTTGCTCTCGATAATCTCGGTAGTTTTGTCTGGACCTAGCCAGTCGGAACCAATACGCTGCTCTTTGAGCTGGGCTTTAAAACCCTCGTCACTGAGCACTTTTTGATAGGCTTGCGCGACTTTTTCAAAGCGCTCGGGGTGTTTTTGTTTAAATTCGGCATGAGCCGCAAGACCACGCATCGAGCCAACCAAAGGCGTGACCGCATCTAAACCACGTGCCGTTAATACTTCGTTTAGCGTTGGTGCATCCCAGTCCTCGAGACGCTCATCAGAAGCCACGGCCAATGGACGAATAAACTCTTTAATGGAAATACTGCCATCGGCGGCTAGCACGGTCATATCGACTTGGCCACCCGCGGCCGCAGTACGTGCCGCACCACCAGATTCATACGTCACGATATTAACGGCGTCGGCGGGTAAACCATAGGCTTCCAATAGCAAAATCGTATTGATATGGCCGGTAGACCCAGGGACAACACTAACACGGTATTTACCCGGCTCTTTTTTTACCGCATCCATAAACTCGTCTAAGGTTTGGAAAGGAAGCTTAGCGTTTAAGGCAAATAAGTCCGTATCAGTCCACTGCCCGTTAATAAAAGCAAAATCATCCAGCTTATAGTTGGCGTTTTTATTCAAAATCGCACTGCTGATGTAGGGGTGGATAGAGGTGAACAAGAAAAAGCTGCCGTCTTTGGGCATATTCATAAAATAGGTATGACCGACGTGACCACCGCCGCCTTGTTGGTTAATGGCACGAATAGGTACCCCAAGCTCATCTTGCATACGTTGAGCCACGAGTCGTGCGGTACGGTCAGCCGACCCGCCTGGACCCAAAGCAATCACAAAGGTGATTTGCTTATTTGGCCAGTTGTCAGCAGCCTGAGCCGGCATCCCAGCCAGTAAAAGAGCGCCCCCTAAAAACAGGCCCGATGCCCAAGATTTCATTTTTCTTAAAAACATAATCACTCCGATGCGTAGCATCCAAAGATGTTAACAATATATGGCTAATAACCTTATTTGAATGGTTATGGTGCCACAGAGACAATAAGGGTTTACCCATGGTTTGCTCAATTGTGTAGACAATAGTGCTATATTTTTGCTTTTGATCAGCATAATAAAGAGAAAAGGGGGTAGATTGTTGACAAAGCACGATAATCGGCATGGGGCCTCATCTCAGCAGATTGTAGACAATCTCTATAAAAACATTCTATGTGGGGCACTGAAACCGGGGGAGCGTTTAGCCGAGGTCGCCTTAGCAGAGCAGTTCAAAGTGAGCCGAGGCCCTGTCCGAGAGGCGCTACGCCATTTGGCGAGCATGGGCTTGGTAACGGTTACTCCCAATGTGGGAGCAAGCGTGCGGGTGATTACGCAGAACGAGGCGCGAGACCTGTATGAATTTAGAACCGCCTTAGAATCCGAGGCCGCGTTTTTAGCCGCTCAGCGTATCGATGACCTAGGCAAAGAGCGTATTGCACGCTTGGTAGCGGCGCATGCTGACACCATGTCATTACACCCCGTGGGGGCGTATGCCCCTCAGCATGGGGACAGTGACTTTCATAGTTTGGTCGCTCATTTGAGTGGGAATGCTTTATTAATCAAAGCCCTAACACAGGAGCTTTATCCCCAGCTCGTGTTATTGCGACGTCAGCATCAAAATGTGCAAGGGCGGGGGCAAGTGGCGTTGGTAGAGCATCAACGCATCACCGAAGCCATCCAAACAGGGGATGCTGAACTGGCCGCTTTGCTGATGCGCCGCCATTTACAGTTTAGCTGGCAGGCCTTGGTCAGTCAGCTTTGAGTGGGATTTTAGACCTACCTTATTTTTTAGGAGTAAATCATGGAACAACGAAATGAAGCCGCTGCGGTATGGTTAGAGCAACCAACACCCACGGGCTTAGGACAGCAATTAGCCGACAAATGGCAGAAAAAAGAGTTTATTTCCATTGCTGGTGCGTATGATCCGATCGGTGCGTTATTAGCCCGCCAAGCCGGGTTTGATGCCTTGTATTTATCCGGTGGTGCGCTCACGGCTTCGCTGGGCCTGCCTGATCTAGGCTTAATCACCATGGATGAGCTGGTCGACCGTGCGCGCGCCATTGTTCGTGCCGTACGCATTCCATTGGTAGTGGATGGCGACACAGGCTTTGGAGAGGCTTTAAACACCATGCGCTTGGTGCGCGAGCTTGAAGACGTCGGGGTCGCCGCCGTACAACTAGAGGACCAAGTTCTACCCAAAAAATGTGGTCACCTAAACGGCAAGCAGCTAGTCACCGCCGAGGAAATGGCACAGAAAATCGCTGCTGCCGCACGGGCGCGTCGCGACTTGCGTATTATTGCACGCACCGATGCCGTCGCCACCGAAGGCTTAGACGCTGCCATTGACCGTGCCCGTCAATATGTCGAAGCAGGCGCCGATGCGATTTTCCCCGAAGCCCTAACCGATGCCGAGCAGTTTAAAGCTTTTGCCGAGGCCATCGATGCACCGCTATTGGCGAACATGACAGAATTTGGGCGCACCCCACAGACGTCCGCTCAGGAATTTGAGCAAATGGGTTATGCCATGGCGATCTGGCCAGTTTCCAGCTTGCGCATTGCCGCCAAAGCACAAGAAGCGTTTTACAATGAGCTCAAACAAACCGGCACCGCCGCCGGGCAAGTCAAAAACATGCAAACCCGTGCCGAGCTATACGAACTGATTAACTATTTTGGTTATGAATCATTGGATAGCAGCATCCAGCGCACCATTGTGCCCGAAGCTTTAGACTAATTATTTTTTAAGCTTAAAGCGTAAGGTAGGGTGATGCAGGCGGTGAAAAGCGATCTGACCGTCTGCTTCCAAAGCGAGCCAGCCACTGCGGCTTGGTTCGCTGTGATCGTATTCCCAGTCGGGTAATACAATTCGACTTAAGCCATTTTCCAGGCGATGCAAAGCCGGCCGGTGCGTATGGCCATGGACTAACACCTGCTCGTGATGTTGCTGCAGTAAATCCATACAAGCTTGCTCGTTCACATCGGTGATGGACTGCGGCAAGTATTGTTGTTGTTTTTGACTTTGTTGACGTAGCCCACCGGCAATACGCTCACGCCAAGCTAACGGTAAACGCAAAAAAAAGCGTTGGAGCTTTTTATTACGCACACGCCGCCTAAAGCGTTGATAGCGCTGGTCATCGGTACACAGCTCGTCCCCATGGGTTAGCAAAAGACGGTGGTGATCCGTTTGTAAAATCAGCTGATCATCAAGCATCTGCGCGCCAACATAATGCGCAAAATGCCCATCCAGTAAAAAATCACGGTTACCACGCATAAAAAAAATCGGCAAATCCATTGCCGTATGCCGGAAGTGATACACCGCGTGCGCCAGCCAGGCAGGGGGATCAATGGCTTGATCTGCCCCTACCCAAGCATGGAAAATATCGCCGCAGAGAATAAGCGCGTCAGCGTGTTGTTTGGCTTGATCTAAAAACTGATAAAAAGCCTGTGACGTTTTGGGGCTATGCGGCCCCAAATGAATATCTGCGGCGATCCAGACCGTACCGTGAAGCTGCAGCTTACTCAACAACGGTAGCGTTTTCGATGATGACATCTTCGACAGGTACGTCTTGGTGGAAGCCTTTGTTACCGGTTTTAACCCCTTTGATGCTGTCTACAACGTCGGTGCCCTCGACGACTTTACCAAACACCGCGTAGCCCCAGCCATTGGGGGTAGGGTTGGTGTGGTTAAGAAAATCGTTATCGGCAACGTTAATAAAAAACTGTGCGGTAGCAGAGTGCGGGTCGTTGGTACGTGCCATCGCAATGGTGTAGCGATCATTTTTTAGACCATTGTTGGCTTCGTTTTCGATAGGCGCGTTGGTTTCTTTTTGTTTCATGCCAACCTCGAACCCACCGCCTTGGATCATAAAGTTATTGATCACACGATGAAAAATCGTACCGTTATAAAAGCCAGCATTCACATAGTTTAAAAAGTTTTGTGTGGTGTTAGGGGCTTTTTCGGCATCCAGCTCAAGCGTGATATCGCCTTTGTTGGTTTGAAGTAAAACTTTTGGATTTGTACTCATAGTATTACCTTGTGTGGTAGAAGAAGTAGTAGCTTGAGCAGAGAGAGACAGTGCCATCATCATCAGCCCAAGTAAAAAAAACACGACCGGTTGAAAACGTAAAACCTGTCTTATAGTGAAGTATTGTGGCATTGTAAAGTATTCCCTTTATGAAAATTAGTTTTCTAAGATGTATTGAGTGTCCTTAGAGCGTTCAGCGTTTCCGGCTTTCTGAAAAGCCTGATGCGCTAGCATAAGCTGTAGCTCGCCGTAATTTTGGAGCGCCAAAGCATAATTCGGGTTGGCTAACAATGCCATATCCAAGGCCTCTTGGGCTAGCTCTAATTGGTGTTGACGCATGTATTCGGCGGCAAGGTTGTTCCATGGTTCGGGGAGCTCAGGGTAAAACACGGTAAGCTGACGGTAGCTTTCGATGGCTTTGGTATGCTGACCCAGCTGCGAATAAGCCCGCCCCTGCAAAAACAGCAGCTGCACATCCACCCCGATCTCGCCACTGGCTTCGCGCTGCGCAAGACGCTTTTCAATGGCCTGTAGCGCTTGTTCATTTTGCCCTTGATTCAAAAGGGCTGTGATACGATTCGTAATGTCTTGTGGTGTTAACGGAATAGACGTGTCCACGCTGGGCGTTAGGGCATCCAGCGCGCGAACCAGCGGTTGCCAGCCCCGTGGTGTTGCCGGTGCGTCATTGAAAATGGCCCCCGTGCTTTGGGCATGAGCGACTAGCGATACACTTAGGCTCAAGCCCAGCACAGCGCAGAAAGAGGTAAAGAAAAAAAGTCGTTTGGACACCGGAATATTCCTATCAGACATAACGAATACATGATTCAGAGGGTTAAGACGCCACCTTTAGTGACAGCCTTGTTATACTAAACTATCACCTATTTTAGCCTTTTATTTATAGACAATAACCCCTTATGTTGCGTATATATAGCTCCCTTTCCCGTACCAAAGAAGAATTTAAGCCAATAGAGCCCGGTAAGGTTCGCATGTATGTGTGTGGTATGACCGTTTATGACTTTTGTCATTTAGGCCACGCACGGATGCTCGTGAGCTTTGATGTGATCCAACGCTGGTTGCGCACCATGGGGTATCAGGTCAAATACGTACGCAATATCACCGATATTGATGACAAAATCATCCGTCGTGCCGTAGAGCGAAATCAACGCATGCAAGATGTTACCGCCTTTTATATCGATGCCATGCATGCCGATGAAAAAGCGCTCAATGTTCAATCCCCAGATTTTGAACCACGTGCCACCGAGCATGTGGGTGATATGCTCGGCATCATCAAACTGCTCGAAGACAAAGGCTTAGCGTATCAGGGCGACGACGGCGATGTGAATTACGCCGTACGTCAGTTCAAAGGCTATGGAAAACTATCAGGCAAATCACTAGACGATTTACGCGCCGGCGAGCGCGTCGCGGTTTCTTCGGGCAAACGTGACCCCTTAGACTTCGTGCTATGGAAAGCCGCCAAAGACGACGAGCCTGCCGAATCCAAATGGCAGTCTCCCTATGGCTTGGGGCGCCCTGGCTGGCATATTGAATGCTCGGCCATGAGCCACGCCTTGTTAGGCATGCCTTTGGACATTCACGGTGGCGGGCCAGATCTGAAATTCCCCCACCACGAAAACGAAATCGCTCAATCCGAGGGGGCGTTTGGTGGGGAAATGGCATCGATTTGGATGCATTGCGGACCACTTATGGTGGATGCGGACAAAATGTCTAAATCCTTAGGTAATTTCCGCACGATTCGCCAAACCATCGCCGCCGACGTGGCCGATGATCAAGCCACCTACGAAGCCAACCCACGCGAAGCAGAAATGCTGCGCTTTTTCATTGTGCGTAATCACTACCGCAGCACACAAAATTACGCACCCGATAACCTATACGATGCCCAGCAAGCCATCGACAGGTTGTACCAGACCCTAGCCAATATCCCACCCGCCGCACAAAACGGCATTGACTGGGACAGCCCCTATGCCCAACGTTTCCGTGACGCCATGAACGATGACTTCAACACGGCCGGGGCAGTCGCCGTGCTTTTTGACCTAGCCAGTCAGGCAAACAAGGACAAATCCGCGGCATTATCGGCTGAGCTCAAGGCTCTGGGGGGGATCTTAGGTCTACTACAGCACGACCCCCAAACCTACTTACGCTCGCCCACCCGTTATTTGAAAACAGGGGCGCAGGCCTCATCCATCACCGATGCCCAAATCGAAGACTTGATCGCCCAACGCCATCAGGCCAAGCAAAACAAAGACTTTGCACAGGCCGATGCGATTCGCGAACAACTGCGCGCCCAGGGCATCGAGCTCGAGGACAAGCCCGGTGGGCTCACCCAGTGGCGTCGTGCTTAATACCGCAATAGATCAGGTGGTCGCACCCGCGTATTGGGAAAGAGCAAAAACCGAATTGATGAAAAATGATCGGATTCTGCGTAGAATAATCCCCCTATACGCTGATGATGCGCTAGGGTTACCGGCATCGCCGTTTGTCACCCTGGTGCGTGCTGTCTTATCGCGCCAAGCCAGCCGGCGCACCGCGCTAAGACAATGGCACCAGTTTGCGCGTCATCACGGAGAACAACCCAATCCAGAAAATATCGCTATACTTTCGTCTGCTTGCTTAGGTCAAATTGGTTTGCCTAGGCGTAAAGCAGAATATATTATTGGGATATCTCAACATTTTGTGGATGGCTATATTGATGTTTCGCGTTTACAGCACTTAGATAACGAAGCTGTAATCGAAACACTTTGTGCTATTCGTGGCGTCGGCCGCTGGACGGCCGAAATGTTTTTAATTTTTAACTTACGCCGTGCCGATGTTTTGCCACTGGATGATGCCGCTTTATTACAAGCCATCTCTACGCATTATTTCAGTGGCGAGCCGGTATCGCGTTTTGAAGCCCGCGAGGTTGCTCAGGCTTGGGCACCTTGGTGTACTGTGGCAACATGGCATTTATGGCGCAGCGTAGATGCTGTAGCTGTCCATTATTAATACGAGCTAAGACGACAATGCGAAATACTTTCCTAGAGTTCGAGCAACCCATTGCTGAACTCGAACAAAAAATAGACGAATTGCGATTTGTGCAGGCGGATTCCGCGGTAGATATTTCCGAAGAGGTCAGCCGTCTACAGCAAAAAAGTCAAACCTTGGCGCGTAGTATTTACGCTAAATTAACGCCTTGGCAAACGGCTTTGGTAGCACGCCATCCCCAGCGTCCTTACACTTTAGATTACGTGCGTGAAATCTTTACGGATTTTCACGAACTACACGGCGACCGCATGTATGCGGACGATAAAGCCATCGTAGGTGGGTTGGCTCGGTTTAACGGCACACCATGCATGGTCATTGGTCACCAAAAAGGCCGCGACACCAAAGAGCGCGCCAAACGTAATTTTGGTATGCCACGCCCCGAGGGCTACCGCAAAGCCTTACGCTTAATGCGCTTAGCCGAAAAATTCCAACTCCCTATCTTTACCTTTGTGGATACCCCTGGTGCGTACCCCGGCATCGGTGCCGAGGAACGCGGCCAGTCCGAAGCCATTGGGCATAACCTCTATGCCATGGCCGAACTCAAAGTCCCCATTATTTCCACCATTATTGGCGAGGGCGGCTCCGGCGGGGCGCTAGCCATTGCCGTGGGCGATGTGGTGCTCATGCTGCAATACGCCACCTATGCGGTGATCTCCCCCGAGGGCTGTGCGTCGATTTTATGGCGCAGCGCCGACAAAGCCTCTACCGCTGCCGAAGCCTTAGCGATCACGGCTGACCGCCTAAAAGATCTGAATCTTATTGATCGTGTGGTTAACGAACCCATTGGCGGTGCCCATCGCGACCCCGCCACCATGGCACGCCAGCTAAGCCGAGCCCTAGCCGACGCCCTGCGTCAGGTATCGGGGTTATCCGTAGATCAATTACGTCAGCAACGTTTAGAGCGCTTGTTGTCTTATGGTCGTTACCAAGAGTCACGTGCCTAATCCTGGTTTCCCACCCCTTAGCACCTCTTTTCTTGAGCAGGTAGCCAACCCTTTGGTGCTATCTGCTTTACAGCAGCTCACCCAACCGTTGGCAGCAGATGCGTTTGCCGTCGCCTGCAGCGGCGGGGTGGACTCTGCCATGCTGGCGTTACACGCAGTGGTATGGGCGCGCAAGCAGGGTAAAACCCTGCATTTTTTTCATGTGCACCATGGCTTACAACAGCGGGCAGAGGGCTGGGTGGACCATGTCCATGAGCTCGCCTTGTTTTTAGGTGTACCGTGCCACACCGTGCGTGTACAGGTGGATCTAACTCAGGGAGATGGCCTGGAATCCGCCGCACGCACCGCGCGCTATCAGGCTTTTACACAGCTTAGCCAGCTTACTGGTGTCAAGCATATATTCTTAGGTCACCATCTGGATGATCAGGCCGAAACCGTATTGCTGCGCTTATTGCGGGGGGCTGGGGTCACCGGCATGGGTGCCATGGCACCCATGATGCAAAGGGATAGCATCCATTATTTACGCCCCTTGCTTACCATCCCCCGTGCTAAGCTGATCGCTGTGGCAGAGCAATTTGCCGCGCAAAGCCACTGGAAACCCGTGTGGGACCCAACCAATCTTCAGGATGACTACACGCGTGGGGCGTTGCGTGATCGAATTGTGCCGCACTTAAATGAACGGTGGCGCGGCTGGCAGCACGTATTAAGCCGCCACGCCCAACAAAGCCAAGAAATCGCCGAGCTCTTAGATGAAATCGCCGAAGACGACTTGGCCGCGTTAGATGTGGACGCCGCCAGCCAAAGCTTTGATTTAGCGCGGTGGCGCCAGCTCAAGCCCACCCGTCAAGCCCTGGTACTGCGCCATTGGCTAGCCAAACAAGGGCAAAAAATGCCCACCCAAGCACGGTTAAATGATATGTTACGGCAGCTGCGTGAACTGCATGCGCTGGGCTTTGATCGCCAAATGCGCATTAAACATGGTGACGTCTATGTATGCTGTCGCCGCGGCCGCGTGTTTTTACATTTTGATACTAGCGTATCGTAGCCAAATAAAATAGTATTTTTTTTCGTGGCGTGAGCCATTTTATTTCAGTCAGTAATTATTATGTCCTTGATCGTACAAAAATATGGCGGCACATCGATGGGCTCGGTAGAGCGTATCAAAAATGTAGCGCGCCGAGTCGCCAAATGGCACAAAGCTGGACATCAGGTTGTAGTGGTTCCTTCTGCTATGTCTGGCGAAACCAACCGTTTGCTAGGCTTAGCAAAAGATATCTCCGCACATCCTAACTTGCGAGAGCAAGACATGCTCGCTGCCACGGGTGAACAAGCCAGTAGCGCATTATTAGCCATGGCATTGATCGAGCTTGGCGTGCCCGCTCGTAGCTATGCCGGTTGGCAAGTGCCGGTGAACACCGACTCCTCTTATACCAAAGCCCGGATTAAATCCATTGACCCCACACGTGTACAAGCCGATTTAGACGCTGGCCGTGTGGTGATTGTGACCGGCTTTCAGGGGGTTGATGACAAAGGCCACATCACCACCCTAGGGCGTGGTGGCTCGGACACCTCGGCCGTGGCCATGGCCGCCGCGCTAAACGCCGACGAATGCTTAATTTTTACCGATGTGGATGGGGTCTATACCACCGACCCACGCGTGGTCCCCGAAGCCCGTCGCATGCGCGTGATTTCCTTCGAGGAAATGCTAGAGCTCGCCTCTTTGGGCTCCAAAATTCTACAAATCCGCTCTGTGGAGTTTGCCGGTAAATACCGGGTCCCCGTACGCGTTTTATCATCTTTAACTGATCCGGATATGCCCATCGACGAGGAAGACTCCTCGGGCACGTTGATTACCTTCGAGGAAGACACAAAAATGGAAGCTGCTGTTGTTTCTGGTATTGCTTTTAGCCGCGACGAGGCCAAATTCACTTTGCGTGCCGTACCCGACACCCCCGGTGTGGCGTATTCGATCCTAGGCCCTATTGCCGAAGCCAATATCGATGTGGATATGATCTTGCAAAACCTATCGGTACAGGGCACAACGGACTTTTCCTTTACGGTAAACCGTGCGGATGCCGAGCGCACCCAAGAGATCCTAGAAAAACAAATCGGCCCAGCCATCGGCGCAGGCGAAATTGTAGCGGACTCTAAAGTGTGTAAAGTCTCTATCGTGGGCATTGGCATGCGCAGCCATGCGGGCGTAGCCAGTACCATGTTCCGCGCCTTGGCCGAAGAGGGCATCAATATCCAAATGATCAGCACCAGCGAAATCAAAACCTCTGTCATTATTGATGACAAATACATGGAGCTCGCTGTGCGCACTTTGCACCGCGTTTTTGAGCTAGACCAAGAGAAAAACTAAAGTCAGCTAGGGGCTAGCTTTTTTATTTAAAGTTATGCTATAGTTATGACTTTACGGAGATGTGGCCGAGAGGTTGAAGGTACTCCCCTGCTAAGGGAGCATGCGGCTTATACCCGCATCGAGGGTTCGAATCCCTCCATCTCCGCCAGATTTAAAAAGCCCTTGATTCATTTCAAGGGCTTTTTTGTTTCTGCGTGTCTTGTATCCCGTTCTCGCTAATCATCTACTAAAGCCCACATATCCTTTGCTTGCAGATTTACATACGGTTGGTAGTCACCAGTTGGGCAAGTATAGCCTTGAACTAAGCGACACCATTAAGCTAATGCAAGGTCGACAGTTTTAGTACAGAGAGTTCCTGTTAGCAGAAGGTACGAGCAAGCTTGAATTTGTAAGTGATTTCCAAAATAACTTAGATGTTCATGCACATGAGTTCGCCCACCTATGGATAGGCGCTGCCAGTGGATTATTGCTCGTCTTGCGCTTATGTGAATAAAAATGTAATTATCATTCTATTGAAACAACACTTTATGCCTATTTTTCGCTTAATTGGTTGAAGAGCGGTAGAATTGAGGGCGGTTTCTGAGTGGGTAATAATAAATGAAATGTTTATAGAGTGGTTGTAATGGTTGTAAATGGTACTTATAAAATATTAGTAACGGGCGGGGCAGGTTTTATTGGCTCAGCTGTGATACGCCATATTATTGAGAACACCCAAGACAGCGTAGTGAACCTTGATAAGCTAACTTATGCTGGTAATCTAGAGTCACTAGCTCCTGTCAGTAATAGTGATCGCTATGCGTTCGAACAAGTAGATATCTGCGACCGCGCTGAATTAGACCGTGTATTCAAACAGCATCAGCCTGATGCCGTAATGCACCTAGCCGCAGAAAGCCACGTAGACCGCTCCATTGACGGTCCAGCAGAATTTATTCAAACCAATATCGTCGGTACCTACACTTTATTAGAGGCAGCTAGGGCTTATTGGAATGGCTTAGACGGTCAGCGTAAAAAAGCTTTCCGATTCCATCATATCAGTACGGACGAGGTATATGGGGATCTACTACATCCAGATGAGGCTCCCGCCTTGGCCCCGCATGAGCTACCTTTATTCACCGAAACCACGTCTTACGAACCAAGCTCCCCCTACAGTGCAAGTAAAGCCAGCTCCGATCATTTGGTTAGAGCCTGGTTGCGTACCTATGGCTTTCCCACATTGATTACAAACTGCTCTAACAACTACGGCCCTTATCATTTTCCAGAAAAGCTGATCCCCTTGGTGATATTGAATGCCTTAGAAGGCAAACCGTTGCCCATTTACGGTAAAGGGGATCAAATCCGGGATTGGCTTTATGTAGAAGACCATGCCCGCGCTTTATATAAAGTCGTTACCGAAGGTAAAATTGGTGAGACCTATAATATCGGTGGCCACAATGAAAAGAAAAATATCGAAGTTGTCGAAACGATCTGTGAGATTTTAGATGAATTAGCTCCAAATAAAGATCAGCTGTTAGGACAAAAAGGACAAAGCTATAAATCGTTAATTACCTACGTCACAGACCGACCTGGTCATGATCGCCGTTATGCCATTGATGCCAGTAAAATAGCCAAAGAACTTAATTGGCAGCCACAGGAAACCTTTGAGTCAGGTATACGTAAAACTGTACAGTGGTATTTAGATAATCAACAGTGGTGTAAAAATGTTCAAGACGGCAGCTACCAACGTGAACGTTTAGGAGTCATAGAGTGAGCAGCAATACAAAAGGAATAGTCTTAGCAGGTGGATCAGGTGCGCGCCTGTATCCCATCTCGCCTAAGTTTTCTTTGGTCAATCGCTCGATAGAGCGCTTAAATACCGGTATTACCCAGCTGCGTGAAGACTTCGACTCCAACACCAACGTCATCGTACAGATGCTGATGTTTTTATTCTCAGTGGTGATGGTGTTTTGGGGCTTCGTGGTGTTTCTTGCTGATAAAGGCATGGGTGTTATTCCATACAAGTTCACCTTTCCCGTGCTTACGGGCGTAGGTGTGGCCGCGCTCGGTGTTATTTTTGTGGGCTATATGCTAGTAGCGCGTATGTATGCCAATCGCTCAGCCAAGGTTATGGAAGCAACCGTGCATACAGGTATTGAACGTTGCCTGGTTAACTGCTCACAGACCGAACAAATCGTCGAAGAGATGGTGCAGCGTTATATTGCAGGCACAGGCCCTAAGCGTAAGCTTGGTGCTTGGCACCAGTTTAAAATACGTAACAACCGCCCAGCGCAACAGTCGATAGCTTACCTGTTTAAGATTACCCAGTGCTTAGAAGTGTTTAGTACCTTGTTACCGGCTGTGGCGTTAGAGCAGTATTCGAGTGAGAAGGCGCAGCAGGCGTTGAAGGGGATAAATGATAAATTTGCAAATCGTAATTACACGTAAATCACTGAGCACGCTCAGGTAAGAGCAAATAAATAACACATCATGCTAAAAAAACTCACTTCCCACCGCTTATTTAAAAACACCTCTGCATTGATCATCATGCAGCTGTTTACCTATGTGGCACCGTTTATTGTATTACCATATTTGTCGCGTACCTTAGGGGCAGATGGTTTTGGTTTAATGATAGCGGCACTGAGCCTGACCGTTATTTCCAACGTCTGTACCGATTTTGGCTTTAACTTGTCAGCCACCTATTTAATTTCACGCAAACAAAATCAAATACGTTATATCTCTAAAGTCATTACGGCTATTTACAGCTTAAAGCTGTTGCTATTGGCTCTGGTGTTTTTCGGTATTGCTCTCTACCTCATTTTTGCAGTGAACTATACCGCGTTGGCTATTGCAGCCATTTACCTTACGGTGTTTTTTCAGGCCTTTATGTCGCCTTGGTTATTTCAGGGCATAGAAAAAATGAAGCTAATTACGTATTCCACCATTGCCTCACGCATGGTGTATGTGGTGATTGTATTCTTGCTTGTTAAGCACAAAGACGACTACGACCTCGCCCTTATGTGTAATGCCATAGCCACCATGCTGGCATGCCTCTTGGCCAACTGGCTGATCAAGCGCGAAGGGTTTTCTTTTGTGAAACCATCCAAACGATTAATTAAACTGATGCTTGTACATAGCAGTCAGTTCTTTGCATCGAGAGTATTTTATACAGGTTCTGCTTCTGTAGGGGTGCTTGTTTTGGCGGGACATGTGGCTTCTGCCCAGGTGGGGTTTTATGGTGCAAGTGAAAAGCTCTATAACGCATTCAAAAGTTTAATCTATCCATTCAGCCAAGCGCTTTACCCTTATATGGCCAACACAGGTAACTCCAAGCTTCTACTAAAAGTGGTGGCAGGCTTGTCGCTCGT
Organism: Paenalcaligenes hermetiae; assembly: GCF_039543645.1. NCBI lineage: Bacteria > Pseudomonadati > Pseudomonadota > Betaproteobacteria > Burkholderiales > Alcaligenaceae > Paenalcaligenes > Paenalcaligenes hermetiae. Next base: position 191,796 of record NZ_BAABKD010000008.1, on the reverse strand, counting down.
TATGCTTGTACCTGCTAGCATTGGTTATATTTACGCCGACTGGGTGCTAACGCTGTTGTTTGGTGCCGAATTTACTCAGGGTAGTGAAATACTACGCGTTTTCATTCTCACTGGATTTGTTGGGTTTGTCTCGGTGTTTATGGGCTACCCCGCATTTGCCTCTTTAAGACGTGTGGATATCGCCAATAAAAGTGTGATGATTAGTGGCGGCTTCTTGTTTTTGACACTCATTGTCCTTTATTTTTTAGAAGGCATAACGGCCATCAATGTTGCTTATTCGGTATTGGTGGCCGAGTGCATTTCACTAAGCATTCGAGTCATTATGTTTATCAAATTAACTAGCAAGCTTAAATGGACAAAATAGTTAATGATTAGTTATTTAAAAAAATGGATGCCTGATTTTATAAAAGACGTATTACGTCCAATAAAACAGATAACGTATGACGCATGGCAATATAATCAGCTATTGCGGAATATTCCTAAAAAACATACGCAATTGATTAAAGCGCTGCAAGGAAAGCAAACACTAAGAGTTGCTTTCTTGGTATCAGAAAAAAGCAAGTGGAAAGTAGATGAGGTCTTTCGCTTGATGCAGCAGGATACGCTATTTAGTCCATTCATTATTGTAACGCCTTTTCATAAATGGGATCTGAATAATCAAATGGCTCGGGTGGCAGATATCACCCACTTTTTTCAGAGCAAAGGCTACGAGGCATATTCACACTTTTCAGATAGTCAAAGCGTTATAGATGAATTAGAAAAAGCCGACCTCATTTTTTTTTCCGAACCTTACGATGTGGCAAGAAATAAAACTTATTATTCCGACTTATTTAGTAAAAAACTGTGCTTTTATATCCCCTATTTTTTTATGGCAACAACTCATTTGAAAGGGAGTTCGCTTAAGTTTAATGGCATTTATTATCCATTCTTACTTTCGATGTGGAAAATATACTGGCCCCATAATGAAATAATGTCAGAGCTTAAAAAATTTGATAAACGAGCCATTAAAAGCAGTGTTGTAACCGGTTATCCTTCTGTGGAATATATTTATAAAGAAGCGCTTAAACCCATACGCGCTAGTTCCGTTTGGAAAGATAATGCGCAAGGTAAAATAAAGATAATTTATGCGCCGCATCATACAATTCTAAATAACATGATAGGTCTTGAAAAAATATCTACCTTTATAGAGAATTCAGAAGCTATAAAAGAGCTAGCCATTAAGTATCAAAAAAGTATTGCTTGGTCATTTAAGCCGCACCCTAATTTACTTGCCAATTTATATGTACATCCTGCTTGGGGCAAAGAAAAGGCTGACGCTTACTATCAGTTTTGGCTAGAACAAGAATACACCCAGTTTGATGATGGTGCTTACGATGATTTGTTTTTACAATCCGACGCCATCATTCACGATTGCAGCTCATTTATTGTTGAGTATGCCTTCACGCAAAAGCCGTGCTTATATTTGATTGGCGATACCGATATCAATAATTTTCTCAATGACTTTGGTAAGGGGGTTATTGGTGTGTATCAAAAGGCTCACTCGCCTGAACAAATAGAAGATTTTGTTAAAAGTCTCATTAATAATGATAAGAAAACAGCGCAAAACACCCAGTTTTTTAATCAATATTTAGAACAGTACTATCAATATCAGCTCCCATCAGAACGAATTATTCACGATTTAAAGCAGTCTTTAGGTTATAGAAATGACATCTAGTTTTATTATTCTTGCCGCCGGTGCGCCACACGAAGGTAAGTCACCTGCGTTACTTGCCGAGGTTAATGGCAAATCTTTATTTGATTGGCAGCTTAATGCCATGAGTGCTTATAACAAGCCACAAATTGTGATTGGTTATGCCGCTGATAAGTTTGAGTCACTTCGTCAGCACGCTCAATTACTCATTAACGAGCGTTGGGAAACCACCAAAAGTGCTTTTAGCCTGCTCTGTGCCGATTTAAATACAGAAAGTATTACAGCAAGCTATGCCGATATTCTGTATCGTCCAAACCTACTGCGTAAGCTTAATGACAGTACTGCCGACGTTACCCTGGTTTATGACAGTCTCTGGAAGCAACGTTTTGCTGATAGAAGTTCGGATGACTTGGCCGCATCAGAAAAAGTAATTGTGCATAACGGCCAGTTGCAGCGAGCTGGCCAAAACATTCCTGTTGAATGGGCTAACGGTGAGTTTATCGGTTTGGTTCGTTTTTCAGGCAAAGCCTTAAAATATATCCAAGAACTTAAAGCGATCCAATCAGATCTCGTCGAGCAATTAACACTTTCAGACTTAGTTGAGTTATTGCGCATACAAGGTGCTAGCACAGCCGTGATTGATGCGCAGGGTGACTGGGCAGAGTTAAGACAACCGCAAGACATTGCTCATTTTATTTTAGGTACTAAAGCTGAAACCCTGTTGCGTTTGAGCAGCATGGTGAAACACTCAACGGTGTTAGAGCAAGTTGCGTTTACTGTTGAAGAGTGGAAAGAAACGCCTGAAAAAATTCAACAAAAGATTCTAGCTAAGTTTTCTAAGCAACTCTTGGTGGTTCGCTCAAGCGCTAAAAGTGAAGACGCTTTTACCCACTCTAATGCCGGCGCATACACCAGTGTTTTAAACGTTAATCCTGAAACAGAGCTTGTGTCTGCCATTGAAACGGTTATTGCTTCTTACGCCGATTGCCAGTCTGACGATCAAGTATTAGTGCAGCCAATGGTGAAGGATGTAATGCTTAGCGGGGTGGCATTTACTCGTACCCTAGAACAGGGCGCCCCTTTTTATGTTGTTAATTACGATGAAAGCAGCGATACAGAAAGCATTACCTCAGGCTACTCAACTGGACACAAGTGCTTGGTGCTAAGAAAAGATGCTCAAACAGACGCGCTGCCCAGCGAAGCCCTAAAGGTTTTAGTTGCTGCCATTAAAGAAGTAGAAGCACTTTTAAATTACGATGCGCTGGATATCGAGTTTGCACTAGACAGTAATAACACCGTGTATTTGCTGCAAGCTCGCCCTATTGCCGCACTGAACAATAAAGCCAATCAAATTAGCACGAAGCACGTGTTGGAGTTACAACGCAACGCCGCCAAAAAATGGCAGCGCTTGCAAACACCTGCTCCGCAAGTAAAGGGGGCTCAAGGCTTGTTTGGCATTATGCCCGATTGGAATCCAGCCGAAATTATTGGCACCAACCCCGGGCAACTAGCAATTAGCCTCTACCAGCATCTTATTTTAAACGAAGTATGGGCAACCCAACGTGCAGAATATGGATATAAAGACGTGCGTCCACAGCCGTTGTTGCATGTGTTTGCAGGCAAACCTTACATTGATATTCGAGCAAGTTTTAACTCGTTTACGCCTAAAAATATTTCGGCTGAACTCACTGAAAAACTGATCAACTTTTACCTTGAATGGTTAGAAAAGCACCCACACCTTCATGACAAAGTGGAATTCGACGTGGTGCCCACTTGCTTTGGTCCCAAGTTTTCAAAATGGGAAGAGCGTTTAAGCAAGCAGGCGGGGCTAAATCAAGCTGAGCTTAACGAACTCAAGACCGGCCTGTTTGAGATTACACAAAACGCATTAAGCCGTACTCAGCAAGACTTGGATGTGCTTAACGAGCTTGAAACCCGCTACCAAGCCGTTATAAATAATCAGGCGTTAGACAATAAAGAAAAAATATTTCTGCTATTAGAAAACTGTAAAACCTACGGCACCTTACCCTTTTCACACTTGGCACGAAGCGGTTTTGTGGCAGCTACTTTCTTAAAAGAAGCCGTACAGCAAGGCTGGTTAAGTGACACTGCACAAGAAGGCTTTATGGAAACCGTTGAAACTGTGTCTCATGAGTTAAGCGTTGATGCTTGGCTAACAGCGCAAGGTCAAAAGACATGGGATGAGTTTGTACAAACTTACGGCCATTTACGCCCAGGCACTTACGACATCACATCGCCCGCTTATTGGGATGATGCCGAGCGCTTCTTGAAGCCCATTGTTGAGCAAGCCGTAGAGCCTGTACGTGAATCCCCTAAAATTGAACAATGGCATAAAGAAAAGACAGTGTTTTTTACTAAATTAAGAGGGTTGGGTTTTAAAGCAACCGATGAGCAATTTGAGCGCTTTATGACTCAGGCCGTAGAAGGGCGTGAAAAAGCAAAATTTATTTTTTCTCGTAGCTTATCAGCAGCACTCAGCCTAATTGCCAAAGAAGGTGAAAAGTACAATTTAAGCCTTAAAGAGTTAGCAAACATCTCCTATTTTGATTTACAAGCCGCGTTTAATTCCGATTTACCCATAGCTAACTTAAGCGAACAACTTAAGCACGTGGCCGCTAAAAATACATACGAACGCAGCGTGAGTCGCGCTTGCCAGTTACCTCCATTAATTACCAGTGAAAAAGATTTTGACGCCTTCGTGCTAACAGCAGATAAGCCCAACTTTATTGGCTCGTCGAGGGTAACAGCAAAAGTTGTATTACTAGAAAATAATGAAGAACAGCATAATGTGGCAGGTTGTATAGTGCTTATTCCCCAAGCTGACCCTGGTTATGACTGGCTTTTTGGCCAAAAAATAGCAGGACTAATTACCATGTATGGTGGTGCAAACTCGCACATGGCAATCCGCTCAGCCGAGTTTGGTTTGCCCGCAGCCATTGGCGTGGGCGAACAGCTTTACAACAAAGTGAAACATGCAAAAACCCTAGAGCTTGATGCAGCCAACCACACCATGAAGGTCATTCACTGATGAAAAAAATACTTATCAGCCAGCGGCGTGATCCTGTTCCCGGCCGCGATGAAGAGCGCGATGGCATGGATGTACGTCTAGCAAAGATATTTTTTGATTTAGGTTACTTGCCGATACCCTTATGCAGCGAGTTATACGAAGCTGAGAACTATATTGAGGCTTTTCAAACGGATGCCATACTTATTAACAGCGGTAACGATATCGGTGAGTACCCACAGCGTGACCAATTGGAAGTGCGCCTACTAGATTATGCAAAAACTCACAGCATACCCGTGTTAGCAATATGCCGTGGTACACAAATGCTCAATCAATATTGCGGCGGCAGTTTGGTGTCAGTCACTGGCCATGTGGCAACAAGGCAAACACTCCAAGGTGAATGGGCAAAAAACCAAGGCTATACCGATGTAAACAGCTACCACAACTTTGCTATCACCCAAGAAACGTTAGGCGAGGGTTTAGAAGTATTGGCATGCACGCAAGATGGTGTCGTTAAAGCCATCAAGCACAAAAGATTTCCTTGGCTAGGAATAATGTGGCACCCAGAGCGTGAAGCTAACCTGCCTGAAACAGATAAAAAGCTATTGTCTGAGTTATTCAATTCAAGAATTTAGGTTTTATTATGAAAGTAATTATTTTAGCAGCAGGGCAAGGTACCCGTTTACGCCCTTTAACAAACAATCGTCCAAAGTGCATGGTGGAGCTAAAAGGCAAGCCTTTACTGCACCACCAACTGGACGCATTAAAGCAATGCGGGGTAGAAGATAAAGACATCGCACTTGTCGCAGGCTATTTACAAGAAAAATTGGTGGCGCCTGGTTTAGCTCAATACAGAAACGACTTATACGACCAAACCAATATGGTTGCTACGTTATTTGCTGCCGAAGAATTTATGCAGCCCAATGAAGATTTAATTATTAGCTACGGCGATATTGTTTTTGAGCCGAGAGTGTTCCAAAAGCTGCTAGCCACAGAGGGCGATATTGTGGTGGCTGCCGATTTAGATTGGTATGACCTGTGGAAAATGCGCATGGAAAACCCACTCGATGACGCAGAAACCTTCAAAATGACTGATGAAGGAAAAGTACTGGAGTTGGGAAAAAAACCACAAACGCCCGAAGACGCACAAGCACAATATATAGGCTTAATTAAAATATCAGCTAATAAAGTTGCTGACTTTATTAACCATTATAAAAAAATGGATAAAACAGCAACCTACGATGGCAAAGATTACAACAATATGTACATGACCAGCCTGTTACAGCATTTAATTGATAGTGGCTGGCATGCCCAAGCAGCGCTTATTAATAATGGTTGGTTAGAAGTGGATAGTGTGGAAGATTTGAAGGCCTATGAAGCACAAGAAGACTTGTTTCTATAAAAGAGTTTTAGTTTAAAACAACCCGCTACTAGCAAAATTTACGAGCAGTTAACTATAAAAACAATGGAATGAAGATGAATCGTACCCAAGCCCTTCAATTACTACAAACCGCGCTGGCGAATCCTAATGCCGAATTTCGTGATGGCCAGTGGGAAGCTATTGATGCCCTAGTGAACCTGCGGCAGAAGTTGTTGGTGGTGCAGCGTACCGGTTGGGGTAAAAGCTCGGTTTACTTTATTAGTGCAAAAATCTTTCGTGATCGCGGAATGGGGCCAACTATTATCGTCTCGCCTTTGCTGGCCTTAATGCGCAACCAGATTGAATCGGCGCAGCGTTTGGGTATTGTCGCTGAAACCATGAACTCCACCAATCAAGATGACTGGCAGGCGGTAACTCAGCGTATTCTTAAAAATCAGGTCGACTGCTTGCTGATTTCCCCTGAGCGCTTGGCTAACGACAGCTTTATCGAAACAGTCTTGCAGCCCATTGCCGACCGTATTGCGCTGATGGTAATTGATGAAGCACATTGTATTTCTGATTGGGGCCATGACTTTCGCCCCGATTATCGCCGCATAGTTAGTATTCTTCGTCAATTACCTGCTAATACACCGGTGCTGGGGACCACAGCAACAGCTAACAATCGCGTAGTTGAGGATATTCAGGCACAGTTAGGCGACATACAGATTCATCGCGGTTCACTAGTGCGTGAAAGCCTTGCGTTACAAACCATGGTACTGCCAGATCAGGCGTCTCGTTTGGCTTGGTTGGCACAAATAATACCCACTTTGCCGGGCACTGGCATCGTTTATACCTTAACGGTACGAGACGCCGAACAAGTTGCGAAATGGCTAAATGCTAATGGTATAGATGCAAAGGCTTATTATGGCAGTGTTGAGGCCGATGGTTTTGAAAATAGTAATGCTTACCGCCAGCATCTGGAAGAATTGCTGCTCAATAACCAGCTAAAGGTGCTCGTGGCTACGACAGCTTTGGGGATGGGTTATGACAAGCCCGATTTAAGTTTTGTGATTCACTACCAGGCACCGGGCTCTATCGTTGCCTATTACCAGCAGGTGGGCCGTGCTGGTCGCGGTATTGAGCATGCGGTGGGCGTGTTGATGTCAGGTGTGGAAGATCAGGACATTCACGAGTTTTTCCGTGATTCAGCCTTTCCTCCTGAGGCGCAGGTTAATGAGATTTTAAGGACTCTGGAGCAGAGTGAAGGTTTGTCAATTCGCCGCCTTGAAGAGCAAACCAACCTACGCTATGGGCAGATTGAGAAAGTATTAAAGCTGTTGAGTGTGGAGAACCCAGCTCCCGTTATCAAAGCTGGCAATAGCTGGTTAAGAACGCCCGTGCATTATCAAATGGATCGCGCTCGAATTGCTCACCTAACAGAGCAGCGGGTACAGGAGTGGCAGGAAGTCCAAGCTTATTTAGAAGATACGGGATGTAAGATGACTTTTTTGCAGCAGGCGTTAGACGATCCTGACCCAAATCCTTGCGGCAAATGTTCATCTTGTTTGGGTGAATCAATTATTAGTACATACGTAGACCCCACCTTGGCGTATCGTGCAGCTACCTTCCTAAAGCACGCGGAAATGGTAATTACTCCAAAAGCGCAGGTGGCAGCCAATGCATTTCCTGAATATGGGTTCAGAGGCAATTTGCCCCAGCAGCTTCGTGCTCAAGAAGGCCGTGTTTTATCGCGTTGGGGAGATGCTGGCTGGGGTCGTACGGTTGCTGATAACAAGCATGCAGGGCGTTTTAGTGATGACTTAGTTGAAGCCATGGCAGAAATGATTCAACAACGTTGGCAGCCTAATCCTGCACCTCAATGGGTATGCTGTGTGCCATCGCTTAACCACACGGAGTTAGTGCCAGACTTTGCCCGTCGGTTGGCTGCGCGATTAAAACTGCCTTTTTTAGATGCTGTTCATAAAGTTAAAAATAATCAGCCGCAAAAAGCCCAACAGAACCGCTTTCACCAGTGCCGCAATTTAGATGGTGTTTTTGGTATTGAAAACGGCATTCCAAGCGAGCCAGTTTTACTAGTGGATGATATTATTGATTCAGGCTGGACACTTACGGTTATTGCGGCACTTTTACAGCAAGCAGGCAGTGGAATAGTCTATCCCGTTGCACTTGCTTCTTCATCGGTTAAAGATTCATGAATGTATCCAATTTGTTGTCACCTACAGCGCAAGCAACATTGTTGCTGACGAGTCACTTTTCAAAAGTCAACCGTGAAGCTGCTAAGCCACTAACTAATGCTGAGTGGGAGCGCTTTGCTTTGTGGCTAAAAGAAAAATCAATTACACCAGCTGATTTGTTAGCGAACGACTCAATAGCACTGCTGCAAGGTTGGCATGATGCGCGTATCAGTGTGGAACGAATTAGTGAGCTATTAGGTCGCGGCCATAGTCTCGCTTTGGCTATGGAAAAATGGCAAAGAGCCGGCCTTTGGGTTATTACTCGCTCTGATCCTGAATACCCAAGGCGTTTAAAACAGCGCTTAAGAACCGCTTCACCACCGGTACTGTTTGGCTGTGGCAATAAAGCATTATTGAACGCTGGCGGCCTAGCTGTAATTGGCTCACGCAATGCCAGCCAACTTGATTTGGATTTTACCGACCAAATAGGGGCGAAAGCAGCAAGCGAAGGCATAACCATTGTTTCTGGTGGCGCACGAGGCGTGGATGAAACGGCAATGCTTAGCGCTTTAAAACAAGGCGGTGCGGTAATTGGTGTAATGGCCGACAGCCTGCTAAAAGCGGCGACCAGCAGCAAATGGCGCAAAGGTTTAATGGATGGCCATGCAGTATTGGTATCGCCTTTCTACCCCGAGGCTGGCTTTAATGTTGGCAATGCCATGGCGCGTAACAAATATATTTACTGCCTGGCAGATAGCTCACTGGTCATTCATTCAGGTAAAAAAGGCGGTACAATAAATGGAGCCGAAGAAAACCTAAAAAAAGCATGGGTGCCGTTGTGGGTGAAGCAAACAAACGACAAAGATGCAGCTAATGCTGATTTGGTAGCAAAAGGCGGGCGCTGGCTAGAAGCAAATATTCGAACCTTTAATATTAGGGATCTAATTAACGATGAAAGTGTGCGCACCAATCAAGTCGGGGATCAAATAGAGGACCTTTTTTCTTCGCCCACACAGTCTGAATTGTTTGCTGAGCCAGAACCAAATTTAACATTAGGTTTCACGCCAGAAAAAGACAGTGGGCAAGAAATAAACGAACCAGCTGTCAGCGCAGACGCTATAGATTTTTATCAGTTATTCGTATCTGAACTCCAACATTTAGCCAAAAAACCTGTGACCGTTGATGAGCTGATTGAAAAAACTGACCTTCATAAAACACAAATCAATGCTTGGCTGAAACGTGCAGTTAATGAAGGAGTAGTGCAGAAGTTGCATCGCCCTGTGCGTTATCAGGCTGTATCCCTCAATGCCGATAGGTGAAGCTTTTGATACATATAAAAAATAAAGGGAGTAAACGATGCAATTTATATCTTTAATAAAGGTTAAAAACTTTAAATCTATTCAAGATGCAACTTTTAGACTAGAAAAATATACACCTATTGTGGGGCAAAATAACGCAGGAAAATCTAACATCATTGCAAGTTTAAAGTGGCTTTTAAAAAAAGAAAAATTAGGTGAAGAGGTTTTTTACGACAGAACTCAGCCGATAGAAGTTGAAGGTGTAATTACTGGTATTACTGAAGATATCCTTAACTTATTAGGCACGACTCACAGAGAAAAAATTGTAGAGTTTATAGAAAACCAGAATATAAAAATTAAACGCATCCAAGATGTGCCAAACGCCGCAGTAGCACAACAGAAGTTAATGGTTTTTCATCCAGCAGATAAAGAATGGAAGCTAAACCCAACGGGAATAGAAAATGCTATTAAGGCAATGTTTCCAGAGTCTATTGAAATTGGTGCAATGGTAGATGTTGCCGATGATGTTTCTAGGTTTAAGAAAAGCAATACTATAGGGCGTTTAGTTGCAGAAATTTTAACAGAAGTCGAGGAAGCACATGCAGGTACAGTTAAAGCAACCCTACAAGGAATTAAAGATAAATTTTCCGCAGATGGTTCTAGCCGAGCTGATGAGCTAACAGCTTTTGATGAAGCTGTTAGTAAAAAATTACAGGATATTTTTCCTGGAATTGATATAAAGCTTCATGTTCCAACTCCAGAGCTTAGTGACTTATTTAGTTCAGCAACGATTCGCCTTTTTGAGAACCAGTACGATCGTGATATTTCGCTATTCGGGCACGGCACACAGCGCTCAGTTCAAATGGCTTTAATACGCCATCTGGCTGAAATTAAACAAACAAGTGAAACGAAAACCCGCACATTGCTATTGATAGATGAGCCAGAATTGTATTTGCACCCTCAAGCAATGGAGCAGGTAAGGGCTAGCTTAAAGTACCTGTCTGAAAATGGATATCAGGTAGTGTTTTCAACACATTCTCCGCAAATGATTCCAGCTGAAGATATAAAAAACACTTTGTTAATTAGAAAAACTGAGCAAGGCACTCACGCAAGAAAAACCCTAAAAGAAGCTGTTGAGCAAGTGGAAAAAAGCTCATCAAGCCAATATCAACTTTTGTTCTCACTAGAAAATGCTAATCAAATTTTATTTTCAGAGTCGGTTGTTTTATCTGAAGGTAAAACGGAAAAACGTCTATTGCCATATATTTTTGAAAAGCATTTTGAGCAAACACTGGGACAAAAGAAAATAGCTTTTATTGAACAAGGTGGCGTGAATAACACAGTCAAGGCTTTAGAAATTTTGAAGGAAATGGATATCCCTTGTAAAGCAATTATTGATTTAGATTTTGCTTTCCAAGGTGCTATAAAACAGGGTTTGATTGGTAGTGATAACGAATCAATATCTAAGTGCAAAACTATATTTTCTAGTAACAATGAGGTTAAGTTAAACAACGGTTTGCCAACTAAGGGTGGGAACTTAACTGCTGCTCAGGCTTATGAGTGGTTAGCTAAACAAGATGATGCTAAAGAGCACATTCAAGTTTTACATGATGAGTTAAAAGAGAAAGGTATTTGGCTTTGGAAGCTTGGTGCCATAGAGCCTTACTTAGGAATAGATGCAAATACAAAAAGAGAGCAAGCTTGGGCAGGCGTCAAGCAGCAAATTGAAACATCTGGTTTAGATGCCGTAATAAAAGATGTTGAGTTGACTAAGATGTTGGAGTGGTTATGCGAGCCAGTGGCTTAGTATGTGGTTTTTTAGCTTTAACTCTTCCACCTAATCTCACAAGCTCCCACTGAAACTCCTGCATGACGCTGATAGAATGCACGTTAAAACCAGCGCAGGCTGAATATTTATTTTAAGAGGCACAACATGGTTTTTTGCGATATTAATAACTTACAGCTCGACCATGCCAAGTGGATAAGAGCCGACTTTCATTTGCATACTCGTGCAGATAAGGAGTTTAAGTATTCAGGTGAAGAGAATAGCTTTGTAGCAGCTTATGTGGATGCGCTAGAGCAGGCGGGTATTCGTTTGGGTGTGATTACCAATCATAATAAGTTTGATTTCAACGAATTTAAGGCTTTGCGTAAGGCCGCCAGAAAGAAAAACATAGCTTTACTGCCTGGGGTTGAGCTATCAGTCAATGATGGCGCTAATGGCATTCACACACTAGTAGTGTTTTCTGATGAGTGGATTACAGGTGGGCATGATTATATCAATCAGTTTTTAAATGTTGCTTTTCAAGGCAAAGTGCCTGCTCAGTATGAACAAGAAAATGGCCGTTCTTCGTTATCTCTTATCGAAACAATTAAAAAACTAGAAAGCTATGATAAAGATTTCTTTTTGGTTTTCGCTCATGTTGAAGATCCAAGTGGCTTATGGAAGGAGTTAGATGGCGGGCGAATACAAGAGCTAGGTGCGAATGAGAGTTTTCGCAAATACACCTTGGGCTTCCAGAAGGTTAAAACCTATAACAAGCAAGAAGCGGGTATTGTGGATCAATATAAGGTTAAACAATGGCTGAAAGATTGGTATCCAGCCGAGGTGCAAGGTAGCGACCCTAAAAAAATAGAAGAGATAGGCCGTGGTAAGCATTCTTATATCAAATTGGGCGAATTAAGTTTTCCTGCGTTGAAGTTCGCTTTAAGTTTGCCGCATTCAAGAGTGGCAGCAGAGCCAGAGAAGCACCAGGGCTCTTATATTACGAGCGTTAAGTTTGAGGGCGGTATTTTAAGTGGTAAAGAGATTAGTTTTTCGCCTGAATTAAACACGTTGATAGGTATTCGCGGCAGTGGCAAATCATCCATTCTAGAAGCTATCCGTTATGCCTTAAATATTCCTTGGGGTGATAAAGCACAAGATACTAAATATAAAGAGGGTTTGATAAAGCACCTGTTGGGCAGTGGTGGCAAGGTAACGCTAACCGCAAAAGATATATATGGGCAAGATTTTCAAATAAGCCGCATTTTAGGCGAATCGCCAAATGTATATGTACAAGGGAAATTGCAGCCCGGCATTTCTATTAAAGAAACCATCATTAGGCAGCCTATTTATTTTGGTCAGAAAGATTTATCCAGCACGGGTGAAGGTTTTGAGGCGGATTTAGTTGAAAAACTGACTGGTGAAAAGTTGTTCTCTATACGGGCTGCCATTCAAGAGCAAATTGCAGTAGTAGAAAGCGCAGCAAAGCGCTGGGTGGATTACAGTAATACCGCCGAGCAAAAGCAGGAATATAAGCAGCAGTTGTTGGATGCTAATTTTCGCTTAGAAAGATTTGAGCAATTAGGCGTTGCAGAAAAGTTACAAAAACGCTTGAGCTTTCAACAAGATGCAAATGCGCTCGCAGCACTGCAAGAAAAAGCCGAAAACTTCGCTATTAGCCTAACCAGCGTGTTGGCCGAGCATGAAGACAGCTTGCGTAATGCAAAAAGTCATGTTTCCAAGGAAAATGCCGAGTTTTTTAATGAGTGTTTTCAATTGTTTGATAAGTTAATAAATAAACTTGATGCGCTTAAAACCATAGAAAGTGAAGCACATTCGGTTAGTGCCAGCCTTAAAACCAAACAAGAAAGCTTTGGCCAACTACGCAACAGCTTACAGGAAGAGTTTGCCCAAATTGAGCGCCAATTAGCAACAGAACTAAAAGAAAATGATGGCGTAACAATACAAGCTAGTGATTTTTTAACTTTGCAGCAGAAAAAAAGCATGGCAGAGCAAATGTTGGCTGTATTAGAAAAGCAAGATTCGCAAAAAGATACTTTATATAACTCTTTGCTTGTCGAGCTAGATAAGCTAAACCAGTTGTGGCTGCAAGAATTTCAAGCAATTAAACAAGAGCTGGATAAGGTGAATCAAGGCTCCAACTCTTTGCAGATTGAAGCAAGCTTTAAAGCCAATAAAGAGGCTGCTGTTCAATTTATTCAGCAGTTATTTAGAGGCAGTAATTTACGCGAAAGCACCTTTATTAAGCTGTTGGAAGAAAAGCAAGATTTTGCTGAGCTATTGCGCGACTTACCGCAAGCGCTAGAACAACTGGCTGGCAGCAAAGAAGTATTTACGCGTTACTTCATGGAAAACTTATCAACCTTGCTTGTTTGGCAAGTGCCTAATGTGTTTTCAATTAAGTACCGTGGTAAAGAGCTAAGCCAGCATTCGTTAGGGCAAAGAGCTTCGGCTTTATTGCTTTATGTGCTCAGTCAAAATCAGCATGATGTGGTATTAATCGATCAACCAGAAGACGATTTAGATAACCAAACCATCTATGAAGATGTAATTAAGTTACTGCATGAAATGAAAATAAATACTCAATTTATTTTTGCCACGCATAATGCCAACTTCCCTGTGCTAGGTGATGCTGAACAAGTCATAGCCTGCACCTATGAGAATGATCATATCAGCGTAAATTATGGCAGCGTTGATGCGGCACTGATACAAAACGCCATTATTAATATTATGGAAGGCGGGCAAGAAGCATTTAATCGCCGTAAAGAGGTATACCGACTATGGAAACCTTAGAGCTAATAGAAATACTAAGCCGTGGTGAAGACAGCCAACACCAGTTTAAACAAGATTTTTCTAATGCAAATGCCCTAGCTGCAGAAATGGTGGCGTTTAGTAATTCAACGGGCGGGCGTATATTTATTGGTGTGTATGATTCTGGCGAAGTGCAAGGTCTTTCCACTGAGGATATTGGGCGCTTAAATCAGATGATTGCCAATGTAGCAGGTAACAATGTGCGCCCAGCCATTACACCCACTACCGAGAACATAAGCCACCCAAATGGCTTGGTTATGGTGGTGAGCATTCCCGAAGGTATTAGCAAGCCTTATATGGTGGCTCAAGATGGCAAACTTTCAATTTGGGTAAAAAAGGGTGCTGATAAACGCCGAGCCAATGACAGAGAAGAAATTCAGCGTTTATTCCAACAGGCTGGCTTAGTACATGCGGACGAAATGCCAATTTCAAAGTTGGGTGTGGCTGATTTGGACCTACCTTATTTTGAAAGATTTTTTGAGCAGCAATTTGGCGAGCAATTAGCAGACACCCAACAAGCGTTGCCCCAGCTTTTAACCAACATGAATTTAATGCACAACAACAGGTTGAACTTGGCAGGGGCTTTATTGTTTGCCAAGCGGCCAGAGTTTGCGTTACCTGCTTTTATCGTGAAAGCCGTGGCCTATGTGGGTAATGATATCGAGGGCGAAGAATACACAGATAGCCGAGATATCAAAGGTAAAATGGCCGATGTTTTCCAACAAACTTTAAGCTTTGTGTTGGCCAATACACGAGCCGTGCAGGGTGAGCAAGGCTTTAATTCCTCGGGGCAACCCGAAGTACCACGCATTGTCTGGGAAGAGTTAATCGCTAACGCGCTAATCCACCGCGATTACTTTATTAGCGCCCCTGTGCGAGTGCTTATATTTGCCAACCGTGTTGAAATTATTAGCCCAGGCCATTTACCGAATAACCTAACAGTAGAAAACATCAAAGCGGGCAACTCCAATATACGTAACTCTATTATTGCCTCATTTGCCGCCAAGCTTTTGCCTTATAAAGGCTTGGGCAGTGGTTTACTACGCGCTCTTCGTGCGTGGCCAGATATTGAGTTAATTGATGACCGTAACGGTAATTTGTTTAAAGCTATTGTTAAACGGACTAGGTAAGCTAATTAAAGACATTAGTGAAGATTTAGAATTTTGTTAACTCCGCGCTTAAAATTTTACGGGCTATCGGAGTCAGAGTTAAAAACCAAACCCATGCTATCTCTCGCCACCCACACCACCAACCCACACTTTGCACGTTTATTTGCCGCAGCGGAAAAGCCCTGTGCAATACAGCTATGGGTTTTAATTGCTGGCAGTCAGTCAGAAAAAATAGTTAAACGAGTTGTTTATGGTCGGGTAGTGCCTTATTCCTTTGACAGTGATAGCTGGATTTTTAGCAAAAATGATAAAACTCAAACGATAGAAGGGGAGAGGGTAAAGTTAGGACGCTTAAATTTGTTTACCAGCAGCCAAAAAACTAAAGAATTTTTCGAGCACTTTTGTACTGGGAAGACTCTTGATGAAATAAGCCAGCAACTTAACCTAACAGCTGATGATTTTTTTAACAAAAACTTTGGTGATCTAGCTTTAAACCCAGCTGAGTTAGTTTTTCAACCAGCTGAATATCTGTTCAACAAATCAGCTTATGAACATAATGCATTACATAGCCCATACGAAAGTGCGGGTGCTATATCTTCGTCTATAGCGCAAAGCAACAAACTAAATCTTTTTGCGGAAACCCCTAACCAAAATAATAGCCTACTAGCCTATATCGCTGAAAAGCTAAAAGAAGATACTGGGTTAGATTTTCTAGGCTATGACAAAGAGCGTTTAGGCAATATTGAATTTCTGGTTTTTCCTTCATTGGATGATAAAGAAAGAGCCAAGCTAGAAGTTAATCATCAGCGAGAAGAGCAAGCGATTAAGGTTGAGCTAGCCGAAGAACGGCAGACCAATGTTAGCTATCAGTTTTTGATTAAGCTGTTTAACCTCGAAAAATTAATTTATTCAACACTGCAAACAGCTAGTTATTGCGAGGCTAAACAAACGTATGTAACTGATTTTCAGCTAGATGCCATCACTAATGAAATCTATGACTGCATCGAAGTTGAAATCTACTTGAATAAAAAAGGCAAAAGTTTTGAACTGCAAGACCGCTGGCGTATGTCTTACATTCGAGAAATTAGCATGAATATGCACTTAATTGGCACCGAGCAGCAGCCTGTTAAGATGGATTGGTTAGAAAAAAAGATTTTGCCTAAATATTCAGCTAGAGCACAAGCTGTTTTAACGCCGAATAAATCAAAACCAGAAACTACAACTATTGGCGGCAGAGACAAAGAACCGTGGGTAGCGCTTAACCGCGAGCTCAGTGAAAAATTTAAATTGTTGAAGCCACAAGCATCTAAAGGAAAATTCTTTTTACGCTATGGGGTATCGCAAGGTGAAGGTGCATTAGAGTTTTTAGAATGGTTCCAAAAGCTATTTAGTAAGTATCAAAATCATCATATCGCTATTTTTGATCCTTATTTTGAAGCATTGGGTTTAAGTTTGCTCAAGCTGTATGGCACTAGAAAAGGTAATTATTCAGTCTTTACCAGTTACCCAACTGAAAAAGATGAAAAGGGTAGGGAACAAACTCGGTTCAATACCTTGCTTCAACTCTGCGAACAAAATCAAAAATCCCTTAGTGAACTAAATCTAACGATTTATGGTTTAAAGCAAGGCGAGCTGCATGACAGATATGTTTTGGTGCTCAATAACGAAAGCATACCTGTGCAAGGATTTCACCTTTCAAACTCTTTGCAGTCAGCGACGATTAACCACCCACTATTAATTACACCTATTCCACAAGATGTATTGCTAGCAGTGAGTGCTTATATACAGGAGATAATTCAGGAATCCAATAGCAAAGAAAACACAAATGCAGGAACAAAAATTTTATTTGACTCACAACAACCCGTTGCAGAAAGTAAGAAAATACATCAGCAAACTAAGAAGCCAGAAGATAACGACCCGCTCAGCAACCTGTCACCTAAAGGAATTGTGAATTGGATAAACACCGAAACAGAACAAAACAGCTTTGCAGCAGAGTGGCTAAAAGTGGCTACTTCTTTAGCTAATACCTCCAGCATCAGCTTTAGCAAGTTGAAAGAGTTACCCAGCAGATTCCTAAATCAGTTAGAAAGCTTTTTAATTCAAGCGACACAACAAACCGAAACGGAGCATGAAGAAATATCAACCATCGCTCCCAGTTTTTACACAACCAAATTGGATGAACTTTTAAACTTAGATATCGAATTATCCTTGCGACATTCATATAACAAAGCCAATAGTCTGACTTGGGCAGAATATTACGCCATTATTATACTGTGGCAGCACAGGCCAAAAGTGCTGTTCGACTTAATAACCACAGCAGGTAAGAAAAACTTAACCGATGATTTTAAAATAGACGCAAGCAATGCCAAATTTTACACCCTGCTTGGTCAGGCGCTGTCTGCAATGCAGCTTTCAGTGATATTAAACCCAACAAACAAACAAGCGCAACTATTACTAAATAACGATAATGCCGTGCTCCAGTGGTTTGGGTTGAACATGCTTAGTCAATTGGTGGTTAAAGCGAACAACCCACAATTGTTTTTTACAGCCATTCAGGATTTTCCAAAAAACGAACAAATTACTTTTTTTGGCTGGTTAGTGTTGCAACTCAGGGCACAAGAAAATCAAAGTGCTTTGCGCGAAACCATTAATAAACTCTTTGAATTACTACCCAATGCACTAAGCGAAAAAGATGTAAAACACCTACTGAATGCAATGCGTGGTCGGCTAAAAAACTTATCCAACAATGGCACTTGGATTAATGAAAAAGTTCTACAACCGTTGTTAGAGCAAGAAAGAATAGATATAAACGACCTAGCTGAAATTTGGTTCTCCGACTTAAAACAAAAACTTCCTTTGTGTAAAAAAACTAGCTTAGCGGCGTTCAATAATAAGTATGAGGGTGCGTTAACCAATCTAGCAGCTTATTTTTATGCACATTCAAGCGCAGCCATGCAAAGAGAATTGGAAAAAGAAATAGCCACGCTGCATAAAACAATACAACGCACAGTACAGCAACCACTTGCCAGCACCGCCAACTATAAAAAATGGAGTGGCGCATTATCGACAGCACTGTGGTTGGAAGCTTTTGTAAACCTAGCAAAGCACTATCAAATACAGCACCAAGGCAAAGCAACGCTAGGGTTAGAGCAACTGAAAAGCGAGCTAAACGAAACGACCCAACTCAAAAGCCAAATAGAATGGCAGCAATACCCGAACGCACTGTGGAATTTCTATTACCAAACCCAACAACAACTCGCTGAAACAACAGCATGAAGCTGATAGAATGCGGTTTTTATTTTTAGCAAACCAATTATGGCAACTGTAATTTTTTATAACTTCATTTTGTTCAGCAGCACGTTTTTTGTGTGGTTGAGTGAGAAGGGTAAAGGCAATTTAGAACGCTATTTTTTTCTTGGAGTGGCTTTCTTGCTTGTGTTTGTGCCTGCAGCGATACGGTTTGACGTAGGAACGGATTATTTAAACTATCTTAGAATTTTTGAAAGTAGTTGGGAGATTGAAAGTTATAAATACAAAGAGCCATTATTTTATTTTATAAATTGGTTTTACCAAAGTATAGACGCTCATTTTCAATGGATGTTTGCCACATTTGCTTTTATGTTTACGGCCGTTGCATTTAAAGCTTATCCACGCAAACAAACATGGTTGTTGCATTTTCTGTTCTTTTCCATGCTGTGGTTTTTTAGTTTCAATGGCATGCGGCAAGCTGTGGCATTAGCTTGGTGTTTATTGGCTTTATTTCGGTTTTTTGAAAAACGATATTTCTGGTTCTTCTCCTTAACGATTATAGGAGCAATGTTCCATCAAAGTGCTTTGTTTATTTTAGCCGCAGGTGTAGCCGCTTTGGTTCCACTTGGTATGCACCTAAAAACTCGCATAATTCCCATCTTTTTTATTGGCTTTATAGTTTTTACTTTTGTTTCAATGAATCTTGTTTTGTTGTATATGGAACAAATATTACAAATCGTTGGCCTAACTAAGTACGCGAGCTACTTTTCTAGTACAAAGCACTTTGTTTCACGAGAATTTGGCTCTGGTATAGGCGTGTTAGCCAAGGTTTTGTTTGCCATGTATATAATATGGAATAGTAAAGCTTATATACAACAAAATAAAAACTATTGGCTGCTAATTATTTTAACCTTTGCTTACGCTGTTGGGGTGGTGCTTGCCAATGAAATTATTATTTTTGGTAGAATGGCTGATACTTTTGTAATCGCACCTATTATGGCTGGTTATCTATTGCTCCAATTACCTAAAAATAGACAGCTAAACAGGTTGGTTTTAGGGTGTTTTGTGGTGTTTTTAACACTGTCTTTTGTCAAAGATAGCATGGGAGTTGAAACTAGTTATGCAGACCCTAAACGTAACCCTTATCAAACAATTTTTTCAAAGTAGCTATGCCTAGTAATCCTGAAATATCAATAATTATTCCCGTTTACGGTGTTGAAAACTACATTGCCAAATGCATTGAAAGCATTAAGGCGCAAACATTCAAAAACTTTGAAGCAATTCTTATTAATGATGGCACAAAAGATAATTCTATGGCAGTTGCTGAGAAAGCTATAGCAGGTGATGAGCGATTTATTATCTTGCATAAAGAAAATGGCGGACAAGGTTCAGCACGCAATCTGGGTTTAGATAACGCACGCGGTGAGTATATTGCCTTTATAGATAGCGATGACTGGGTAGAGCCTGATTATTTAAAAGCGATGTATGAAAAAATAATTGCTGAAAATGCAGATGTGTGTACTTGTGATGTGAGGATACTTTCTCCATCGGGTAAATTAGAAAAAGTATTTAAAAGTAATCCTGAAAAATACGTTCTTTATAATGATTCTTTAAATGTGTTTTTTTATATTTCAAACTGGATGTGCGACAAGCTTTTTAAAGCTGAAATTTTCAGAGGAATGAGATTTGACCCAGCGGTAAGAACTTTTGAAGATGCGCACTTTGTTTTTAGATTGATCTACAAAAAGAAAATTACATCAGTAGATAAACCACTATATAACTACATTCAACATGTGGGTTCTACGAGCAATGATGTTAAACCAAGTTATTTGGAAGATAGGTTAGCTGTATATCAAACACAAATGGATTTTTCTAAACAAATTGGTATAAGTGATGGAAACTATTTGCTCCATCTCTACTTAAAAACATTTTTATTTTTTTGTATTACAACACTTGCAAGATATTCAAAAAACTATAAAACAGATATTAAAAAATTAAAGATGGTGATTGATGGTCAACAATTCACCTTTAAAAATATCCTTTTTATGATTAAAAAGGAAAAGAAAGTGGGACTGTCTTTACTCTTATTCAAACTTTCTCCTACCGCTTTTCGTGCATTTGCACGCTTTTGGTTTAGAAATAAAGCTGCATAAGGATTACTATGAAACGCATTATCACCTATGGTACGTTTGATTTACTTCACTACGGGCATATCAACCTGCTACGTCGTGCCAAACAGCAGGGCGATTATTTGATTGTGGCTCTTTCTACGGATGAATTTAACTGGAAATCTAAGCAGAAAAAATGCTTTTTCGATTATGAAAAGCGTAAGCATTTGCTAGAAGCCGTACGTTATGTAGACTTGGTTATCCCTGAAAATAGTTGGGATCAAAAAGTTGAAGATGTGAAAATGTATCACGTAGATACGTTTGTAATGGGCGATGATTGGCAAGGTAAATTCGATTTCTTAAAGGATTATTGTGAAGTGATTTACCTTCCAAGAACTCCTGAAATTAGTACAACACAAATAAAAGCTGATATCAAAGGCTAATAATGGATGCTGAAAATATAATAAAAAATGCTTTAATAGAAACAATGGATGAGTTTCATAGAGTATGTGAAGAGAATGACCTCAAGTATTATCTAATAGGAGGTTCACTTATTGGGGCTATTAGACACAAAGGGTGTATTCCATGGGATGATGATATTGATGTCATCATGCCTCAAAAGGATTTTGAAAAACTTCTTTTGTTAAGGCCCCATTTTGCTGAGCCCTTTGAGTTGCAACATCGGTCTTTTACCGATTCATTAATGCTTCCCATTGCACGAGTAGAAAATAAAGCAGTAATTATTGATGAAGGATATTATTCAGGTATGCATACAGGCGTATTCATTGATGTGTTCTGTTTTAATGATACTTTTAGCTCTAAATTACTACAAAGAATGCACTTTAAAATAGCCGCGGGGGCTAGGCTATTATTAAGATTTAAAGATCGAACATATTCAAAAGGAAAATACAGCACTTATTACTTAAAACTTTTTGAACTAGTTAGTCGTATTTTTTTACTTTTCCCTAGAGCATTATTAAATCTTCTTGTAAACAAAGCAGAAAAATTAGGACAATTTGGCGGGAGAAAAAAATATCTAGCTAATCTTCATGGTGTGTGGAAAACCAAAGAGATAGCTCCCAAGTCTCTTTTTCATAAAAGAAAACTTTATGAATTTGAGGGCCGTCAGTATTGGTCAATAGAGGATGCGGATGCTTGGCTAAGACCTATTTATGGGGATTATATGCAACTTCCTCCTGAAGAAGATAGAGTCCCCAAACATATAGAGAAAATTATTAGCATTAATGGAGTTAAAGTAGATTCATGAAAGAAGATATAGCCTTGGTTCTCGTTACTTTTAATCGAAGTGAATTACTCATAGAGATGTTAAATTCCGCGATAAAGCAAACAGTATTACCATCCATAATTTATGTAATAGATAATAATTCTAGTGATAATACAGCCCAACTAGTATCCGATTTTTCTAAGAAATATCAAGATACTATTAAAGTCAGCTACCATAATACAGGAGCTAATTTAGGGGGGGCTGGTGGCTTTGAGTATGGAAGCCGACTAGCTTATGAAAAGGGGCATGAATGGATATGGTTAGCAGATGATGATGTTGAACTAGATCCAAATTGCTTAGAAAACTTAATTAAACATAAAGATGAAGCTGCGATTTTACAACCTATGCGAGTCAATATGGATGGTAGCTGTGCTGAAATTTCAGGAACAGACTATGAAATAAATAGCATCACACGATTAAATCCCAAACAAAACACTGTGCAAGACATTCAACAAGATTGGGAAACTGTAGAGCTAAAAACAATCCCTTTTGAGGGACCTATGATTCATAGGGATGTTTTTGCAAAGATAGGATTTCCTGATCCTCGTTTTTTTATATTTGACGATGATCTAGATTTTGCTCTACGAGCTCAACAGGCAGGTTTTAAGATTCTCTGTGTACGACAAGCCGTGATGAAGCGTAAGATTCCATTTGTACAAAGTCGCGCTTTAAGTGGTTGGAAAGGCTATTTTATGTACCGTAACTTCTTTTATGTACAATTAACTTATGGAAATAAAGCAATTGCATATATTAGAGTATGGTTAATATTTATTTTAGTGACTGCTCATACTCTTGTAACAGGCAAAGCCAAATCTTTACCAATGTTATTTGATGCATTTAAACATGCATTAAAAGCGGATTTCTCTGCAAATGACAAATATAAGCCATCTTAAAATTAAAGGGTTTTTTATGAATTTTGCTATTGTAGGCGCTGGATTCTCAGGCGCTGTTATTGCTCGTGAACTAGCTGAAGCAGGCCATAAAGTTACTATTTTTGAATCTCGCAATCATATTGCTGGTAACTGCCATACTGAGCGTGATGCAGAATCAGATGTAATGCTACATGTTTATGGTCCACACATTTTTCATACAGATAATGAAGAAGTATGGAAATACGTGAATCAATACAGTGCTTTTATGCCGTACGTAAATAGAGTTAAAGCTGTTACTGGTAATCGCGTTTTCTCTTTACCTATTAACCTACTTACAATTAACCAGTTTTTTAACAAAACACTTTCTCCTAATGAAGCAAAGGAGTTTATTGCTCAAAAAGGGGATAGCAGTATTACTAATCCTGAGACTTTTGAAGAGCAAGCCTTAGCATTTTTAGGTGAAGAGTTATATGAAGGATTTTTTAAATACTACACCATCAAACAATGGGGAATGAGTCCAGCAGAACTTCCGGCAAGTATTTTAAAACGCTTACCTGTTCGTTTTAACTATGATGACAATTACTTTTCCCATAAATATCAAGGGATGCCAGAACATGGTTATACCGTACTTGTAAAGAATATTTTAGATCACGATAATATTACTGTTCACCTCAATACCGAGTTCAACAAATCTCAAGCTGTCGAGTATGATCATGTTTTCTATTCAGGAACATTAGATGGCTATTTTAACTATGAATTTGGCCGTTTACCTTATAGAACTTTAGATTTTATAAAAGAAAATCATGAAGGGGACTATCAGGGATGTGCTGTCATGAACTATTGTGATAACAGTAAGCCTTTCACTCGTATCACTGAACACAAGTACTTCTCCCCTTGGGAGAATCATGAAAAAACGGTAATTTATAAAGAGTATAGTCGTGAGTGCGAACCTGAAGATATTCCCTACTATCCAATTCGCCAAGTAAAAGAAAAAGAGTTGCTACAAAAATATGTTGAAAGAGCAAATCAAGAAAAAGGGATTACATTTGTCGGCCGACTAGGGACCTATCGATATTTAGATATGGATGTAACGATTGCAGAAGCACTAAAAGTCGCCCGTCAATTTATACAACTTACTAATGAAAAAAAAGAGATCCCTTCTTTTTTTGAACAAGTTGTATAGAATATCCATTCACAAGGTAATCCCTCCACAAATCTGCAGTGATTCGGGGTAGAATTTTCTATAAAGGAAATTCTATGCGTAAATCCAGATATACCGACAGCCAGATTATGGCCATTTTAAAACAAGCTCAAGCAGGTACCCCTGTTCCAGAGCTGTGTCGCGAGCATGGCATGAGTAGTGCCGTAGACTTACCCTAAAAAGGCACAAGCGAAAACCAGAGATTTCTGCCATGATTCTTTACATGGAGGAAATCATGAAACCGTAACATTGAAAAATTAAATTATTTCAAATCAATATATTATTTTTCTCATTATGCTGTACGTGGGGGGTTGCGTACTAAGCTGCCTTCTTTAGCTCGCTGGTTAGGTATTTGAAAAGGTTTAGTTTAATGCTAAAAGTAAATATGAATAAAAAAATTCTTGTTACTGGCGGAGCAGGCTACATTGGCTCTCATACTACTCTTCAGCTGCTTGAGGCTGGTTATCAGGTAGTTGTATTAGATAATTTAAGTAACAGCTCAGCGAAGTCTTTAAAACGAATAGAGGCTATTACGGGTGAGTCGGTTGATTTTATCGAGGGCGATATTAGAGATGCCGCTTTATTAGATAGGCTGTTTCAACAGTATGATTTTAAAGCTGTTATTCATTTTGCTGGCTTGAAAGCGGTGGGTGAATCTGTGCAGCAGCCGATACGTTATTACCAAAATAATATTGTGGGGACACTAAACCTAGTAGAGGTAATGAATAAATTCGGCTGTAGAAATATGGTGTTTTCTTCATCTGCTACAGTTTATGGGGATCCTGCTCGTTTGCCTATTACCGAGGATATGCCTCGATCGGCAACTAATCCCTACGGGCGAAGCAAGCTGATAATCGAGGAAATATTAGAGGATATCTTCGCGGCTGACTCACGTTGGAAAATTATTAATTTGCGTTATTTTAATCCAGTTGGAGCACACCCTTCTGGTTTAATTGGCGAGGACCCTCTCAACATCCCGAATAATCTTATGCCCTTTATTAGTCAGGTGGCTTGTGGAGAACGAGATCAGTTATCTGTATTTGGGGATGACTATGAGACGGTGGATGGAACGGGTGTGCGCGATTATATTCATGTGATGGATTTGGCAGCGGGGCACTTGGCCGCCTTAGAGTATTTGCAACAGCAGAAAAACGGGGTGTGTTTACCGGTTAATTTAGGTACAGGCCAAGGGGTTTCTGTATTACAAATGGTGCATTTTTTTGAAAAGGTGAACGGTGTTCGGGTGCCTTATGAAATACAGCCTCGACGCCCTGGGGATGTGGCGACTTGTTATGCGGATGCGACTAGGGCTGAGCGCTTATTTGGCTGGCGTGCAAAATTAGATGTGCAAGCCATGTGCAGGGATACTTGGAACTGGCAAAAGTTAAACCCCAAAGGCTACGAGCCCTAGCTGCTTACCTAGCACCAAAACCTGTAAGCACGGTTCTGATAGTGAGCAGAATGATGAATATATCAAGCTGTAATGAGTAGTTTTTGATGTAGTAAAAATCGTGTTCTATTTTTACTTGGGTTTCGTTTACATCTGCAGCGTAACCCTGACGAACTTGGGCCCAGCCTGTGATACCTGGCTTTACTACATGTCTATAACTATAAAAAGGAATTTTTTCATCAAACTCTTTGACGAAATCAGGTTGTTCGGGGCGGGGGCCAATCAAGCTCATATCCCCCTTAAGAATATTAAAAAACTGGGGCAGCTCGTCTATACGAGTTTTACGTATAAATTTTCCTATGCGTGTAATGCGTGGGTCCGCCTCGCCAGCAAACTGTTGGGGAGCATCAACATCAAATCGCATACTGCGAAATTTATAAATAGTAAAAGGTTGGTTGCCCTTTCCAATACGGGTTTGTGTATAAATAACAGGACCTGGGCTTTCTAAGCGAATTGCTAAAGCTGTTATTAAACACAGCGGTATTACGATGGGGGCTGTGATGATGATAAAAGCACAGTCCATTAAGCTTTTTATTCGCTCTAAGGCAGGAGAGGGCAGTAATGCTCCGATATTGTTTTCCGACATATGGTTAATGCGAACGCGCCCACTGATAGACTCGTAAATGTTTTTTGCATTATAAACAGGGATGCTTTTTAGAGCGCAACGTGTTAGAAAGCGCTCTTCGTCAGGGGTTAAGGTATTAAAGTCAGCCACAATACCATCGTAACGCTTATCGTTAAGATTTAAGTTGTGGAGTACATTAATCCTAACTCCTTTTAGGTTTTTTAAATTAAGAATTTCTTTTGAGAAACCCTTGTTTATAACAGCGAGTTTTGTGCTTTTGTATGCAATAAATATTTTATATTCTATAAAAAACCATACAAAAGCTAATGCACCACTTGTAATAAAAAATAACCTTGAAAATTCAAATCTTAAGAATAGAAAAATAAAAAATATGAGGGCATAGCTAGAGAATACCTGGGTGGTTAAAAGTATTAATGACTTTCCACCAGGATAAGCTTGTAATAAATGTTTGACCCCATAGTTAGTTAGAATAAAAGCCAAACAGCTAATATAGAAGGCATGCATTGTGCCTGTATCTGTCCTTCCCATTTGTTGTAAGACTAGCAGTGGCATTAAAGCAACAATCAACCAGCCGCTAATAAAAGAAAATGTTTGGGAAAGTAAAACTTGTTCGTGGATTTTATTAAACCGTCGGATTGGTAACATGTCGTAATAGCGTCTTAGTTATGGTTTTTTGTTTTGGTGGGGCAAATTATAGCAGGCTAATCTGTGGTAATCCCCCCCCCACTTTTGACAGCACTTCATAGTAGAATAAGTAAGATGTTGCTGTAATTTTTGTTTAGGGGTGATGCATGCCTATTGCCATATTGGAACGTTCATGATTGTATGTCCAGAGCCAAGCAGTAGCTTCTTGCTGTACTTCCTCTAGGTTTTCGAAGAGGTGTTGAGCTAATCAATCATAATGAATCGTTCGATTATAGCGCTCGACGTAGGTATTTTGTTGTGGGTTTCCTGGTTAAATATGGATTAACGTGATTTGCCGTTGAGCTGTCCACTCAAGGTGTGCTTTACCTGCATACCCCGGCCATTCGCGAGCTGGTCATACATAAAATTCATCGACAAGACATTGGTTAATGTCTGTAACAGTACTCAAGGGCTCAGGACGCTCACGGACTAAACGCTTTTTCGGTTTGATGCGCAAATTGAGTTCGAGTTGCCGATAAATTCGATACACCCGTTTTTGATTGTATGCAAATACTTTGATATTACATAGATAGGCGTAGCATAAACCGAAGCCCCTGTTGCGCTGAGCTGTCGTTAATCGAATTAACCAATCCGCTATCACGTCATTTTTTTGAGCCTGCTCTGGCTAATACTAAATACCGTACAGGCCAGACGAATGCACACGTTGTAGTGCTGTACAGCACGTTGCGCCATTTTTTTTCGCACGCCACTTATAAAATGTCGCATTGCTCATGCCGTGCTCACGGCACAGCTTTGGAATCGGCCTACCGGCTTCAGCTTGTTCCACAATAGCTATGATTTGGCTATCGGTGTAACAGAATTTTTTCATCGAATTTCCTTTTCGAGAAATTCTACTTTAAAACACTGTGGTTTAGTGGGGGATTACCGAAGCGCAATACGATCAGGTTGTGATTGATACCGCGCCCTTGTTGCCGGTTGCTGATACCTTAGCGATCATGCCTTATGTAGACGCAGCGTTTATGGTGGTACGTGCCGAACAAAGCACCGTACGAGAGGTCCAGGATGCAGTGGCGCGTTTACGCACTGCTGGGGTAGCCGAGCCATTAAAAGGGGTTGTGTTTAATGGTGTGCGCCGATTCCGGTTGGGGTATGGGGCTTCGTATAACTATTACTACACCTATAAATAAACTCGCTGCTTACCCCCCAAACCGCTAAAATCAAACACTCAGATAACCATCAGCGATGGTAGGTTTTGAAAGAGGTTGACGACATGATCGTAGAGTGGAGTGGGGGTGTGGTGGCTGCGGTCGCAGCCATCGCAGTCGTATTGGGTTATGGCATAGCCGCCTTTGTGTTTAAACGCAAAGAGCGGCTTTATGTATTACAGCAACACGAAAAAGCGCTGACCCTAAGCCGTCAGCAAGAGCAGTTGTTAGCCTTGCAACAACAGGTGCAGCGTTGGCAAGATGATTTTGATGTGCAGCGTGACGAAGCCCAAAGCTGGCGACAGCAATGGCAAGCATTGCAGCAGCAATATCAGCAGGTGCTGAGCTCAGAGAGCACGTTAAAAGCCACCTTAGCAGAAAAAGAAAAACATTTTCAGGCGCAAATCGAGCAATTAGAGCTGGCTAAAAGTACGCTACGCCAGGAATTTGAAAATCTTGCAAATAAGATTTTTGCGGAAAAAAATCAGCGTTTTCATCAAGCCAGTCAAATGAATCTGGATCAGTTATTAAAACCCTTTAGAGAGCAAATCGAGGGTTTTCAGAAGCGCTTAAACGAAGTCCACGATGCGTCATTACAGGGGCAAACGCATTTATATGCGGAAATTCGTAAAATTTTAGACGTGGGGTTGCAGATGAGCACCGAAGCCAATAATTTGGCTGCAGCTCTAAAAGGGGATGCCCAACAACGTGGTGCTTGGGGCGAGGCCCAATTACGACGGACGCTGGAAATGAGCGGTCTTGTGGAAGAGGCGCACTTTTCTGTACAAAAAGGCTTTAAGGATCAAGAGGGCAAATATAAGCAGACGGATTATGTGATTCATTTGCCTGACAATAAGCATATTATTATTGATAGTAAAGTCACGCTAAATGCGTATGACCGAATGGTTGCGGCGTCTAGCCCAGAGCAGTATCAGCTAGCGCTTGCCGAGCACATTCAAGCGGTGCGACGCCATATTGATGATTTGGCTAGCAAGGATTATTCCAATTTAATTGGTGTGCGTAGCCCAAATTTTGTGTTGATGTTCATGCCTATCGAGCCCGCTTATATTGAGGCATTAAAACACAATAAAGATTTATTTGAATATGGTTATAAAAAAGGGGTGGTGTTGGTATCCCATACCACTCTGATTCCTATTTTACGAACCGTATCCAATTTATGGATGTTAGAGCGCAGCCATGCCCAAGCGCGTGAAATCAGTGAGCGTGCTGGCGATATTTATAATCAGGTGTGCGTAGTCGCTGAACGCTTAGCCAAGCTGGGTAATACCTTACAGACGGTAAGCCGTCACTATAACAGCACGGTTACAGCTTTGGCTGGGCAACAGGGGTTGTATGGCAAAGTCGAGCGCTTTAATCAGCTTTCTACTCGGGTCACAAAAACGCTTCCCACCATGGAGCCCTCCCATCTAGATTTTGAAAATGAGCGTCTTAGTTTAATTGTAGAGCCTGTATCAAACCCAGAGGAAAACGAATCCTAAGAGCAGATCTTTGGTCTGGTTTGATTTATGATAAGTATTCTTATTGGAGACAAAAATGAATCATATTTATGCAATTGATGGGATTGTGCCGGTTGTTCACGAAACAGCGTTCGTGCACCCGACGGCGGTTTTAATTGGTGATGTGATTATTGGCCCAGGGGTGTATATTGGGCCGCTTGCCAGTTTGCGGGGTGATTTTGGGCGTATCATCATGAAAGAGGGCTCGAATATTCAAGACACCTGTGTGATTCATGGTACGCCCGAGCAAGACACGGTGGTCGAGGTAGATGGCCATATTGGGCATGGTGCCGTATTACATGGCTGTACCATTGGTAAAAACGTGCTGGTGGGTATGAATGCCGTGGTGATGGATCAAGCCGATGTCGGAGCCGACAGTATTATTGGCGCCATGGCATTTGTGAAAAAGGGGATGCTTATCCCTGAACGAAGTCTTGTGGCTGGTGCACCTGCTAAAATTATTAAAACGCTGACGGATACGGAAATCGATCATAAGCGTCTGGGGACGCATATGTATCAGCGTTTAGCCCAACGTAGCTTGGCCACCATGGAAAAAGTCACGCCCTTGCGTCAGGTTGAGCCGAATCGCCCCCGTTTAACACCGGATATGATTTATCCAGATTATTACCGTCCTTGATGCGGCTAAGCAATACGCAGGTCGACTCAAGGTACAATGGCATGCATAGCTAGTTAAAAGGAAAGAGTATGCGTATTGCTTTATTTATTTTTGGGGCGTTAGCCGCCGGGTATTTAATTGTTAAAGGCTTTAAGCAAATGCTGGCAGAAAGCCGACAAGATTCTGAAAAAAACAAAGCCTTGCCCCATGACGAGGACTAAATATTAGGCATGTTTAATCAATGCCGGCTGGAAATGAAAAGCGATTAACGTAGGGCGGTAAAATAAATTAATGCTAGTAAAGTCGCGCCCCCTGCTACAAATACTATAGGCAGGAATTCCAGTAAGTAAGTGTATTCTATTAGCATGGCCGTCTCCATAAGGATTGATGACAGTAAATAACATACTACTTACATTTTTACAGATTGTGAATAATCCCGTACGAATTTAACGTTAATCGATACACTTAAGGCGAATTATTGCTTAGCCTGTTTCTGCTAAGTCGTTGTTACCGGCCTCAGAGCCGGTATTTTTGTGCCTAAAAAGCAACATACACAAATGTTTGTTATAGTAGTAGAGTGGTGTTTTTCATTTTTGCACCAAAAGTGCTTGCATTTTTTGCTTTTTTTAGGTGGCGTTGCCTCATTACCCATGAGGAAAACGAAAGGAACAGAAACGACGCCATTTTGTGATGATTAATAATGAATAGGAGTTGTGTTTTGACACAAAAACGAATCGCGATTTTAGGTGCGGGTCCCAGTGGTTTAGCTCAATTGCGTGCTTTTGAAGCCGCACGTGCCGCTGGTGTAAAAGATCTGCCAGAAATTGTTTGTTATGAGAAACAAAATGACATTGGTGGCATGTGGAATTACACATGGCGCACCGGCCTGGATCGTAATGGCGAGCCCGTACATGGCAGTATGTATCGTTACTTATGGTCGAATGGACCTAAAGAATGTTTAGAGTTTGCGGATTATTCTTTTGATGAGCATTTTGGTCGTCCTATCCCATCGTATCCGCCGCGCGAGGTACTTAAAGATTACATCATGGGGCGTATTGATAAGCGCGCTATTTTTAATTACATACGTTTTGAATGTCCTGCTCGTTGGGTGACCTTTGATGATGAGACGAAAAAATTCACTGTTACGGTGATGAATCACAAAAAAGGCGAACAAGAGGTAGAGGAGTTCGACTATGTGGTGGTGGCAACAGGGCATTTCTCTACGCCTAATATGCCTTATTACGAGGGCTTAGAGCAGTTTCCTGGTCGGGTATTGCATGCACATGATTTTAGAGATGCCTTAGAGTTTGCAGATCAAGACGTGTTGCTAGTGGGCGGAAGTTTTTCTGCAGAGGACATTGGAACGCAGTGTCATAAATACGGGGCGAAATCCGTGACGATTAGCTACCGTAGCGAGCCTTTGGGTTTTGAATGGCCAGAAGGCATCGAGGAGCGCCCACTATTAACTCGTTTGGATGGGAATACGGCTTATTTTAAAGACGGTAGCAGCAAGCAGTTTGATGCGGTCATTATGTGTACTGGCTATCAGTTTCATTTCCCATTTTTGCCAGACGAGTTACGCTTGCAAACCAATAATTGTTTATATCCAGATAATTTATATAAAGGGGTGTTTTTCCAAAGCAACCCACAGTTGATTTATTTGGGTATGCAAGATCAGTATTTCACATTCAATATGTTTGATGCGCAGGCTTGGTATGTACGAGACGTGATTTTAGGTCGTATCCAATTACCGAGTGCGCCTGAACGTGCAGCGGATATTAAAGCGTGGCGTGATCGTCAGGATGCGTTATCCAGTCCAAATGAGTGTATTGATTTTCAAGCACAATATATTCGTGACTTAATGCAGCCTACCGATTACCCGGATTTCCCTATTGAAAAACAGGCCGAGCTTTTAAAGCAGTGGTTATTAGATAAAAAAGAAAACATTATGACTTTTAGGGATAAGTCCTATCGCTCTACCATTACGGGAACCATGGCGGCGCGTTTGCCTAAGCCATGGTTAGAAATCAAAGATGACTCCTTAGAGGGCTTTATGTCTTTGAAGTTTGTCGAGGTAGAGGAAACCGCTGACGTCTAATCACTGTGCGTTTTTCAGCCCCAAGCGGTGTGGTGCCGCTTGGGGTTTTTTTGTGCTTTTAACGTCTTTTTTGGATCAATAGTATAGCTACGAGGGTAGCGGTGCCGCATAAAGCAATGACAGCGCTCCAGCCCCCGTGCTGCCAAAACCACCCCCCAGCAGAACCAGTCACGCTTGAGCCTAAATAATAAAAAAGCAAATAAAGCGAGGTCGCGTGGGCTTTGGTGCTTTTGGCTTCGAGCCCCACATAGCTGCTGGCTAGCGCATGGGCAACAAAAAAGCCAAAAGTCATTAGCGCAATGCCCACCACAATCCAGAGAAGCTGGTTGGATAGCGTTGTGATCAGACCAAAGAGCATCAGCGCCAGGCTGATTAACACCGCTGTTTTTGAACCTAGGCGCTGGCTGAAGTTACCCGCTAAAGACGAAGACATAATGCCTAAGCTATAGCATAAAAAGATAAGGCTGATTTGAGTCGGGCTTAAATCAAAGGGGGATTGGGATAAGCGGAATGTGACGTAGTTAAAAGTCGTCACAAAGACGCTCATAATCAGAAAAGCAAACGCATAAAGATTAAGTAAACGGGGATTAGCTAAATGTTGGCGCCAAGCATGCAAGTGAAATTGTAGTGGGCTGCCACGTTGTGGACGAAAATGTTTAGAGGCGGGCAATAAATACATAAAGCCGAGTGCGGCAAGTACGCAGAGCCCGCCTAATGCAGCCATGGCAACGTGCCAAGAAAAGTGTTCTACAACAAGTCCCATGCCCACTCGCCCTATCATGCCCCCAAATGCGGTACCTGCAATATAGACCCCCATGCTTTTGCTGAGGTCGGCAGGGTGGATTTCCTCGGCGATCCATGCCATGGCAATCGCTGGCACCCCACCCAGCACAAAGCCCTCAATAGCGCGGATACTAAGCAGCAGCGGCCAATTACTAATAAATGCACAAGCGATGTTCAGTAATGCCGCAATCAACATGGAGCCAAACATTAGGTGCTTGCGTGCTAGGCCTTGAGAAAAAGCACCGGATAGCACAATAGAAAAAGCCAAAAAGCCCGTGGTAAGCGACAAAGCCAAAGCACTGTTGGCTGGGCTAATAGCAAAGCTAGTGGTGAACTCTGGCAAGAGTGGTTGCACGCAGTAAATCAAAGAGAAGCTAGCAAAGCCTAGTAAGAACAAAGCCAGCGTGGCGTGCTGGTAAGCGGGGGTGCCTCGAGTAACCCAGGATGTGGCATCCGTGTGGGGGCGAGGTTGTGGCGTGGAAGATTCCATAAAACCAAAGAGAGAAGCAAAAACATCAAATTAGCAAAGCTTGCAGCGCTTGTCTAATCCTGTGGGATTGTCGTGTTTATACAAAAAATAGGGTGCAAGCGATGTTTTTTCATATTTCGAGACGATTTGGCTTGATAAGTGGATTTTTTGTCGTAGAATAAGCTTATTTATGTTCGTCATTAGGAATCGCCATGGTAGCAACTACCGTCCATTCTTCTACTTCCGTGTCAGAGGTAGCACCAATAAAAACGAAGCAGGCTGGGCATGAGATGCCACGCAAACCCTCTTTATGGCAGGGGCTTGTCTTAGCGGCTGGGTTGGCTGTTGTGGCGATGGCGTTGGGCCGATGGCTGCCTACCGTAGGCGGTCCCGTTTTTGCCATTTTATTAGGCTTGTTGATTCGTAATACGCTGGGGATGATGCCTGTTTTTCAACCTGGCTTAGCCTTTGCTTCTAAAAAAGTATTGCAGTGGTCAATCATTGCTTTGGGCTTTGGGCTCAGTTTTTCGCAAGTGGTGCAAACGGGTTTGGAGTCAATCTGGGTCACTGTGGTGACAATGATTGCCGCTTTTGCTACGGCTGCTATTTTAGGAAAGGTGTTGGGCGTACCGGATAAGCTTAGAACCTTGATCGGGGCAGGTACCGCGATTTGTGGTGGTTCGGCGATTGCGGCGGTGGCCCCTGTGATTAAACCCGAAGAACACGAGACCGCGTTTGCGATTTCTACTATCTTTTTATTCAATGTGGTGGCGGTATTGGTGTTCCCTTTTTTGGGGCATTGGATGCAGATGTCGGATGCGGGTTTTGGGCTTTGGGCAGGCACGGCAATTAATGATACCTCATCGGTTGTGGCTGCTGCGTATAGCTATAGTACCGAAGCCGGTGACTATGCCACGGTGGTCAAGCTGACACGAGCAACCTTTATTATTCCAATTTGTTTATTTTATGTGGTGTTAGAGATTCGTCGTCAAAAACAAGCGGGTACTGGCTTTAGTCTGATGCGTTTAATCCCTTGGTTTATCGTTTGGTTTGTGGTGGCGTCGGCGGTACGCTCAACTGGGGTATTGCCGGATGAGCTTTTACATGTGTTGCAGGGGCTAGCCAAATTTTTAATGGTTTTGGCTCTGGCTGCCATCGGTTTATCAAGTAATATGCGGATGATGGCGCGTACGGGCTGGCAGCCTGTGGCACTTGGCCTTGGGGTGTGGTTAGCGGTTTGTATTACCAGTCTGGGCGTGCAGCTCTATAGTGGGGCGTGGTAATCAAGACGAGGATTCCAATAAAAAAGCCGAGCTTATCAGTGCTCGGCTTTTTTATGTTGTCTCTTGGCTGAGTTCAGTCTTAGTTGTTGGCTGCGCAGCGAATCATTTCCTCAAGGATGCGTTCAGCCACTTTGTGATCATCATCGGGCTTTCTGCCACTGATCCCGATACCACCGACAAGTGCGTCGTCGATACGAATAGGGATCCCACCAGCAATAGAGGTGAGTTTTAGATCCTGAAAATCAATGATCGTGACACGCTCATTGTGTAGACGAGTATTGAAATCCTTTGTGGAGGATAGCATTTTCACCGAGGTGTACGCTTTGGAGATAGAAATATTAATGGTTCGGGAAGGGGTGGCATCCATTTTGTAAAAATAGACTAGGTTCCCTTCTTTATCAACGATAGCAACGGTAATAGGGGGTAGGCCGTCGTTTTTGACTTCGTTGATAACGGTTTCTATGGCTTGATGGAGGGAGGCTATATTAAAGAGGTTATGTTTCATAAATAGGTCGTAACGGGTTGATTTATAATAAGTTGTAATAATAGGTCGCTGTATTTTGAATAGCAAGCGTAGGCGCCTGTTTTTCTCTGGGGGTTTTCCCCATATGAGGTCTTCTATATGAAAGTTAGATAGTCAATGCTTAGTTCTATTTTTTGGTATCATGTGTTTTAAATAATGGGGTTTGGTGGCGTGAATGCGTGAAAGAAAAACAAATATCGAGTCAGTTGAAACAGTAAAAATCGCAGGTGATACGCCGGCTTTGCGTTTATTTAGCTTATTGGAGCTAATCGCTAGCCAGGACAAGCAGTTTTCCTTACAGGATTTAGTCGATAGCACAGACTTGCCTAAGCCAACGGTGCATCGCATGTTGCAGCAGCTTGAGTCTGCAAATATGCTGATTCGTGATACTGACGGCCGTCATTATTGTGTCGGCGGTCGTTTACGGCGTTTAGCAGAGGATTTGTTGTTAAATGACACAAAATATGGTGCACGCCATGCGGTATTACGGGCACTGGGAAATGAGCTTGGCGAAAGCTGCAACCTAACGGCGCTGTCGGGTAACGAGGTCTTATATTTGGATCGAGTGGAAACCGATGCTCCCCTACGCTTTTATTTGCGTCCAGGCTCGCGTGTGCCGGTGCATTGTTCAGCAAGTGGCAAAGTGCTATTAGCTCAATTACCCCCCGCGCAGCGTCGACGCTTATTAAGCAATGTGCCTTTTGATGTTTATACAAAAAACACGATTCGCTCTTTAGAGGAGCTCGAGGTTGAGCTGGAAAAAGTCAAAGAGCAGGGCTATGCATTTGATAACGAGGAATTTTTGCCTGGCTTATTTTGTGTAGCTGTATTGGTGCCAAGAGCGAATGGGAGTCGTTCGAATATGGCGGTGGCGACTCAGGCGCCTATTATGCGGATGACGCCTGATAAAGCGCTGGCCGCATTACCGGCTTTGCAGCGTGCGGCCCAAGCCTTAATGCAAATCGAAGCAGAACGCTATGCAGACTAAGAGCGGGGGCGTTGAAGACTACGGATAAAATCATCGATAAAGTGGTTATCTAAGCTTTAATACAGAAATAACTCTTTTCACAGGATTAGGATGACATTACGCCATCATCAAGCTCGCGCTTCATTCACTCGCTCCGAAAAAGCTGTGAGCCCGCCATCCACGCCCCGTTTATTATTATTTAATAAGCCTTACGATGTTTTGACGCAGTTTACGGATGAGCAAGGGCGAGCCACCCTAAAGGACTATATTCCCGTGCCTGATGTGTATGCCGCAGGTCGCTTAGATCGCAATAGCGAGGGCTTATTGCTGCTTACGAATGACGGGCGTTTACAAGCTCGTATTGCTGAACCTAAATACAAAATGCCTAAAACTTATTGGGCTCAGGTCGAGGGCATGCCACAAGCGCATCAGTTACAACAATTACGCCAAGGGGTCATGCTAAAAGATGGATTAACCCAGCCGGCTCAGGTAGAGCTCATACCCGAGCCGGATTTATGGGAAAGGGATCCGCCGATACGCTTTCGAGCACATATTCCCACTGCTTGGCTGCGCTTAACGATTACCGAGGGTAAAAACCGCCAGGTGCGGCGAATGACGGCAGCTGTGGGGTTGCCAACGTTACGCTTGGTTCGCGTGCAGGTTGGGCCGTGGGAGCTGGGTGACTTACTGCCGGGGCAGTGGCGCGAGGTGCCTATTCATGCTCGTCGATAGCGTATTTTGCCCCAGCTGCTGGCTGAGGCGGGCTGAAAATCAGGCGAAGCGGCGTACCGCATCAAGGGCTGCACGGTATTCCGCTTCGAGTTGGTTAACAATCTCGGCAGTAGGCAAAATATGATGAATCGCCGCCACGCCTTGTCCTGCACCCCAAATATCTTTCCACGCTTTGGCCCCTTGCTCTTTGCTGTATTCTATTTTTCCTTTTGGGCCTTGGTTTAAGTTCTCAAGATCCAGCCCCGCACGCTCTAAGCTTTGGCGAAGATAATTACCGTGGACCCCAGAGATTTTGTCGGTATAGATAATATCAGAGGCGCCTGCTTGGAGAATGCTTTGTTTATAGTCAGCGCTGGCTTGTGCTTCGGTGCTGGCAATAAAACGCGTGCCCATGTAAGCCAAATCTGCACCCAGTATTTGCGCAGCGAGAACGGCTTCTCCGGTAGAGATGGCGCCGGCTAAAGCAATAGGGCCATCGTAATGAGCCCGAATCTCTTTGATCAGAGCAAAAGGCGATAGGGTTCCAGCATGTCCGCCTGCTCCTGCTGCAACTAAAATTAGCCCATCCACACCGGCCTCAATCGCTTTTAATGCATGACGTAAATTGATCACATCGTGCAGCACAATCCCCCCATAGGCATGTACGGCTTGAATCATTTCAGGCATTGGGGCGCGCAATGAAGTAATAAAAATGGGCACCTCATGGCGTAGGCAGATTTCTACATCTTCTTCTAAGCGTTGATTTGAGTGATGAATAATTTGGTTAACCGCTATGGGGCCTACAGGCTTATCGGGGTGTTGTGACTGATACTCGCTTAGTGTCTGTTTAATCTGGGTTAGCCATTGGTCAAGCAGCTCAGGGCGGCGAGCGTTTAGTGCAGGAAAAGCACCTGCAATACCCGCTTGGCATTGGGCGATGACGAGCTCTGGATAGCTAACGGTAAACATGGGGGCGGCAATAACTGGGAGCCGCAAGCCTTGTAGAACTGAAGGTAGCGTGGTTTGCTCTCGCATAATGTGTCCTTTAATTATTTCACGTTAACACGAAACAACGATAGAATTGATTCTGTCATGAGCACGTCAAAAAACAGAAGTAGGGGTTTTTCTGTATTGGCGCGCTTTTTCTTTTTTACCATAATTCAAACAAACGTTTGATTTATTTTTTGTGGTTGTTGAGTATTCATGCTTAAAGAAGTTGTAAAGAAAAATGATGATTCCATGCGTCAGGACGCGTTAGCAACACGCGAGGCGTTATTGGATGCGGCGGAATATTTATTCACGCAGCAAGGGCACGATGCCACTTCATTGCGCCAGATCACCACGCGTGCCCAAGCGAACTTGGCAGCAGTGAATTATCACTTTGGCAACAAGGAGGGCTTGATAGAAGCAGTATTTAAACGTCGTCTCGAAATCTTAAATCAGGAAAGATTGTTACGTTTAGAAGCGCTGGAGCAGCAGGCTAAACAAACCGGTGAGCCGATAAAAGCTTCAGCAATTGTGGATGCGTTTTTTGGCACATTAATTCGTATTGCTAACGAGGGCAATGATGCCGCGTGGTCATTATTAGAGCGTTCCATGATGGATCCAGCACAGTTTACGCGCACTTTATTTGCAGAGGAATGTGCTGAGGTCTTAGAACGCTATAAGCAAGCGCTATTCAAGGCGTTACCTCATGTACCGCACGAAGAAATCGTATGGCGTTTTCAGTTTATGTTGGGCGCAACAGCGTTTGCTTTAAGTGGCACGCATGCATTGCGAGAGGTATTAGGGCTGGAGCAAAGCGCGGCAGAGGATCCTACGCAAGCCGCAGAGCGTTTATTGCCTAGATTAATGGCTTTTTTATTAGGCGGGCTTCGGGCTCCGCTCTAGTTATTTTTAAAGAGGGGTAGGGCAACATGATAGATGTCATAGGATGGACCGCATTAGGGGTAGCAGCAGTAGGGGGCGCTTTGGTAGGGATACCAAGTATTCGTCGGCCGCTGTTAAGCCAACCGATTCTAAATACTTTTAAAAAGATACTGCCAGCCATGTCCGATACGGAGCGAGACGCGCTGGAATCGGGCACGGTCTGGTGGGAAGGGGAATTATTCCGTGGGCGCCCTGATTGGGATCGTTTGCTTTCCTATCCTAAACCCCGTCTTAGCGCCGAGGAGCAAGCTTTCTTAGATAATCAGGTGGAAACCGCATGTGCGATGGTTGATGACTGGCGTGCTTCGCACCATGATGGCGATTTGCCAACCGAGGTCTGGGAATACCTCAAAAAAGAAGGCTTTTTTGGCATGATTATTCCTAAATCTTATGGGGGTTTAGGGTTTTCTGCTTATGCGCACTCACAGGTTGTGACGCGGCTTTCCACACGTTCTTCTGCGCTAGCCGTTACGGTGATGGTACCGAACTCTTTAGGGCCAGCAGAGCTGTTGATGCACTATGGCACCCAGGAGCAAAAAGATCATTACTTGCCACGGCTTGCTAGCGGTAAAGATATCCCCGCTTTTGCTTTGACTAGCCCCTGGGCCGGTTCTGATGCGGCGGCAATTCCAGACTATGGCATTGTTTGTAAAGGGCAATGGCAGGGCAAAGAAGTCCTGGGTATGCGTGTAACCTGGGACAAACGTTATATTACTTTGGCTCCTGTATGTACCGTGGTGGGGCTTGCTTTTCGTCTCTATGACCCCGATGGCCTTATCGGGGATGAAAAAGACATTGGTATTACATGTGCTTTGGTCCCAGCGGATCACCCTGGCGTAGATATTGGCCGTCGTCACTTCCCTTTAAATGCCGTCTTTATGAACGGTCCTACGCGTGGTAAAGATGTATTCATTCCTATGGAATACATCATTGGTGGTCAAAAAATGGTGGGTAAAGGCTGGCGTATGCTCATGGAGTGTCTAGCAGTAGGGCGCTCGATTTCTTTACCAGCATCCAATGCAGGTATGACGGCGTTAACCTCGCGTGCTGTGGGGGGTTACTCACGAATCCGCAACCAGTTTGGGGTATCGATTGGTCAATTCGAAGGGGTGGCCGAAGCCTTAGCTCGTATTGGCGGGAACACGTATGTGGCCGAAGCGGCTCGGACAATGACCGCAGGCGCCGTGGATTTAGGCGAAAAACCAGCGGTTGCTTCTGGTATCGTGAAATACCACATTACAGAGCGTGCGCGTCAGGTGGTAAATGACGGCATGGACGTTGTAGGGGGCAAAGGGATTTGTTTAGGGCCCTCTAACTTTCTCGGTCGCGCTTATCAGCAAATTCCTGTCGGTATCACCGTTGAGGGAGCCAATATTCTTACCCGTTGTCTGATTATTTTCGGGCAGGGGGCTACACGTTGCCACCCATTTGTGCTGGCCGAGATGCAAGCCGTCTTAGAAAAAAATCAGAAAAAAGCGCTTCATGATTTTGATCAGGCGTTTTGGGGGCATGTGCGCTTTGTTTTTGGAAACGTGTTCCGTACAGCTGGGCATAGTCTGACCGCAGCGCGCTTTGCGCGTAAACCGCAGCAAGCCGATAGCGATACGGCACGTTATTACCAGCTTCTTGGGCGGGTATCCAGTGCGTTTGCCATGTTGGCCGATGTGTCTATGTTTGTGTTGGGTGGCAGCTTGAAGCGCAGAGAAAGCATTTCGGCTCGTTTGGGTGATGTGCTGTCACAAATGTATTTAGCCAGCGCCGTTTTAAAACGCTACGAAGACGAAGGTCGTCAAAAAGAAGACTTGCCTCTTGTTCACTGGGCTGTACAGGATGCGTTATTTAAAGCACAAACAGCGCTTGAGGGCGTGTTAGAAAACTTCCCTAATCGCTTTGTGGCTGCGCTTGTTAAACGTTGGATTTTCTTATGGGGCAAGCCTTTCCGTCAGCCCTCGGATCGTTTGGGTTTGCAAGTCGCACAGCTGCTCTTAGAGCCCAGTGCTGCACGAGATCGTTTGACCAGCAGTTGCTACATTCCACGCACTGAAAATGAACCCGTGGGTGCCATTGAGCTCGCGCTACAGGCCACATTAAAAGCCGAGCCATTACAGCGTAAGCTACGTCAATTGGTAAAAAGTGGTCATTTGCAAGCCAACCCCTTGGCGAATGTACGTGATATGACCGAGGCGGCTAACCAGGTGGGCGCATTAAGCCCCGAGGAATATCAAACCCTAAAACAATATGATCGTTTACGCGATATCGTAGTGCGTGTTGATGACTTCCCCTTTGAGATTTTTGCTAAAGAGGAAAAAGCACCTTCAACCACCACAACTGCTACGGTGTTGCCGCCCAAAGAGGGAGTGCCGGCATGAGCTTAAAAACGGTGTACGTGGTTGATGGTACCCGAACCCCTTTTCTTAAAGTAAAAGGGGCCCCAGGGCCATTTAGTGCCGCTGACTTAGCCGTGCAGGCAGGGCGGGAACTACTTTTACGCCAGCCTTTTGCTCCCAGCGATTTGGATGAGGTCATTATCGGGTGCGCTGCCCCCTCACCCGACGAGGTCAACATTGGTCGGGTGATCGCCCTGCGCTTAGGGTGTGGAAATCAAGTCCCAGCTTGGACAGTGATGAGAAACTGTGCATCAGGCATGCAGGCATTGGATTCGGCACTCGCTAATATCCAGCGAGGCAAAGCGGATTTGGTTCTTGCGGGTGGAACCGATGCGCTGTCGCACGCGCCCTTGCTGTTTTCTGATGCGATGACCTTATGGTTTTCACGTTGGATGGGAGCCAAAACGCTGACGCAACGTCTTGGCTTAATTAAACAGTTTAAACCTGCTTATTTAAAGCCGGTGATTGGCTTATTAAAAGGCTTAACGGACCCTGTTGTGGGCTTGTCGATGGGGCAAACAGCAGAAAACCTGGTTTATGAATTTGGATTAACCCGAGAGCAGTTAGATAGTTATTCTGTACGTAGTCATTTACGTGCCGTAGAGGCAAGACAGCGTGGGGCTTTTTCTGCTGAAATGGCGCCTTTAGTTGATAAGTCAGGT
The DNA here is from genome assembly GCF_039543645.1 of Paenalcaligenes hermetiae. Lineage (NCBI taxonomy): Bacteria > Pseudomonadati > Pseudomonadota > Betaproteobacteria > Burkholderiales > Alcaligenaceae > Paenalcaligenes > Paenalcaligenes hermetiae. Next base: position 149,976 of record NZ_BAABKD010000008.1, on the reverse strand, counting down.
CAATACTACACCGAGGATGACGGGGTTCGAGCAGATTCCAGTCTAGAGCGCTTGGCACGATTAAAACCCGTTTTTGATCGTCCAGGTGGTTCAATTACCGCTGGGAATAGTTCGCAGGTGACAGATGGGGCAGCGGTCTTGCTTTTGGCCTCAGAAGAAGCAGTGCAGCGTTGGCAACTAACACCTTTAGGGAAAATTGTAGATAGCGAATGGGCTGGCTTAGATCCCTCTGTGATGGGGCTAGGTCCTGTACACGCTTCAACGCCTTTGTTGCAACGACAGCGTTTGGGCTTAGAAGACATCGATCTGTGGGAAATCAACGAGGCTTTTGCGGCACAGGTATTAGCCTGCTTGGCGGCTTGGAACGATGAGCAGTACTGCCAAAAGCATTTTGGTATTTCTGCCATGGGGAAACTGGATGAGCAGCGTCTTAATGTAGATGGGGGGGCAATTGCTTTAGGACATCCAGTAGGCGCATCGGGAGCCCGTATTGTTTTGCACTTATTACAAGCCTTGCGGCAGCGTGGTTTACAGCGCGGTGTGGCTACTATTTGTATTGGTGGCGGCCAAGGGGGCGCTATGCTTGTCGAGGCCCTATATGACACGGATCAGGAGATAACGCCATGATGAGTCATAGCAGCAAGCACTGGTTTTTACGCTTTGATGAGACTGAAGTGGCATGGCTCTATCTGGATAAAAAAGAGACTGCCGTGAATGCGCTTTCGGCCGAAGTGATGGCCGAGCTAGCACAGATACTAAATTTATTAGAAAAGCATCCACCTAAAGCCTTAGTGATTAGCTCCGCAAAAAAAACGGGTTTTATTGTAGGGGCAGATATTAATGAGTTTTCTGAATTAACCACACCAGAGGCTGCTAAAGAAATGGTCAGCCGTGGTTGGTATTTATTCGAGCGCCTAGAGCGTGTGCCTTACCCTACCTTAGCCCTCATTAATGGTCATTGTTTGGGGGGGGGTTTAGAGCTCGCCTTAGCTTGTCGTTATCGTTTGGTTGTTGAAAGTAGCGAGACTCGCTTGGGCTTACCCGAGGTCATGTTGGGGATATTTCCAGGTTGGGGTGGGATTTTACGTTTGCCGCGCCAAGTCGGAGCGATTGATGGTCTAGATATGATGCTGACAGGGCGTCGTATCAATAGTAAACGTGCCCTAAAAATGGGGTTAATTGATGCTATTGTTCCCTTAAGGGTTAGCGAGCAAGTTGCCCGTGAGTGGGTGGTTTCGGGTCGTAAGCCCCGCCAAATAAAAGGCTGGAAAAAATGGCTAAATATGAAGCCATTGCGCTCATTAGTGGCTAAAAAGGTCACGCAGCAGTTACAGCAGAAAGACCCACATCAACATTATTTAGCCCCTCGCGCTATTTTGCAGTTATGGCAGCACCACGAGGGGAATGCGCTAAAGAACCCTAAGCTTTTGAATCAGATCTTAAGCTCGGAGACGGCAAAAAACTTATTGCGTGTGTATCACCTTCAGGAACGTCTAAAAAACGAAGGTCGGCCAGAACAATACCAGCCCTTGCAGCAAGTGCATGTGATCGGGGCGGGAGTAATGGGTGGTGATATTGCGGCATGGTGTGCCTTACAAGGCGTAAAGGTAAGCCTGCAGGATCAAAATCAAGCAGCGATCGAAGCCGTTATGCAGCGTGCCGCCACGTTATTTAAAAGGCGCCTCAAAGAGCCACGTGCTATTCAAGCGGCATTAGATCGATTGATTCCTGACCCCCATGGGCACGGTGCAGCACAGGCGCAACTGGTACTCGAGGCCATTAGTGAAAATATCGATGCGAAACGTGGGCTTTATGCGTATTTAGAGCAGGTGATGCGCCCTGATGCTGTATTGGCTACGAACACTTCTAGCTTGGCGTTAGAGGATCTGAGCCGGGATCTAAAACAACCAGAGCGTTTGGTGGGTATCCATTTTTTTAACCCTGTGGCATTGATGCCTTTAGTAGAGGTGGTACATCAGAATGTATCGAGTCCAGCGCATCAGCAGGTTGTGGATCAAGCCCGCGGCTTTGTGGGACAGATAGGAAAGCTGCCTTTGGTTGTAAAAAGCGTACCTGGGTTTTTAGTTAATGCGGCTTTAACCCCTTATATGTTGGCCGCGATGCGCCTGGTGGACGAGGGGTATAAGCCTGAAGCGATTGATGCTGCGATGGAAGCTTATGGCATGCCGGTTGGGCCGATTGAGCTGGTAGATATGGTGGGCTTGGATGTGGCTTTAGCGGTGGGAAAACAATTAGTTACTGATGCTTTAGCCCCAGTTTGCCTACAGGAAAAAATAGAAAAAAACCAATTGGGCCGTAAAACCGGTCAGGGCTTTTATCAATGGAAAGCCGGCAAGGCGATTAAACCAAAAGCAGAGCCGGTTGCCAATAAGCTTGCGCAAGAGCTGGCAGATTTATTGGCCTCAAGCGCTAAGCAACAGCTTGACCAACAAGTAGTGAAAGATGCGGACTTGGTCGATGCTGGGATGATTTTCGGAACTGGCTACGCACCGTTTACGGGCGGGCCGTTGTATCAACGAGGAGTGCAGTAGTGAAGTAGTGAAATAGGCCTATTCCTAGGCCTAAAACCAAAGGAAATAAGGAGACAATGATGAAAATCAAAAAACACAGTGTGATGGTATTGCCATTGGTATTGAGTGCCGTTTATGCCAATACCGCATTAGGAGCAGGTTTTCAGTTATTAGAACAAAACGCCAGTGGGCTGGGAAATGCTTATGCTGGATCAGGCGTAGATACTGAAAATGCAAGTGTTTTGCATTTTAACCCTGCTGCGATGACGTATTTACCTGGTATCCATGTAACGGGTGGGGTGACAGCTATTCGCCCTTCCTTTAAGTTCACGGATAACGGGCAAAGTGTGACACCATTTAACACGAAAGGCACTTCAGGTGGCGATGCAGGAGGTTGGGGGGTTGTGCCTAACTTGGCCGCAACATGGCAGTTGAATCCACGCTGGTATGTTGGGCTGGGCGTAGGCGTGCCGTTTGGTTTAAAAACAGAGTATGAAGACGATTGGGTAGGACGTTTTCATTCCCGTGAGTTCGAAATTAAAACTATCAATATCAACCCGACTATTGCTTATCGGGTGAATGACCAATGGTCCATTGGAGCGGGAGTGAACTGGCAGCGCATTGATGCCAAATATAAGTTGGCTGTGCCGGTAGTACATCCCTTGTTACCTTTCCCCATAGAGGGCGATGCCAAAGTTGATGTCAATGGCGATGCGTGGGGGTGGAATGTGGGTGTGGTTTTCCAACCAGTAGAATCGACACGCATTGGTTTGTCTTACCGTTCACGTATCAAACATACAGGTAAAGGCGATACCAATATTGCAGTCCAAGGCCAGCATATGGTGGCGGCGGACGCGCGTGCTACGGTCAAGCTCCCAGATACAGCAATTTTAAGTGTTTCACATCAGCTAAACCCGCGCTGGACTTTATTAGGCGATGTGTCTTGGACCGGATGGAGCAGTATTCCTGAGCTCACGATTGAAAACCAAGGGCTGCCTAGCAATGCCCTCGATCTACAGTTCAGAGACACCTGGCGTTTTGCTTTAGGTGCGAAATACAAAATCAATGAGGACTGGACTTGGAAAGTCGGTGTAGCCACTGACCAGGCACCGATTCGTAGCGCAGAAAAGCGTCCTACCTCTTTGCCTGATAACAATCGTCGCTGGTATTCCACAGGTGTGCAATATCAACACAAAAACATGAGCTTTGATGTTGGCTACACCTATTTGTACCTGAAAAAAACACCAATTCATAACCTTGAGCCAGGCCGAGGCTTAGTCTCTGGCGAATACAAAAGCAAAGGGCATGTAATTGGTATGCAAGTATCCGCTTCGTTTTAGTCGTTACCCATTTTGAGGGAAGGAGAGAGCATTGAGTACTTTTAATATTACGCGTGTAGCGGTTTTGGGAGCCGGAGTAATGGGCGCCCAAATCGCAGCACACTTGGCCAATGCGGGAATTTCTGTGCTGCTCTATGATCTTGCTGCGCAGACGGGAGATCCGAATGGAGTTAGTGTTAATGCAATCAAGCGTTTACAAAAAGCTGAACCGGCACCTCTAGCCAGTAAAGAGGTACTCACTTCCATTGAGCCTGCTAACTATGACCAGCATCTAGATCGCTTAAAAGAGTGTGAGGTAGTGATCGAGGCGATTGCTGAGCGTATGGATTGGAAGCAAGATCTGTACAAAAAAATAGCGCCAGCACTAGGAGCAGAGAGTATTTTTGTTTCCAATACGTCAGGGCTATCCATCCAAGCCTTGGCGGAGTCTTTGCCCGAGGCATTACGCTCACGTTTTTGTGGAGTGCATTTCTTTAACCCTCCTCGGTATATGAAGTTGGTTGAGTTGATCGCCACTTCGTATACCTCAAGCGAGGTATTAGATAAGCTTGAAACATGGTTAACCACCACCTTAGGTAAAGGTGTGATTCGAGCCTTAGATACGCCTAACTTTATTGCGAACCGTATTGGTGTGTTTTCCATGTTGGCGGCAATGCATCATACGCAGCGTTTAGGCTTAGGCTTTGATGAGGTGGATGCGATTACCGGGCCACTTATTGGTCGTCCTAAAAGTGCTACGTATCGCACCGCTGACGTGGTGGGCTTAGACACATTAGCTCATGTAATTCGTACCTTGCAAGAGAACGCAACGGAGGACCCTTGGCATGCTTACTTTAAGGCTCCAGCTTGGTTACAGGTGCTAATTGAGCAAGGGGCATTAGGGCAGAAAACGCGGGCAGGGGTTTATCGTAAGCAGGGTAAGGACATCCAAGTTTTGGATCCTGAAACGGCCAGCTACCGCGCACGAGCAGGTCAAGCCGCAGACGAACTAGTACAGATCTTAAAACAAAAAGATCCTGCTGCTCGCTTATTGGGATTGCGTCAAAGCTCACATCCGCAAGCCCAGTTTTTGTGGGCGGTACTGCGCGATACATTCCACTACAGTGCTGTGCATTTAGGCGACATTGCACAAAATGCTCGTGATGTGGATTTAGCGATGCGCTGGGGATTTGGCTGGTCTCAAGGTCCTTTTGAGCAGTGGCAGCAAGCAGGCTGGCAAACCGTAGCTAAAGCGATTCAAGAGGACATTCAGGCGGGTCTCACGATGAGTGACGCGAAGCTACCTGATTGGGTGCTAGAGTCAGGGCGCGAGGGAGTACATCAGTCCGATGGGTCGTTTTCGGCACGTACGAAGCAGATTGAGGCTCGCTCTGCCTTGCCTGTGTATCAGCGTCAATTATTCGGTGAGCGCTTGTACGGAGAGGCGCGCTCAGATCAAGTGCTTGAGCAAGAGACCATATGGCAAAACGAGGGGGTACGCTTATGGCGCTTACCCACGGTGGATGCGGGCATCGCCATTTTATCGATTCAGTCCAAAATGCATACCATTGGCAATGAGGTGCTAACTGGTATCTTAGAAGCCGTAGCCATAGCAGAGCAGTCTTACGAAGGGCTTGTTATCTGGCATGAGGCTCCTTTTGCGGTGGGAGCAAATCTACAGCAGGTAGCCGATGCGGTGGAAGCTCAAGCTTTTGATGTGTTGGAAGCCGAGGTAGCTAAATTCCAGCAAACGGCTTTGGCTTTGCGTTATGCACGTGTGCCAACAGTGGCTGCGGTTCAAGGTCTAGCGCTAGGTGGTGGTTGTGAGTTTGCGATGCATGCACACTCGCGTGTGTTAGCACTAGAAAGCTATATGGGGCTTGTCGAGGTTGGTGTAGGGCTTATTCCAGCTGGGGGTGGTAGCAAGGCTTTTGCTGTACGTGCCGCAGAATTAGCGCGTACCACTGAAACACCTGCTGAAGTGTTCCCCTATTTGGTTAAGCCTTTCCGACAAATTGCCATGGCTCAAGTGGCAAAAAGTGCGCTCGAAGCTCAGCAAGTGGGCTTTGCACAAAAGCATGACAAGGTTGTGTTCCATGCGGACGAATTGTTATGGACAGCGCTTAAACAAGCTCGTGCCTTAGCCGATATGGGGCATCAGCCGCCAGCTGTACCTAGTCGTATTCCCGTTGCCGGTAGAAATGGCATTGCTAACTTTGATTTGCAGCTAACCAATATGTTAGAGGGCGGCATGATTAGCGAGCATGATTATCGCGTTGCCCATGCTGCAGCGGTTGCTTTATGTGGAGGAGATATTGATAGTGGCACAGAGGTTGACGAACAATGGCTATTAGCCGTGGAGCGGCGCGAATTTGTGCAGTTGTTACGTACACCAGAAACACTAGCGCGCATCCGTCATATGTTGACCACAGGCAAACCACTACGTAATTAAAAGGAAGGATTATGAGCAGTCAAAAACAAGAGGCGTATATTGTTGCAGCCACTCGGCTGCCTGTGGGTAAGCGTGGGGGCGTATTTGGAAAAACTCGTCCTGATGATTTACTTGTTGGTGCCCTACAGGCAGCATTAGCTCAAGTACCCGAGTTGGATCCTGCGCTGATTGGTGATGTTATTGTTGGGTGCGCTATGCCCGAGGCCGAACAGGGGATGAACGTAGCACGGATGGGGGTATTGCTTGCAGGTTTACCTGCTCAGGTACCAGGCGTGACGGTGAACCGTTTTTGCGCTTCGGGGCTACAGGCGGTTGCTGATGCGGCCGCGAAAATCCGACTCGGTGAGGCGGACGTGATGATCGCGGCGGGTACAGAGTCCATGAGCGTGATGCCCCAAATGATGGGTAATAAAATCGCCATTAACCCTCGAATTTTTGAAAACCCTGATCTAATTGGCATGGGATATGGCATGGGCCTAACTGCCGAGAAAGTCGCTGAGCGTTGGCATATTTCGCGTGAGGATCAAGACGCATTTGCATTGCAATCCCACGAGCGGGCTATTGCTGCCCAAAAGGCTGGGTTGTTTGATGCGGAGATCACTCCTTACGAAACAACCTCTTATGTGCCCTCTGGCCAAGACAATGGTGAGGTCATCGAGCGTCAACATGTTGTGCGTGTAGACGAGGGGCCGCGACCTGATAGTAGTTTAGAGGGGTTAGCACGTTTGCGTCCTGTCTTCTCGGCTAGAGGTTCTGTGACAGCCGGAAACAGCTCTCAGGTTTCTGATGGTGCTGCTGCTGTGGTGCTGGTTTCAGAAAAAATCCTCAAGCAGCTAAATTTACAACCGTTGGCCCGCTTTGTAGGCTATGAGGTTGCTGGGGTTCCGCCAGAGGTGATGGGGATTGGTCCAGTAGAAGCCATCCCTAAGGTTTTAAAACAAGCTGGTTTGACACTCGATCAGATGGATTGGATTGAGTTAAATGAGGCTTTTGCAGCTCAGGCTTTAGCTGTGATGCGCCAGTTGGATTTAAATCCAGAAAAGGTGAATCCATTAGGCGGAGCGATCGCTCTTGGTCACCCCTTAGGAGCAACCGGGGCGATTCGTACGGCTACATTGGTGCATGGGTTGCGCCGTACCGGAGCCAAGTACGGCATGGTGACTATGTGTATCGGTACGGGTATGGGCGCGGCTGGGATATTTGAGGCGCTCTAACGTATGAAGCTACGGTGGATTTATCGCATACCACCTAAGTGGCGAGCACGGGTACTGAGAGCTGGCTTCAACTTGCATCCAGGCTTTCGCAGCATGGGAGGCAAGGTGATCGAAGTCACTCCAGACCTGTCCGCCATGAAAATACGTCTCCCCTTGCATTGGCGGACACGTAATGCATTGGGGTCTATATTTGGTGGATCGTTATTTGGTGTCACTGATGGACCGCATCCTTTGTTATTGATGGTGAGTTTAGGCGAGGATGTGATTGTATGGGATAAGCAGGCTTCGATCCGCTTCCGACGACCAGCCTATTGCACGTTATATACATGGTGTCGTGTTACGGCTGAAGACAAGGATCGTATACAAAGCGCTTTAGAAGAACACCAAGAAGTCACTCATGATTTTGTTATATCTCTTGAAGATCAGGCCGGAGAGGTTTATGCCATTGTAGAAAGGACGTTATATATTGCGCATCGTCGGCACTATAGTCAAAAAAAGAAAGCCCAGAGCGAGCGTAAGCAAGAAGGTTAAGCAGAGTTCAAGAGTAAGGAGAGAGAGGATATGGAGAAAATTTGGCTGAAAAGCTACCCAGAAGATGTTCCAGAAACAATTAGTACCTCCGGTTATACCTCATTGGTAGACGTGCTAGAGCAAAGTTGCGAGCGTTTTGCCAAGCAAACTGCTTATGTGTCTTTAGGGCGTGAGATGAGTTATGCCGAGCTGAATCGCCAGAGTAGTTATTTTGCAAATTGGTTGCGTCTGCAAGGGTTTAAAAAAGGCGATGCTGTGCTACTGATGATGCCAAACATTTTGCAATATATGGTTTGTATGTTTGGTGTATTAAAAGCGGGTTGTGTGATGGTGAATTGCAATCCATTGTATAAACCGCGAGAGCTGGAATACCAGCTTAATGACTCTCGGGCTAAAGCTATTGTTGTGGCTGAGAACTTTGCTCATGTACTAGAAAAGGTTAAGCATCGTCCTTATTTACAAAGCGTAGTTGTTACAGGGGTTGGGGATTTATTAGGAGCAGTAAAGGGTGGGTTAACGAACTTTGTATTACGTCGTGTAAAAAAAGCCGTACCTAAATGGGAGCTGCCCGGGCACGTGCGTTTAAAGCAGGCTTTACGCCTTGGCTCACGCCAGTCGTATCAGCCAGTCAATATTCAGCAAGAAGATTTGGCTTTTTTGCAGTATACAGGGGGAACCACAGGGGTGCCCAAAAGCGCAATGCTTTCTCATGGCAATATGCTGGCTAACTTAATGCAAGCTTATGTTTGGGTGCGAGCGGTGGTACGCGATGGTAAGGAGTGTGTGATTACGGCATTGCCGCTCTATCATATTTTTGCTTTAACGGCGAACTGCATGCTTTTTATTAAGCTGGGCGCACGTAATGTCTTAATTCCTGATGCGCGAGATATCCCAGCACTCATTAAGACCATGAATAAAGAAAAAATGACGGGTTTCACGGGGGTGAACACGTTATTTAACGCATTACTTAACCATCCTGATTTTGCTAAAGTGAATTTTTCATCATTGCGTTTGGTTTTAGGTGGCGGGATGGCTGTGCAGAAAGCGGTGTCTGAGCGCTGGGAAAAAGTAACAGGGCTACCACTGGTTCAAGCTTATGGTTTAACCGAAACCTCTCCTGCAGTAACGATCAATCCTTTTGATGGTCGGCATGTAGAGGGATCTATTGGCTTGCCATTACCTTCGACTGAACTCGTTATTCGTGATGATTCAGGACAAGATATGGGCGTGGGTGAAGTGGGTGAGATTTGCGTGCGTGGTCCTCAGGTGACTTCTGGCTACTGGCAAAAGCCAGAGGAGACGGCACAGGTTTTTTATGCTGATGGTTTTTTACGAACAGGGGATATTGGTTATATCGATGCAAATGGTTTTGTATTCTTGGTAGATCGAAAAAAAGACATTATTTTAGTATCGGGCTTTAATGTCTACCCCAATGAAATCGAAGAGGTCGTCGCGATGCATCCAGGGGTGCAAGAGGTGGCAGCAGTAGGGGTTCCCGATGAGCGTACGGGTGAGGCGGTTAAATTATTTGTACAACGTAAGGATCCAAATTTGACGGAGCGAGAGTTGATTAAGTATTGTCGTCAACATTTGACCGGCTATAAAATTCCGCATTATGTGGAGTTTAGGGATGAGCTGCCTAAATCCAATGTGGGGAAGATCCTACGCAAAGCCCTGCGATAAAAATAAAACCATTAATAAAAAAGCCTCGTTCAAAAATGAACGAGGCTTTTTAGTGTATGGCGCGGCTGGCAAGATTCGAACTCACGACCCCTTGGTTCGTAGCCAAGTACTCTATCCAACTGAGCTACAGCCGCTAAAAGCGTTATTGTTATTGTATCTTTGTTTTTTGTATTAAGCAATAACAAAGATAATAATCCTGTTTTGATTAACAGAATTAAAATGTATGGCGCGGCTGGCAGGATTCGAACCCACGACCCCTTGGTTCGTAGCCAAGTACTCTATCCAACTGAGCTACAGCCGCTAAAAAATAAAATTTTATTAAAGATTTAAGTCGTTGTCAAGGATTGTTTAACAACGAGATCAAATAAATCAATAATAAGACGTAAGCAACCCTGTGCTTTAACGTCTAAAAAGTTATTATAGCACTCTGAAGCAAAAAAGGGTGAAAAACAATTGCATATTGTCGATTATTTTTCGGCGAGCTCCATCTGTTCGCGATGATGGGGTTGAGAAAAATCGATAATAGGGCCCAGGGGAACAATCCCAGTGGGGTTGATCGTGGGGTGGCTAGCGTAATAATGGCGCTTAATGTGATCCATGTCGACTGTGGCAGCGATACCTGGCTGCTGGTATAAATCGCGCACATAGCCCCAGAGGTTGGGATAATCCACAAGCCGACGCAGGTTGCATTTAAAGTGGCTGTAATATACGGCATCAAAACGAACTAGAGTCGTAAAAAGCCGCCAGTCGGCTTCTGTGATTTGGTCGCCGCAGAGATAACGGTGTGCCTGCAGGCGCTGCTCCAGAAGATCTAAATGAGCGAATAGGGTCGTAACAGCTTTTTCATAAGCGTTTTGGGAGGTGGCAAAGCCTGCTTGATAGACGCCATTATTAATGGTTGTGTAGATCTGTTCATTGATAGCGTCGATAGTGGATTGTTGCGCTGCTGGGTAATAGTCATAATGATTTGGTACCAGTTGATTAAACGACTGGTTGAACATACGAATGATGTCGGCCGACTCATTGCTAACAATGGTTTGCTGCATGCTGTCCCAGAGCATGGGGACGGTAACCCTGCCTGTGTAGTGTGGATCTGCTTTTTGATAGAGCTGGTAGAGATAATTAGCCTGAAGCACCGGGTCGGGATCGACTCCAGGTCCAGGTTCAAAGCTCCAGCCGTGCTCTTGCATTAAAGGGTTTACCACCACTACGGCAATATGGTCTTGCAAGCCTTTTAATTCGCGCAAAATAAGGGTGCGATGCGCCCATGGGCAAGCTAGACTCACATATAGAATATAGCGTTGGCTAACAGCGGGAAAACCGCCTTTACCCGTGGGGCCTGGGCTACCGTCAGGGGTGATCCAGTTTCTAAATTGCGAGATATCGCGCTGAAACTCACCTTGGGTGCTATCTGTGTCATACCATTGATCCACCCATTGTCCATTGACGAGCAAGCCCATTGTTTTCTCCTATTTGCCGTGTAGCTGCTGTGTAATACGTGCTACATGATGGCCTTGATAGCGGGCACCGGCAAGCTCATTGGCGCTTGGCTGGCGTGAGCCGTCGCCGCCGGCGATAGTGCTGGCACCATAGGGGGTGCCACCAGTGACTTCATCCAGACGCGACTGCCCATCAAAGCTGTAGGGTAACCCCACAATGACCATACCAAAATGTAGCATATTTGGAATTAAGCTCATCAAGGTGAGCTCTTGGCCACCATGCTGGGTGGCCGTAGAAGTAAATGCACTTCCTACTTTACCCTCAAGAGCGCCTTTTGCCCAGAGCCCACCACACTGATCTAAAAAATTGGCCATTTGAGAGCTAAGCCGCCCAAAGCGCGTACCGGTGCCAAAAATGATCGCATCATAAGCGGAAAGCTCCTCGACGGTTGCGATGGGGGCCGCTTGATCCATTTTGTAGCCGGAGCGCTGTGCTACGTCCGCGGGGACGAGTTCTGGCACCCGCTTAATGTCGACGTGGGCGCCAGCTGAGCGTGCGCCTTCAGCTACGGCTTGTGCCATGGTTTCGATATGCCCGTAAGCGGAATAATATAAAACCAGTACTTTAGCCATATAAGCCTCCTAGAGATAAAAAAAAAGTATGGCTTTATGCTAAAGAAGGCGCAAAAAACGGGTGGGTTTTATTGGTAACCCTTCGTTATTTTTGTAAGCGATACTGCTTTAGGGCGGCAATGACGACGCTGACCCAACCGCCCAGCATCAGTATGCCGCCTATGGGGGTGATCATGCCTAGCCAGCGCTGACCACTGAGCACGAGTAAAAACAAGCTACCTGAAAATAACAAGGTCCCGCAAAGTAATAGGCTAAATGCGAGCGTTTGGAGTTTGGGTTGCAGGTGTGACTGTGCGACAGCCACGGCAAACAAACCTAAACCATGTACGAGCAAATATAAGACGGCAGTATGCCAAATAGCCATTAGGCTCATATCCACCAGGCCAGTTAGAGCATGAGCACCAAAAGCGCCCGTACCCACCCCGATAAATAATAAAAAAGCAGCAATAGCGATTTGAAGTGATGCGTTCATGAGGCAATCCGTGTTTTCTACAGGGGAAAGTGTATTGTGAGAGCTTAGCACTTATAATTGTAGGCGTTAAGATTAATCCCTAGGAATAAGTAGGCGCATATGGCAAGTAGGCGGCCAAAGTCATCATTAGTTAACTCTGTAAAAAAGCAACTCAACAAAGAGGTAAATACTGTTGTTAATGCCAAACTCAAACAATGGTTACGCACGCCTTTGGGTAAGATCATTGGCGCGGTCATTGTTTTAGCAGCGGCAGTAGGTGGGTTTTGGGCAGAGGACTCCAGCACAAGTACCTCCACGACCACCGTGACGCGGGCCAAAGGCCCTTTTGTGCTTGAGGGGCCGATCACTCATGTGGCCGATGGCGATACCATTAATATTCAAGTCAATGGGCAACGAGAACGGGTGCGCTTAGCAAATATTGATGCCCCCGAAAGCGAGGGGCGTTCCGATCGTCCGGGGCAGCCTTTTGCCGAGGAATCACAACAAGCTTTGGCAAAAATGGTATTAAATCAACATTTGCGTTTAGAGTGCTTTGAGCAAGATCATTATGGGCGTAATGTTTGTAATGTGATCTTACCTGACCAGCGTGTGGCGAATCGGGTGATGGTAGAGCAAGGGTGGGCGTGGGCTTATACAGGGAGCAATGGTCGCTACTTGCGAGATAAGTCTTTGATACAGGTTCAAGAGCAAGCACAAAAAGCAAGGCGTGGGCTTTGGCAGGATAAAAACCCGACGGCACCGTGGGTCTGGCGGGTACAATGTTGGCAGAGAAAACAATGCGATTGATATTATTTTTGATTGGGGCTGTTTTGTTAGCTGCGTGTGGACAACAAGCCGTTAACAGCCCTTATTTAACGGATCAAGCGCAAGAAAATATATTGTTTACGGCTTTTACGCAGCGTTCTCCTAAATACCTGGATCCGGCTAGCTCTTATTCTTCGGATGAAACCCCTTTTACTTATTCCATCTATGAGCCGCTTTATGGTTATCACTATTTAAAGCGGCCTTATGAGCTCATCGCTCGCACTGCAGAGCGCGTGGTTGAGCCGTATTATTTGGATGCCGCGGGTCAACGGCTTGCGGCAGATGCTCCTGTCGAGCAGATAGCGCAAAGCGTGTATGAGATTCCTTTAAAAAAAGGCATCTTATACCAACCTCATCCCGCTTTTGCTAAAGATGAAGCTGGGCAATATCGGTATTATCCCATTACCCCTGAGCAGCTTAAAAATAAATACGCCATCACGGATTTTCAGGAAATGGGGACCCGAGAGCTGACCGCGCATGATTATGTGTATGGCCTACGGCGTTTAGCGAGCCCGCGGGTGGTCTCGCCCATTTATGCTTTTTTAGCCGAGCATATCGTAGGCATGCAAGCCTATGGCGAGGCCTTAAGAGAAAAATCAAAACAGCTCGATAAGACCCAATGGCTCGATTTACGTCAAATAGGATTTGAGGGGGTGGAGGCTGTGGATGATTTCACCTTACGCATTCGTGTGCAGGGTAAATATCCCCAGTTTTCTTATTGGTTGGCGATGACGTTTACGGCGCCTATTCCTTGGGAGGTGGATCGGTTTTATCACCAGCCACAGATGGCAGAACATGATTTATCTTTGAACACGTGGCCTGTGGGCACAGGACCGTACATGTTGACGGAGTCGATACGCAATCGGCGTCATGTATTGAGTCGCAACCCCAATTTTAGGGGGGAGCCTTACCCCTGTGAGGGCGAGCCAGGCGATGAGGCCGCCGGGTTACTGAAAGACTGTGGTTTGCCTACCCCTTTTATTGATCAAGTGGTTTTTCAGCTAGAAAAAGAATCCGTGCCTTTACTAGGGAAATTTTTACAAGGTTATTATGATATTCCGCAAATAGAGCGGGGTGAGTATGGTGTGGCGATGACCGTGGCAGCCGAGGACTCACCAGAAAAAGCGGCGTTGTACAAAGAAAGGGGGTTGGACTTACGCACGTTGGCAGAGTCACAATTATTTTATTTTGGTTTTAATTGGCTAGACCCTGTGGTGGGGGCGGGCGAGACACCAGAGCAAGCAGAAAAAAATCGTTATTTGCGTCAAGCACTTAGTATTGCTTTTGACTGGGAGCAGTTCGTTACCATTTTCCAAAATGATCAGGCTCAAGTGGCCCATGGCCCTTTACCCCCCGGGGTGCGGGGTTATCAACCTTTACCTCAGGGATATAACCCTTATGTCTATGAGCTAGAACAAGGGGTAGTAAAAAGAAAATCCCTTGATCAGGCAAAAGCTCTATTGGCGAAAGCGGGTTACCCTGACGGGCGCGATGCGCAAACAGGTGCTCCTTTAATTTTGTATTTTGATTCTGCTGGGGGCATGGGCTCGAGTGCTATGCTGGATTGGATGCGGCGCCAATTGCAGCAGCTGGGGGTCCAGTTAGAAATTCGAGCCACGGATTACAACCGCTTCCAAGATAAAATGCAGCGGGGGGTTGCACAAATGTTTATGTGGGGGTGGGTGGCGGATTACCCTGATGCGGAAAACTTTTTATTTTTGCTCTATGGGCCGCATGCTCGTGCCCATGGGGGGGGTGAAAATGCAACGAACTACCAAAGCCCCGAGTATGATGCGCTGTTTGAACAAATGCGCTATTTGGATGATGGTCCAGAAAAAGATGCTGTGATTGCAAAAATGGTTGCTGTTGTACAAAAGGATGCGCCGTGGATGTTTGGCTATGTGCCTAATTCAGGGGGGGTGTATCAACAGTGGGTAGCCAATGCCAAACCAACACAAATGGTGCGCAACACGCTGCAGTATTTGCGTATCGATGCTTCGTTGCGTGCACAAAAGCAAGCCGAGTGGAATCAACCTGTTTGGTGGCCTTTGTGGGTGTTGGGCGCAGTGTTATTCATCATAGTAGGTATAGCGTGGCACTTAGTACGCCAGCGAGAAAAACAAATCGCAAAACAGGAGCACTAGAACATGGCACGATATATATGGCGACGCTTGGGCTATGGGGTATTGGTTCTATTAGGGGTTAATTTATTAACCTTTGTGTTGTTTTTTGCGGTAAATACCCCTGATGATATGGCGCGTTTAGCAATAGGGGGGCAGCGTATATCACCCGAAGCCATTGAACAGTGGAAAGAGCAGCACGGGTATAACAAACCTTTGTTTATCAATACCGCACAAAGTGGTTTGGCGGTTGTTCAAGACACTATTTTTTATGAACGCTCTGTGCCCTTATTACGCTGGGACTTTGGTTTTTCGGATAGTGGTCACGATATTAGTCAAGAAATTAAAAATCGCATGGGGCCAAGCTTAGCATTGGCCGTGCCTACATTTATCTTAGGCTTAGCTGCATCGGTAAGCTTTTCGTTATTTTTAGTATTTTTTCGGCATACCCGTATCGATTTTTATGGTGTGGTGTTGTGTGTGATATTACTGTCGATTTCGGGGCTATTTTATATCATTGCAGGGCAGTGGCTATTTGCCAAAGTATTGCGCTGGGTACCGTATTCAGGCTGGACGCAGGGCATGGATACCACACGGTTTTTGATTTTACCCATCGTAATAGGTGTGATATCACGTTTGGGGGCGGAGTCTCGCTTTTACCGTAGTTTGTTTTTAGAAGAAATCGCCAAAGATTATATCCGTACGGCCAGAGCTAAGGGGTTATCCGAGCCCTATGTTTTATTCAAGCATCTGCTGCGTAATGCGCTTTTGCCCATTTTAACTGGCACGGTTTCAGCAATACCGCTCCTATTTATGGGTAGTTTAATTTCTGAGTCTTTTTTTGGTATTCCTGGTTTAGGCAGTTACACCATCGAAGCCATTAATGCTCAAGACTTATCCATCGTGCGAGCAATGGTATTTTTAGGCTCTGCCTTATATATTGTGGGGTTGATTCTAGCTGATGTGTCGTACACCGTAGCTGATCCCCGCGTTCGCTTTGAGTGATGTCTATGCCTAAATTTATTCTGTTATGGACCGATATGTTTGTATGGCTGATGGTCGGTCTGGTGGCGGTGTATATCTGGCATGTGCGCCGTCATCCTGCTTTAGCGCGTGCCTGGCGAAGTGTGTTTTATACGCCATCGGCGTTAGCGGCGGCGATCATATTGGGTTTTTTTATCACTATTGGGCTGCTGGACTCGATACATTATCGGCCGGTATTGCCCGCAACAGAGAACCAGACTCAGGTACGCCATGCACCTGTGGCGCGCTCCGTACTGGATGATGTATTGGCTTGGGCGGCTTTAGCGAAAAAAGAGCGCAGCTACTCGGCTCCTTTGGCGACGCACTTGTTTTTTAAAGAGAGTCAGATTCAAGATGGGCAGGTGATACGTGATTTCCCGCGTTTAGAGCATGCTGCTTTGCAAATTCAAAATACAGAGCAACATCATTATGAGCTCATGCAGCTGGCGGCTTGGAGTGCGGCGGCTATTGTACTTACGGCCTTAGTTTTATATGGGCTGTGTCAGCAAGGAAGACGGCGTCATGCGGCTTTTCCGTGGCGAAGCTTATATTGGAGCTTAACGCTTTTATTTAGCTTAATCATTGTGGTGCTGATTTATAGTCGCTTTTATTATGTATTAGGCACGGACCGATCAGGTAATGATGTGATTTTTCAATCATTAAAAAGCATACGCACGGCCTTAGTGATTGGGACGTTGACAACATTAGCCATGTTGCCGCCAGCTTTGGGTTTTGGGATCGCGGCAGGGTATTTTAAGGGCTGGGTTGATGATGTGATCCAGTATATTTATACCACGTTGACTTCCATTCCCGGGGTGCTGCTGATTGCTGCATGTGTACTGATGATGCAGGTCTATATAGATACGCATCCTGAGCTTTTTGATACGGTTGCAGCACGGGCTGACTTGCGTTTGGTGGTGTTATGTTTGATTTTGGGGCTAACAGGCTGGTCGGGTTTATGCCGATTATTACGCGCGGAAACCTTAAAACTGCGTGAACTGGAATACGTACAAGCGGCGCGCGCCTTTGGGATTAGCTCTTGGGGGATCATGCGGCGACACCTTTTACCCAATTTGATGCATTTGGTTTTAATTACCTTGGTGTTGGAGTTTTCAGGCTTGGTACTGTATGAAGCGGTGCTGTCTTATTTAGGCATAGGGGTGGATCCAAGCATGCCTTCTTTTGGCACCATGATTGACGCCGCACGTTTGGAAATGTCGCGTGATCCCATGATCTGGTGGAATCTGACTGGAGCTTTTTTGTTTTTGTTGGCATTGGTTTTAGCTGCCAATTTATTTGCCGATGCCGTACAGCGTGCTTTTGATCCCCGCTCACGTCGTATCGCTGTGGAGGTAACCCATGCTTGAGGTTACGAACCTGACTTTGCGGGTGGCCGCGACTGGGCTAAAGGTCGTTGATGGTATCCATTTTTGTGTAACTAAAGGGGAAACCGCCGCCTTAGTAGGTGAATCCGGAAGCGGAAAAAGCCTAACCGCTTTAGCGATGCTGCGGTTATTGCCTGCGGGCATACAGATCGAAGAGGGACACGTCTTTTTAGATAAAACGGATCTTTTTGCACTTAGTGAAGCCCATATGCGCCGAGTTCGAGGTGGGCGTATGGCGATGATTTTTCAAGAGCCAGCGACCGCCTTAAACCCGATTCTGCGAGTCGGCGATCAAATCATAGAGAGTTTACGTTTGCATACCTCATATCGGGGGCGAGCCTTACGTGAGCGAGCCATTTGGTGGCTAGATAAAGTAGGGATCGAGCAGGCAGCGCAACGCATTGATGACTATCCATTCCAGTTTTCAGGGGGGCAGCGCCAGCGCATTATGATCGCCATGGCGCTGGCATCAGAGCCTGATATCCTCATTGCCGATGAGCCAACCACCGCCTTAGATGTAGCAATTCAAGCGCAAATTCTAGAGCTGCTTGCCCAAATTCAAAAGGAACTCAACTTAACGGTGCTATTGATTACGCATGATCTAGCAGTGGTTAAGCATGTGGCGGATCGAGTCGTATTAATGCGCGAGGGCAAAATCGTAGAGCAGGCGACTACAGAGGCTTTTTTCCAGCGCCCTAAACATCCTTATGCTAAACAGCTTTTAGATGCTGTGCCTAGCTTTGCCAAAAGACCACAAAAAGCCCCGACAGAAACCAACCAAACTCTGCCTTTGTTGCAGGTTAATAATCTAAGCGTAGCCTATAAGCAAAAAAAGCGTTGGTTGGCTCCCCCTGTTTTGACACCGATTGTGAAGGATGTGAGCTTTGATCTCTATAAGGGCGAAACCTTAGCTTTGCTTGGTGCATCGGGGTGTGGAAAAAGTACGGTAGCCAAAACCTTAGCGCGGTTATTGGATGATCAAACGCAAATAAGCGGGCGGGCACGTTTACATCACCAGGATTTGCTTACGTTACAAGGGGCTGCCTTAAAGCCACAACGACGAGCACTACAAATTGTGTTTCAAGATCCGTTTGCCTCGTTAAACCCTCGTATGACGGTGGGGGAGATCCTGGCCGAGGGGTTGATCAGCTTGCGTCCGCATTTATCTGCTGTGCAGCGTCAACAGCGTATAGAGCATCTTTTGGATGTGACGGCTTTGCCTAGAGACAGTGCCCAGCGTTATGCGCATGAGTTTTCAGGTGGACAACGTCAGCGTATTGCAATTGCTCGTGCTTTGGCTGTTGAGCCAGAGGTATTAATTTGTGATGAGCCCACTTCGGCGTTAGATGTCTCGGTGCAGATCCAAATCTTAGACTTACTATTGGATTTGCAACAGCTTACGGGCTTAGCATATCTTTTTATTACCCATGATTTTAGTGTTGTGGAATATATTGCGGATCGTGTAGCGATCATGCACGAGGGGCGTATTGTAGAAAAGGGGGAAACCAAGCAGGTGTTGTTGCAACCGCAGCACCCTGTTAGCCGGCGCTTAATTCAGGCTGTGCCTAAGCTCTAGGGTGTTTTTCTTTGTTAAAATATACCATTTGGTCTTTATAAATATAGTCGTGTATGGCATTAAAAGTATTTGATTTGCAATGTGAATCGGGGCATGTCTTTGAGGGCTGGTTTGCATCGCATGAGGATTATGATCAGCAAGTGGCCAAAGGTTGGCTAAGCTGCCCGGTGTGCGATAGCAAGACAATTACAAAAAAACTCTCGGCTCCACGTTTAAATTTACGTCACGCTTCTGCAGCAGAGGCGGCTCCCGCCAAGGTTGATGTAGCAACCATTCAGGCCAAGCTTCTTCAACAACTCAAACAGGTCATCAAAAACACAGATGATGTGGGTGATAATTTTGCCCAAGAGGCAAGAAAAATGCACGAAGGAGAAAGCCCTGAGCGTGCCATACGCGGATCAGCAACGGTAGAGGAATATCAGTCTTTGCGCGAAGAGGGGATTGCCGTATTACCTATACCGGAATTTTTGGATGAAGATAAATTAAATTAAAAAAGCCGTCGTGATAAGACGGCTTTTAGGGATACTCCACTATCGTGCACAGGGGTTAAACGCGACTACGGTATTCGTTGGTGCGTGTATCAATTTCGATTTTGTCACCGATCTCGCAGAACATGGGGACAGAAATGGTGTAACCTGTGGCAAGACGCGCAGGCTTCATGACTTTGCCCGAGGTATCACCGCGTACTGCTGGCTCGGTGTATTCGATTTCACGAACAATGGTAGTAGGCAGCTCTAAAGAAATCGCACGGCCCTCGTAGAATACGACTTCGGCGGTCATACCGTCCTCGAGGTAGTTGAGCGCATCGCCCATGCTATCGGCTTCGATTTCATACTGGTTGTAGTCGGCGTCCATGAATACGTACATGGGGTCCGCAAAGTACGAATAAGTACATTCTTTTTTCTCAAGCAGAACGATTTCAAATTTTTCGTCAGCTTTGTGAACGGCTTCGCTGGCGCTGCCAGTCAGCAGGTTTTTGAATTTGAGTTTTACAACAGCACTGTTGCGACCCGATTTGTTGTATTCGGCACGCTGCACCACGAGCGGCTCGCTGCCCATCATTACCACGTTACCAACGCGTAATTCCTGTGCGGTTTTCATAGATATAAAAACTCCAATGAATAAAGCTCCGCACGCAATAGGCACAAGTATTGGCTAACAAAACCACCCAATGGGTGTTGTTCTTTGCTAAAGCGGAGTGGAAAAAAAGTTATTTTACCTTGTTCTGAGCAATTTGCGAACAAAAAGCCACCAATTGTCGAGCTAAATCCGTTTGTTGTGCTAAATCAGAAGCGTATTGCCGACATTGTTGCTGCCATGTTGGGTATTGATCTAAGGCCGTGTCTAGGGCTGAAGCCAGTGGCAGGCTCTGATTCCACGCCTCGATAAGCTGTTGGATGGTTGGCGTAAAAGGCGTGCGTTCTAGCCAGGCTTGGAGCTTAATTAAATGGGTGTTTTCCTCTTGAATATAAGGTTGCCAAATAAAGGGTTTGGCGGCCCAGATCGCTCGCACAAAGGAATCTTCACCACGTACAATGTTCAGATCGGCCAGATCGAGTAGTTGATCAAATTGTGCTTGTGCTAAATAAGGTAGCGTATGCACTGTTAAACCTGCCGGTGCAGGCACGGCAGGGGTGGTTGCCGCGGTATATACGGTCCATGATTCTGGGCGTTGCGCCAGTGCTTGATAAAGCATGGAGATTGGCGCATTGGGATAGCTAAAAACAAAAGCAACGCGATCTGAGCGTGGGGCGGGAACGCCAATGTCCTCCCATGAGAATGGCGTAGTATGTTGAAAAGGGCGTAGTAAGCCCCCCGTGCGTGGGGTAAAGCCAGGAAAGAAGAAATACTTATCGACCCGATTGGGCTGGGGCGAGGGCAAACCATGGACGGCTTCGACCCAATCTTCTGCGCTCAGGTATTCTAAATTTACCCAGACGCTGGTGTGGAGTGGCATCTGTTCGATATAAGGGGAAGGCAGATCACAACCAAAGCTTTCAATCACCCATTGCGCGGGGCTAAGCGTATGCGCTTGATCCCAATGACATATTGTGATGCGACGATAGCTTTGCACCATTTTGTGGGGATTAATGAGAGGTTCAATGCGTGCAAAGGCGGCAAGGTCGTCAATAAATAAGCGTACGGGACCATAATCAGAGAGCTGTCTGACTAAACGCCAACAAACACCAATATCGCCGTAGTTATCGACGACACGACAGAACACATCAATGGAGTACATAAAAACTAGTGCAAAGCATCAGGGGTAAAGTGTAAATCCTCGGGTAGGTAAGGGTGTTGTAGTTCCCCTTCGGTCGTAGGAAAAGACGGCGCCTCGCAGTCATCACAGAACTCGGGGGTAAATAATCCGGCTAAAAACAAAATAGATTCTACACCTAGCTCAGTTAATAAGTTTTGAATTTCAGTCGCATTATCTTGATAATGTGGGCTAGAAAGATCCACTTCTTCTTTGCTAAAAATGGGCCAAACACAGCCGTATAAGATTTCTTTTTGATCTTGCACACTTAGACCGATGCGAAACTCTTCGGTGTGATGATCCCCACAGCGAGCAATGGTTGCCGTCAGATCTTTAGGCTCTTTGTGCATGACGGTGGCTAGCCACTGCACCGCCGCTTTAAGCGCTAGCGGTCGCATGTATTTATCACTCATCCGATTATTATAAAAATACCCGTTAGGGGGTAAGTAGTGACTTTGGCAGCCAGCGAACATGGTGCTTAGAATCGCCTCACATTGTATTTGCCATTGCTCTTGTGCGCAGCGCATGGCTTGAACGGGATCAGACTGTTGTTGCCAAGCAAAAAGGGGGGAGCCTACAGGAACCGCAATTGCACTGACGATAAATTTTGTATCTGCCAATAAGTTGATACCGTCGTCACGCTGGTCGATTTCGATGGTAGCAGGCTGGGCAGCTAAGGCGAGTTGTCCTAGTTGCTTACATAAGGCTTGAGTTTGTGCAAAGCTTTTGGGTAGCTGATCAAAACTAAGTAGCTGACCTAATAGCGCCACTTTTGCTTGGGGGCTTGCATAGTCTTTGACAAGACTAAGAAGTTTTTCGTGCTGAGTATGGCTTAGGATGCCTTCGGGCAACTGGTAACGTGTCCATGTGGTGATGGGAGCCGTAACAAGGAGCACATGGTAGTCTTGGCCTTGATGAGAGAGAACGGCGCTCTCCGCAATGGACTCAATCAGGCTTGCTAGGATGTCGTAGAGATCCGATTGGGATGTGGTAGCGAGATAATCCAAAAGCTGTTCGAGGATAAGACTATCCACATCATCGAGTAAAAGCTGTACGGTTTGATTAAGCTGATCTTCCCAAAATTGGTCTTCTAGGCGCGATCCGGAATGATTGAGTGCTTCGATTAAGTTCAGCAAATCATGTGCTTTATGATGGAGCACAGAGGAAGAGTCGGTAGAGTCAGCCATGAAGATTCCTAACAGAACAAGCAAAACCTACAGTGTACCTGTACTACATGCTTGTGGCGATAAAAAAACCCCTTGGGGCCGAAGCAACCAAGGGGTAATCACAAAACAGAAGGAGATTATTCTACGCTGTCAGCGATTTCTTTGAATTCTTCGATTTGGTCGAAGTTCATGTAGCGATAAATGTCATCGCTGTTGGCTTGGAGAATGCCCATATCAGCCAGGTATTCTTCTTTGGTGGGGATACGCCCTAAACGAGAACAAATAGCTGCCAGTTCCGCTGAACCTAAGAAAACGTTGGTGTTTTTACCAAGGCGGTTAGGGAAGTTACGGGTACTGGTCGACATCACGGTAGCGCCCTCACGTACCTGGGCTTGGTTACCCATACAAAGTGAGCAGCCTGGCATTTCCATACGAGCACCGGCTACGCCTAATACCCCATAATGGCCCTCTTCGGTAAGCTGGGCTTGATCCATTTTGGTTGGGGGCGCGACCCAGAGACGGGTTGGGATATCACGCTTGCCCTCGAGCAGCTTGGAGGCGGCACGGAAGTGACCGATGTTGGTCATGCAGCTACCAATAAAGACCTCGTCAATGGGGGTACCCGCCACATCCGAGAGGGTTTTGACGTCATCGGGGTCGTTCGGGCAGGCCACAATTGGCTCGTGGATTTCTGCAAGATCGATTTCGATAACAGCCGCATATTCGGCGTCGGCATCAGGCTCAAGAAGCTGTGGGTTTTCTAGCCACTCTTCCATGGCTTTGATGCGACGGCGTAAGGTGCGCTCGTCTTCGTAGCCATTGGCAATCATCCATTTCAATAGCGTGATGTTGCTGTTGAGGTATTCGATAATTGGTTCTTTGTCTAAGCGTACCGTACATGCGGCGGCAGAGCGCTCAGCAGACGCGTCGGAAAGCTCAAAAGCCTGTTCGATTTTGAGATTGGGTAAGCCCTCGATCTCAAGAATGCGACCAGAGAAAATGTTGACCTTGCCGGCTTTTTCTACAGTGAGTAGGCCTTGCTTGATGGCGTAGTACGGAATGGCATTGACCAGATCACGTAGCGTAACGCCAGGCTGCATTTCGCCTTTAAAGCGTACTAATACGGACTCGGGCATGTCTAAGGGCATAACACCAGTTGCCGCAGCAAAAGCGACCAAGCCGGAACCAGCAGGGAAGCTAATCCCGATTGGGAAGCGGGTGTGCGAATCACCACCTGTACCTACGGTATCAGGTAGCAACATGCGGTTGAGCCAAGAGTGAATAATACCGTCACCTGGGCGTAGCGATACGCCACCACGAGTGCTAATGAACTCGGGTAGCTCATGGTGCGTTTTCACATCGATGGGCTTGGGGTACGCGGCCGTGTGACAGAAGGACTGCATCACTAAATCGGCAGAGAAGCCTAAGCATGCTAAGTCTTTGAGCTCGTCGCGTGTCATTGGGCCAGTGGTGTCTTGGCTCCCTACGGTGGTCATGCGTGGCTCACAGTAAGTACCGGGGCGTACGCCTTGGCCTTCGGGTAGACCACAGGCACGACCTACCATTTTTTGCGCTAAGGTAAAGCCTTTGCCTGTATCCACAGGGGCTTGGGGCAGACGGAAGAGGTCGGTAGGACCAAGACCTAGGGCTTCACGAGCACGAGTAGTTAAACCGCGACCAATAATGAGGGGGATACGGCCACCGGCACGGACCTCGTCAAAGAGTACATCGGATTTGACTTTGAATTCGGCGATGACTTCGCCGTTTTTCAAAGCTTTGCCTTCGTAAGGGCGTAATTCGATCACATCGCCCATTTCCATTTGAGACACATCCAGCTCGATGGGTAGAGCACCGGCGTCTTCCATGGTGTTATAGAAAATAGGGGCGATTTTACCGCCTAAACATACACCGCCAAAACGTTTGTTGGGTACGTAAGGAATGTCCTCTCCGGTAAACCACAAGACCGAGTTGGTTGCGGATTTACGAGAGGAGCCAGTACCGACTACATCACCCACATAGGCAACAATATTGCCTTTGGCTTTAAGGGACTCGATTAATTTGATCGGGCCGACTTTACCTGGCTCATCGGGTTCAATGCCAGGGCGTGGGTTCTTAAGCATGGCAAGCGCATGCAGTGGAATATCAGGACGGCTCCAAGCATCAGGGGCGGGTGATAAATCATCGGTATTGGTTTCACCCGTGACCTTGAATACCGTAATGGTTAGGCTTTCTGGGACCTCGGGACGAGAGGTGAACCATTCACCGTCGGCCCAGCTTTGTAGAATTTCTTTGGCGTATTGGTTGCCTTGATCCGCTTTGTCTTTAACATCGTGGAAAGCATCAAACATTAATAAAGTATGTTTGAGACCCTCGGCAGCAACCGGAGCTAGCTCGTCATCGTCAAGTAACTGAATGAGAGGCGAGATGTTGTAACCGCCTAGCATGGTGCCGAGTAATTCGGTAGCACGTTTTTTATCAAATAGTGGGTTAGTTTCAGAGCCAAGAGCAACTGCCGCTAAATAGGAGGCTTTGACTTTAGCAGCATCGTCTACACCGGCAGGAACACGGTGTGTGAGGAGCTCAAGTAAGAAGTCTTCTTCGCCCGCAGGAGGGTTTTTAATGAGCTCGATTAAATCAGCGGTTTGTTGCGCAGTAAGAGGAAGCGCAGGGATGCCTAACGCAGCGCGTTCGGCAACGTGTTGGCGGTAAGTTTCCAGCATGTTGCAGGCCTATTTAGGTAAGTTGAATAAACGAAGCGATAGTGCTTGCCCTTATTGTAAGAGTAACTGTAGGGCGGTGCAACAGTCTTATATAAGACATAAGACTTATTGGGCTAACAGTGATTGATATTCTGGGTGACGTTGAAAATACGTTGCCGTATAACTACATACGGGGTTGATCTTGAGTTCATTGTTTCTGGCAAAGGCAAAAGCGGCTTCGGTTAGTTGCCCGGCTATACCTCGTCCACCTAAGGCTTTGGGGACAATGGTGTGGGTAATGGCCATAATATTATCTTGAATTTGATAATCGAGATGGCAAAGCAGTTGGTTCTCGTGGTATTCGAAACGGGAGGCCTCGGTATTATGCTGAATATCAAGTTTCATAAGCACACCTTAGAAAATGGCGGCCAGGCCGCCGTAGCGTTATCGTTGATGTAAAGGCGTAAAAGCACGTGGCTCAGGGCCGGTATAATTAGCGGTAGGTCGGATGATTTTACCGTCAGCGCGCTGCTCTAGAATATGCGCTGCCCAGCCCGCTGTCCGTGCTATCACAAAAAGTGGGGTAAACATAGAGGTCGGCACCCCCATACGATGGTAAGCGACGGCAGCATACCAGTCGAGGTTAGGGAACATCTTTTTCTCATTCCACATTAGCTGCTCAATGCGCTCAGCAATTTCAAAAAGCGTCATGTTTTGGGATTTGCTCGAAAGCGATTGGGCAACCTCTTTGATTACCTGATTGCGTGGGTCTGATACGGTATAAACTGGGTGCCCAAAACCAATAATGACTTCTTTGTTTTGTACACGAGCGCGGATATCGTTTTCTGCCTCGTCGGCGCTGTCGTAGCGCTGTTGGATTTCAAGCGCGACCTCGTTGGCTCCCCCATGTTTGGGGCCACGTAATGCGCCAATAGCACCAGCAATAGCGGAATACATATCTGAGCCTGTGCCTGTGATGACACGGCTGGTAAAGGTAGAGGCATTAAACTCGTGCTCTGCGTAAAGGTTCATGGAAACATTCATGGCATGAACCCACTCTTTGCTTGGGGTTTTCTGATGCAGTAAATGTAAAAAGTGTTCTGCCATGCTGTCATCATCGGTTTGCACGTCGATCATCTCACCGCGATGACTGTAGTGGTACCAATATAAAAGAGCGGACCCTAATGAAGCCAGAAGACGGTCGGCAATATTGCGAGCTTCGGCAACGGGTTGTGATTCTTTTTCTGGGAGTACGCAACCTAAAACCGACACGGCCGTACGTAAAACATCCATTGGGTGACTTGCCGCGGGTAGGTATTCGAGCACTCGTTGTAAGTCGTTGGGTAAACCACGTAGGCTGGCTAGCTTTTGTTTATAAAGGGTTAGTTCGCTGGGGGTGGGGAGTTTGCCATAAATCAGCAGATAGGCAATTTCTTCAAATTCGCAGCTGGGAGCAAGCTCTAAAATATCGTATCCGCGATAAAACAGTGCATTGCCACTAGAGCCCACAGCACTAAGTGCCGTATTGCCGGCTACGATACCGGACAAGGCAACGGATTTTTTAGGGCGGGGGGTCATTTCTGTTGTCATTGTCTCTCCTCCTGATAGAGATAACTAATAGATATCTCGTTTTATGCTATAGAAAAAATGGATATAAAAAAAGCCCGAATTAATCGGGCTTTAGTTGTAGCATTAAGCGAGCAAGTCTTTAATGCCGTCGCGTTCTTCTAAAAGCTCGTTGAGCGTATGATCCATGCGCTCACGAGAGAAATCATCGATCTCTAGTCCTTCTACGAGCTTGTATTCGCCATTTTCAGTGGTTACGGGGAAGCCATAAATAATGCCTTCGGGGATGCCGTAGGAGCCATCAGAAGGTACACCCATGGTTACCCATTTGCCATTTGAACCTAAAACCCAATCACGGATGTGATCAATGGCGGCGTTAGCTGCTGATGCGGCAGAGGATAAACCGCGCGCTTCAATGATGGCAGCACCACGCTTGCCTACCGTTGGGATAAAGGTGTCTTTGTTCCACGCCTCGTCATTGATTTTGTCTTTGAGGCTTTGGCCATTAACCGTAGCAAAACGGATGTCAGGATACATGGTGGGGGAGTGGTTACCCCAAACAATGAGGTTCTCGATATCCGCGACGGCGACCTTAGCTTTGTCCGCCAGCTGAGACAACGCACGGTTGTGGTCTAGGCGTAGCATAGCGGTAAAGTTTTTCGCCGGTAAATCCGGAGCGGATTTCATGGCGATGTAAGCGTTTGTGTTGGCAGGGTTACCTACCACTAGTACTTTTACATCACGGCTGGCGACGTCGTTGAGTGCCTTGCCTTGCTCGGTAAAGATCTTGGCGTTAACGGTTAGCAGGTCTTTGCGCTCCATACCTGGACCGCGTGGACGGGCGCCGACTAATAGGGCAATGTCCGCATCTTTAAATGCTTCGCGTGGATCGCTGTGTGCTGTCATGCCCTGCAGTAAGGGGAAAGCACAATCGTCGAGTTCCATCATGACACCCTGTAAGGCTTTTTGTGCTTTTTCATCAGGGATTTCAAGAAGTTGTAAGATAACAGGCTGATCTTTGCCTAGCATTTCGCCGGAGGCGATACGGAATAAAAGTGCGTAACCGATTTGGCCAGCGGCGCCAGTAACGGCAACGCGCATTGCGGGTTTGCTCATGAGTGTTGACTCCAAATAGTTGGAAAACAGGGTACTGCTATAGCATCGAGTGTAATGCTTTTTGAACCCTAGACCAAACTCAATTATACGTCAAACCTCTTATATCTTATATAAGACACAAGAGTGTTAGACAGAATGGACTTTGCGTGTCAAAATAACGGATATTCTTTTTCTAATTTGCCAGGGTCTGCCTTTATTCAGATGCTTGGCCTCTCATATCGACTATGTCTGAATCTAACTCAGTCAATGTAACAAATTCTGAGCGCGGCACGGCGTATAGTCCGCTTTATCAGCAGATTAAAGCGCTGCTGCTTAAAAGCTTAGATCAGGGCGAATGGAAACCCGGCGAGGCCATTCCGAGCGAACTGGATCTGGCAGCGCGTTTTCAGGTCAGCCAGGGTACTGTGCGCAAAGCCATCGATGAGCTTGCCGCCGAAAATTTGTTAATACGTCGTCAGGGCAAAGGCACGTTTGTCTCCACACACAACGAGGCCAAGGTTCGATACCGTTTTTTACGCTTGACGCCCGATGACGGGCATCAACCAACGACCCGTAGCGAAATCATTGGCTGCTATCGAGTCAAAGCCCCCGCTAAGATCGCCGCTTTGTTGGCGTTACGCCCTGTGGACACCGTGATTAACATTCAGCGTGTTTTATCGTTTGATGATAAGCCCACTATTCTGGATAACATTTGGTTGCCTGCACAGGTATTTAAGGGCATGACTACCGAGGCTGTTATGCAGAATCGAGAGCCACTTTATGCGTGGTTCGAGGGTCAGTTTGGGGTCAGTATGTTGCGTGCAGATGAAAGCATTCGTGCCGTAGCGGCTACAGAAGAATCCGCGCAACGGTTACAGGTTTCTGTGGGTTCACCCCTGTTACAGGTGGAAAGGGTTGCTTATACTTATGGGGAGCGACCCATGGAGGTTCGCCAAGGCTTGTATATTACCAGCCATTTCCATTATAGAAATAGCCTAAACTAAAGGGTCAGCTCATGGATTGGTTTTGCTGATTATCAGCAGGCGTAGTTCTGAGCATTTAATTTGTTGTAATACTGTTTTATTTTTAACTTCGAGGCCATCATGTCTGATACCGCCCAAAAGCAGCGTCCGCAGTATCGCAATGTCAGCGTGCCGCAGATATTGTCATACCGTATGCCACTGGCTGCTAGAACGTCGATCTTGCATCGAATCAGTGGTGCTTTGTTATTTTTAAGCTTACCCGTCATTATTTTACCGTTGCTGGCAATGAGCCTAAGCTCCGAGGCGGGCTTTGCCGCATTGAGCAATGTGTTTGGTAGCCCGATCATGAAGCTCATTGTGTTGGCGCTGGTTTGGGGCTATCTCCACCATTTCTGTGCAGGCATTCGTTATTTAGCCCTAGATTTAGGCAAAGGTAACGATAAATACACCGCAAATAAAACCGCGGCATCGGTATTAGTTGTGAGCTTGGCATTAACTGTCGTATTTGCACTTAAATTGTTCGGAGTATTCTAATGGCTCAAGAACGTATTGGAACAAAACGTTTAGTAGTTGGTGCGCACTACGGCACAATTGATTTTATTGCCCAGCGTCTGACTGCTGTAATTATGATTCTCTATACCCTAGTGTTGCTAGTAGGGGTGCTGTTTACCTCTGAGCTCAACTACGAGGGGTGGCGTAATCTGTTTGCTTTTAAGTGGTTTGGTGTCTTTCCTGCGGGCCAACTACTCGCCACATTATTCTTTATGTCCTTAGCGTGGCATGCCTGGATTGGTGTGCGCGATATTTGGATGGACTACATTAAGCCAACTGGCATTCGTCTTGCACTACAAGCCTTTACGG
Source organism: Paenalcaligenes hermetiae (assembly GCF_039543645.1). NCBI lineage: Bacteria > Pseudomonadati > Pseudomonadota > Betaproteobacteria > Burkholderiales > Alcaligenaceae > Paenalcaligenes > Paenalcaligenes hermetiae. The sequence continues at coordinate 120,170 of NZ_BAABKD010000008.1, read as the reverse complement.
TCTTGTGGTTAGTTGGTTCTATTGTTTATTTTGCACAAATTATCTGGAGCCTGTAACCGTGGCTGCTATTAAAACTTCTTTACCACGCCGCCAGTTTGATGTGGTGGTAGTTGGCGCCGGCGGTGCCGGTATGCGTTGTTCCCTACAATTAGCCGAAGCGGGCTTGTCTGTAGCGGTCTTATCTAAAGTCTTTCCTACGCGTTCTCATACTGTAGCTGCCCAAGGCGGTGTTAGTGCTGCACTTGGTAACATGAGCGAGGACCACTGGTATTGGCATATGTACGATACCGTCAAAGGCTCTGACTGGTTAGGCGACCAAGACGCGATTGAGTTCATGTGTCGCGAGGCACCACATGCTGTGTATGAGCTAGAGCACTTTGGGATGCCTTTTGACCGTAACCCCGACGGTACGATCTATCAGCGTCCATTTGGTGGACATACAGCTAACCATGGTGAAAAACCTGTACAGCGTGCCTGTGCCGCTGCTGACCGTACTGGGCATGCGATGTTACACACGCTTTACCAGCGTAACGTAGCGGCTCGTACTAACTTCTTTGTTGAGTGGATGGCACTAGACCTATTGCGCAACGAAGAAGGGGATGTGCTTGGGGTAACCGCCCTCGAGATGGAGACGGGTGAAATTTACGTGCTTGAGGCCAAGCGTACGGTATTAGCTACAGGTGGAGCAGGGCGCATTTGGGCGGCTTCGACAAACGCCTTTATTAACACCGGCGATGGCTTAGGTATGGCAGCCCGTGCAGGTATTCCTTTACAAGACATGGAGTTCTGGCAGTTCCACCCCACTGGGGTTGCGGGCGCTGGGGTTCTTATCACTGAAGGGGTCCGAGGCGAAGGCGGTATTCTTTTAAATAAAGACGGTGAGCGTTTCATGGAGCGCTATGCACCAAACCTAAAAGACTTGGCGCCACGTGACTTTGTGTCTCGCTCTATGGACCAAGAAATTAAAGAAGGGCGTGGTTGTGGACCAGATGGTAGCTATGTTGTCTTGAAGCTAGACCATTTAGGTGCGGAAACCATTAACAAGCGCTTACCTTCTATTCGTGAAATTGCTATTAAGTTTGCGAACGTGGATCCGATTAAAGATCCGATCCCAGTGGTACCGACCATTCACTATCAGATGGGTGGTATTCCCACTAACTACTATGGCCAGGTCACTACCTTAGACGCCGAAGGCAACACGCAAATCGTGAAAAACCTTTACGCTGTGGGCGAGTGCGCGGCTACAAACGTCCACGGGGCAAACCGTTTAGGTACGAACTCCTTGCTCGACTTGATTGTCTTTGGTCGTGCGGCAGGTAATCACATTGTTGAGTCGCGTCCTGATAACGAGCACGCGCACCAAGACATTCCTGAGTGGTCGATTGAGCAGTCGATGGATCGTGTCAACCGCTTAGAATCCCGCACTTCAGGACAGCGCTCCCAAGAGGTTGCAGAAAAGATTCGTCAAACCATGCAAGCTCACTGTGGGGTGTTCCGTACCTTGGATCTCTTGAAAAAAGGCGAAGAGCTGATCGAAGGCTTGGTTCCCGAGGTAGATGAAATTTACTTCCAAGACAAATCCAAAATCTTTAACACCGCTCGAGTGGAAGCACTAGAGGTCGCTAATATGATTGAAGTGGCACGTGCTACGACAAAATCGGCAGCGAACCGTACAGAAAGCCGTGGTGCGCATGCACTAAACGACTATCCAGAGCGTGATGATGAGAACTGGTTGAAGCACTCGGTGTGGTTCTCCGAAGGCAGCACTTTGCGTTACAAGCCTGTACAAATGCAGCCTATCTCCGCTAAATCTATCGCTCCACAGCCACGCACTTTCTAAGCAGGTATTACGATGAGCAAACGTATTGTTAAATTTGAAATTTATCGCTACGACCCCGATAAGGATGAGCGTCCTTATATGCAAAAGCTCGAGGTCGAGCTTGAGCCCAACGATAAAATGTTGTTGGATGCTATTGTTCGCATCAAAAACACCGTAGACGATAGTATTTCTATTCGTCGTTCTTGCCGCGAGGGCGTATGTGGCTCGGATGCGATGAATATCAATGGTAAAAACGGTCTGGCCTGTACCACTAACTTAAATGACTTAAAACAACCCATCGTTTTACGTCCCTTACCCGGTCTGCCTGTTATTCGTGATTTGATCGTTGATATGACGCATTTCTTTGATCAGTATCATTCGGTTAAACCGTATCTGATCAATGACACACCACCGCCAGAGAAAGAGCGTTTACAAACCCCCGAAGCCCGCGAGGAGCTAAATGGTTTGTACGAGTGCATTTTGTGCGCGTGCTGCTCGACATCCTGCCCCTCTTTCTGGTGGAACCCAGATAAGTTCGTCGGTCCTGCCGGTTTATTACAGGCGTATCGCTTTATTGCGGACTCACGTGATGAGGCCACGGGCGAGCGTTTGGATAACCTAGAGGATCCGTATCGACTTTTCCGCTGTCATACCATTATGAACTGTACTGATGTCTGTCCTAAAGGGTTAAACCCTTCTCATGCCATCGGTAAGATCAAGGAGATGTTGGTACGTCGTACTGTTTAAAGGTTGGAAATGAGAACGTTAACGCAGTTAGAACGTGCGCGCTTGCGTTGGCGCGCACGCCGAGGCTTACTAGAAAACGACTTAATTATCACGCGGTTTTTAGATAAATACGAAGCGGAGCTAACTGACGTTGACGTCGCCGCTTTAGATCGCCTGTTTTTAATGGGCGATCATGATCTTTTGGATGTGTTGTTAGCCCGTTCTGAGCCACAGGGCGAGTACGACAGCCCCGATATTCATCGTTTGGTCGCAATTATGCGATCGCTATGATTTTTAAGGAAAAGCAAAATGGAACTGTCAGATAAAAAAGCGACTTTGTCGTTTTCCGACGATACCCCAGCAATAGAGCTTCCTGTATATAAAGGAACCATTGGCCCAGATGTGATTGATATCCGTAAACTATACGGTCAAACCGGTATGTTTACTTATGATCCGGGTTTTATGGCAACGGCATCCACTGAGTCCGCTATTACCTATATTGATGGTGATAAAGGCCAGTTGCTTTATCGTGGTTACCCTATCGATGAGCTCGCTAAAAACTGCGATTTTCTCGAGGTTAGCTACTTGATTTTAAATGGCGAGCTACCTACACCAGAGCAAAAACAAGAATTTGATAATTTGGTGATGCAGCACACCATGGTTAAAGAGCAAATGCATAGTTTTATGCGCGGATTCCGTGCAGATGCTCACCCCATGGCGATTTTGACGGGTATGGTTGGGGGGATGTCTGCTTTCTATCATGACTCCACCGATATTACGAACCCAGAGCATCGTCGCATTTCAGCGATTCGCTTGATCGCCAAAATGCCAACACTTGTAGCAATGGCTTATAAGCATGGCATTGGTCAGCCTTTTATGTACCCCAAAAACGACTTGTCGTACACAGGCAACTTCTTGCGAATGATGTTCGGTACACCTTGCGAAGATTACAAGGTTAACGAAGTGGTTGAGCGCGCTTTAGACCGTATCTTCATTTTGCATGCGGATCATGAGCAGAACGCTTCCACATCTACCGTTCGTTTATGTGGTTCTTCTGGCACAAACCCCTATGCGGCGATTTCTGCTGGGATTGCATGTTTGTGGGGCCCTGCACACGGTGGTGCCAACGAAGCTTGCTTGAATATGCTTGAAGACATTCAAGCCAACGGCGGGGTAGAAAAAGTGGGCGAGTTCATGGAAAAGGTGAAAGACAAAACCTCTGGCGTGCGCTTGATGGGTTTTGGTCACCGTGTCTATAAAAACTATGACCCTCGCGCTAAGCTGATGCAAGAAACATGTAAAGAGGTACTCGAGGCTTTAGGTCTAGAGAATGATCCTTTATTTAAACTTGCTATGGAACTAGAGCGTATTGCTCTCGAGGATCCTTACTTTGTAGAGCGTAAACTCTATCCAAACGTTGACTTCTATTCCGGTATTGTACAGCGTGCAATCGGGATTCCAACCGAACTATTTACCGGTATTTTTGCCTTAGCACGTACGGTGGGTTGGATTGCACAGTGGGATGAGATGATTTCTGATCCTAACTACAAAATTGGTCGTCCACGCCAGCTCTACACTGGTTACACCGAGCGCCATATCTAATATTATTAGATGTATAGTAAACCCACCAATTGGTGGGTTTTTTAATGGGTGATTTTATGATTCGAGCGGTGCTCCGCAGGAGGGGCTAACGGAGAACGTTTCAGCAAAGAGGGGTGTTGCTGTTCTAAATAGCGTATACAGCTCACACGTAAAAAGGACGCAAAATTGGGCACCTCGCCCTGTAGTGCATACACTTCGTTATATAGGGTGGCAATGAGCTGATTTGTTGTTAGGTTTTCTTCGGCAGCAATCTGACTGAGTACATCCCAAAATAAGTTTTCGAGCCGAATGCTCGTGACAACCTTATCGATTCGGATCGAGCGGCTTCTGGATTCGTAGAGGATGGGGTCGGTTTTAGAGTATATTTCGCACATGGCTTTCCTAGATCAAGCCGCATGGGCTTTACCAATACGGCTTGTATATCATCGATATCTATTTAAATAGATTGAAGTTTCATTTGTTGGCTAATATATTCAGCTTGTCGAATGGCTAGGGCAACAATTGTTAATGTTGGATTTTCTGCAGCGCTAGTTGTGAATTGGCTGCCATCTGATATAAATAAATTCGCAATATCATGGGTTTGACCGTACGAGTTACAGACGCCATCCTCTGCCTTTAAGCTCATTCGGCAGGTTCCTAGGTTATGGGTTGAGGGATATGGTGGAGTTTTAAAAGTACGTTTGGCTCCGATGGATTCGTATAAGGCGACACTTTGGTTGAAGGCGTGTTCTCGCATTCTTATATCATTAGGATGATCATCATAATGCACGTTAGGGACTGGTAAACCGAACTGATCTTTTTTTGTATGGTTAAGGGTTATTCGATTTGTAGGTTGTGGCATATCTTCACCAACTATCCATAACCCAGCTGTTTTTTTATAATTATCCATAAAAAATGCAAAGTCAGCGCCCCAAGCGCCAGGATTCAAGAATGCAGCATAAAAAGGTAAACCTAGACTTATAGTTTCGAGCTCATAGCCACCGACAAATCCACGTTGCGGATTGTTTATTGCTTCATCTTGTACGATACCGGCCATTATAGTACCTCGGTTCATATAAACGTCTTCATCAAAGACGGCGTAAACAGAGCCTGTAACATGACGCATGTAGTTTCTTCCAACTTGATCAGAGCTATTGGCTAAGCCATTTTGATACTTGCTAGACTCTGATAGAAGCAGCAAGCGAGGGGTTTCAATAGAGTTTCCAGCTACACAGATAATGCGAGCTTTTTGTCTTTGTTCTTTTCCGTTCGCATCATAATAAATAACCGCATTAACTTTTCCCATCTCATCATGTTCGATTCGAGCGGCATGACAGTTGGTTCGTAAATCTAGATTTCCGGTAGCTTCTGCTTTAGGAATTTCTGTATAAAGAGTAGACCACTTGGCTCCCATTTTACAGCCTTGAAAGCAGAAACCTTGTTGGGTACAGGAGGCTCTACCATCACGAGGACGGCTATTAATAGCCATATGTCCCGTACTTACTTGTTTATATCCTATTCGTGTGGCGCCATTATAGAAAACTTTAAAATTATTATTACCAGGTAAGCCAGGAATACTATTTGTACGTGTAACTCCCATTTTATGTTCAGCGAGCTCATAGTAGGGCTCTAGTTCAGTTAGCGTAATAGGCCAATCAAGTAAATTAGCGTTTTTTATTTTTCCGTAATGACTAAGAGCTTTGAACTCATGGGCTTGAAATCGTAGTGAAGCCCCAGCCCAGTGTGTTGTTGTTCCTCCTACGGTTTTACAGATCCATGCAGGTAAATCAGGAAAATCTTTGGCTATACGCCAGCTGCCAGACGTTGTTCTTTTGTCTAACCATGCTAGCTGCTCAAAAGATGCCCACTCATCTTGAATAAAAGTTTCAGGGCTTTGGCGCTCGCCCGCCTCTAGCAATACTACTTTAATACCTCGCTGACAGAGCTCATTTGCTAGAGTACCACCGCCTGCTCCTGAGCCAATGATTACTACCACATCGGAATCATTATTATCAAATTTTGTTTTATTCATGTCTCCACTCCTTGTTATATTAATTTAAGTGGTACTCTTTAAAAGGCATTGGACTTGCTACTTCTGGTGGGTTGTCAAGCCAGATTAAATCATTAAAGCCATTTAGTAGATATCCCCCTTTGCTCCAACTTTCTCCTTCATATCCAAAATATATTTGTGCTAAAGGATGGTTGTAAATTGAGGTAATGCACTGCTGGCGTACTTTATGAAAAAAATCAGTTTCTTGTATTGAGTTTAATTTTTCTACTTGTGCTGCAGCACTAAGCTCATTGAACGGATGCGGGGAGTTCAGAAGCGAAAGCCCCTTTAGAACTACTTTTCTAGTTTCGGGGGTATTACATAATTGATCTATATCTTTAACTAGGATGGCGTATACTGCATCATCAAGTCCCTCGTGAGGATATAGGCGTTTTGCCATGGACAATAATGATTGGGCTTGAAAGCTATTGAGATGATGGGCCTCGAGTGCCCAGCTTGTGCTGGGAGCTATCGAGGCTAAGAAACTACCTGAGCTTATTACGCCTGTTAAAACAATATATTTTTTTAAAAATTGACGACGATGCTGGCAGGTGTGTTGAAATTGGTGGATAGTATTATGTTTTTTTTGCATTGTTGTCTCCGGTGAATCACTGAGTTTTTATTTAAAATGGCCACCGCGTTCTAATACTTCTATTTTGTAACCGTCGGGGTCGGTGATAAAGAAAAAGCGAGCTTGTGTGACACCGTTAATATCGAGCTGCTTAATATCAGCAGGATTAAATCCGGCATTTTTTAAGCGTTGGTGACAGGCTTCCAGATCCTCTACGGAAAAAGCCACATGGCCATAGGCTGTGCCGTGCTCATAGGGGGTGGTTTGGTCTTTATTAAAGGTGAGTTCAAGCTCGGCTTCGCTTTGATCGTTTCCTAAATAAACTAAAGTAAAAGTAGGAAAATCTAAGCGGTGTTTTTCTTTGAAGTTAAACGCGGTGCTGTAAAACTGGATAGCTGGATCAAGAGCGCTAACGCGAACCATTGTATGAATCAATTTGGCCATGAGTTACTCCGTAAAATTCGTTGAATCATTCCGATGATTATGGCGTGGGTTGGGTAGGAGCGGGTAATACAGGGTTGCTACATGGCGGGTAACGGTAACTAACTCGACTGTAATGAGGAAATGAGGCAGCTTGTATCAATATCCGCAATACGTTGAGCAGCGGTTAGGGTCATGGCTACACGCATCTCTTTTTCTAACAAGGATAAGACGTGACTTACCCCTTTGCCTCCAGCTGTAGCTAAAGCATAAATATAAGCACGGCCAATCATTACGGCATCCGCACCCAGGGCAAGCATCCGCACAATATCTAGTCCATTGCGTACGCCGGAGTCCACCAAAATTTTGATATCGTTTTGAATGGCCTCTGCAATATAAGGCAGGGCTTTAGCGGTGGATAACACCCCATCTAACTGTCTACCACCATGGTTGGATACCACTATGCCATCGGCTCCAAAGCGAACGGCGTCTTTAGCGTCCTCGGGGTCGAGTATGCCTTTGATAATCATAGGGCCATCCCAGAATTCACGAATCCACTCCAGATCTTGCCAGGAAATAGAGGGGTCAAAGTTGGCACCTAGCCAGCCCATGTAGTCATCTAAAGCGATGGGTTGTCCCAGATAGCGCGAAATATTTCCTAAATCGTGAGGTCTGCCATGCAGCCCCACATCCCAAGCCCAGCGCGGGTGTAAGCAGGCTTGTAGGTAACGGCGCCATTTGGCATAAGGGCCGCTCATGCCGGAGTGAGCGTCGCGGTAGCGCGCACCCGGCACAGGCATATCGACCGTAAAGACAAGGGCAGAGCAGCCAGCGGCTTTGGCACGCTCTAACACATTTTTCATAAAGCCGCGGTCTTTAAGCACATAGAGCTGAAACCACATGGGGCGCGAAATGCGTGGGGTAACTTCTTCTATAGGGCAGACCGAAACACTGGACATGGTAAAAGGGATGCCAAATTGGTCGGCAGCCTGTGCTGCTTGGATTTCGCCTCGGCGTGCATACATACCTGTTAAGCCAACAGGAGCGAGAATAACGGGTATACGTAGCTGTTCGCCAAACAGCGTGGTGCTTGTGTCTAGGGTGGACATGTCTCGCAATACCCGCTGCTTTAACGCGACTTGTGCTAAATCTTCCACATTTTTTAATAGAGTGTGTTCAGCATAGGCCCCCCCGTCAAGATAGTGAAAAAGAAAAGGGGGTAAGCGTTTTTGAGCGGCACGACGGTAGTCAGTGGAGGCAGAAATAATCATAGTAAAGGACTGATATCAGAAAGCCGATGGATACGCTGTAAGCGAGCGTCATTTTCTTCAGAGGTGCGGATAGCAGCGCGAACAAAGTCTAAATGTTGACTCATGAGGCGTTTGGCTTGATTGGCATCCCCATCAAAAATGGCTTGCATCACAGCGTGATGTTGGTTGGTTAAATGGAGCCGATTTTTTTCATCATCAAATCTAAACATGACTTGGCGGTTTTCTTTGACAGTCGAAAAAACCAAATCAAATAGCCCGCGCATAATTTGTAGTAGCACAAGATTATGAGAGGCTTCTGCAATTGCTAAATGAAATTGGGCATCAGCGCGTGCAGATTGAGCCGTATCACCATTTTGTTGGTGTTCGATCATGACATCAAAGCACGCTTGAATTTTTTGTTTGTCTTCGGGGGTGGCGCGTAGCGCAGCATACCAAGCCGTGCTGACCTCAAGGGCATGTCGAGCTTCGAGCACATCGTATCGATAGTGAGGGTCCTCGCTTAATAGGGTAGTGAGCGACCCAATGCTTTGAGTGGGCCAGGTCATAATTTCGGTTTGTACATATGTGCCGCCGCCTGGCTTAGTAATAAGCAACCCTTGGCTGTTGAGAGCTCGAATGGCCTCACGGACCGGAGAGCGTGAGACATCAAACAGTTCTGCCAAATCTCGCTCAGAGGGCAGGCGATCCCCTACGGTTAATTGCCGCTCTTGGATCAATTGTTTGATTTGATCTGCTATTTTGTCAGAAACGCGAGTGAATGTATTTTGCATAACCTACGAATAAGCCAAGTGGTAGGACCAGTTTGGTCTAATTATAAAGATAAATGGAAATTAATGGCGAATAAAGTCAGGGTTTTTGCGAATAAGCGAAATTTGGTACTACCGGTAATATGGATAGGAATTTAAGCAGTGCCTATTATTCGCTCATTCTAAGAGGGCCTTGAGATGCTTTATACCTTATTAGCCTTAGCACCTATTTTAGTGGTGTTTGTATTAATGGTTGTTATGCGGCGCTCAGCAAAATTATCGATGGGGGTGGCGTATGTAGTAACCGCCCTATTAGCGATTTTTGTCTGGAACACCCAAAGTGCCGTAGTGGGGGCAGCAACAGTAAATGGTTTGATTACAGCCATTACCTTGTTGTTTATTGTGTTTGGTGCCGTATTGTTACTTAACACACTGAAAGTGAGTGGTGCTTTGGTGGCGATTCGTCAGGGCTTTATGGATGTTTCGCCGGACCGACGCGTACAGGTCATTATTGTGGCCTGGTTGTTTGGGTCGCTGATAGAAGGTTCATCGGGATTTGGAACGCCGTCTGCAGTAGGGGCACCATTATTACTGGCCTTGGGCTTTCCTGCTATGGCTGCGGTCATGTCGGTGCTAGTTATTCAATCTACTCCGGTTTCTTTTGGGGCGGTGGGCACACCAATGCTAGTAGGGGTACGCTCAGGGATTGATAACAAAGCCGATGTTGCCGCATTAATCTCTCCGATGCAACCCATGGAGTATTTGCAGCAGATTGTAGAAAACGTGGCACTGATTCATGCACTCACAGGTGTAGCAATTCCATTGATTTTATGTGGTTTGCTGACTCGCTTTTTTGGAGCAAATCGCTCTTTTACCGAGGGTTTAAAAGCATGGAAATTTGCCTTATTCGCTGGCCTGGCATTTACGGTGCCATATTATGTGATTGCGGTGGTGTTGGGGCCCGAGTTCCCTTCTATGTTAGGGGCGTTGGTGGGCTTGGTGCTCACTGTTACAGCGGCTAAAAAAGGGTGGTTTTTACCTAAGGAAACCTTTGATTTTCCCCCTCGTGAGCAGTGGGAATCCGCTTGGCTAGGCACATTAAATATGGAGCAGGCACAAAGCACAAGTCATTTTTCTGTGATCCGTGCTTTTTCGCCCTACGTGATCGTGGTGGCACTGTTGATTGTGACACGCACTTTTCCAGCCGTTAAAGCCTTTTTAACTTCGCCTGCCGCCACATTAAAACTGACAAATATTTTTGGAACTTCTATTTCCAGCTCGGCACAGTTTTTCTACTCACCAGGATTTATTTTGATTTTAGTTTCCTTGGTGTGTATTGGTATTTTTGGGATGACTTTGCAGCAATATGGTCGTGGGGTTAAAGACTCTGTGGTCACGATGATTAGTGCTGCGCCAGCGTTGTTGTTAGCTGTTCCAATGGTTCAGGTTTTTATTAACTCAGCCGCAGCCGATGGGTCGTTAAATAGTATGCCGCTAATTTTGGCCCAAAGCGCGGCAGCAGTAGCCGGTCAAGCTTGGCCGAATTTTTCACCGTGGGTAGGGGCTTTAGGCGCTTTTATTGCTGGCTCCAATACCGTTAGTAATATGATGTTCTCTTATTTTCAGTTTTCCACTGCCCAGCAGATTGCTTTAAATATTGATCAGTCCGCTATTGTTGTTGCTTTGCAAGCAGTAGGTGGAGCGGCGGGCAATATGATTTGCGTGCATAACGTGGTGGCAGCTGGTGCGGTTGTTGGCATGATGAACCGCGAAGGGGAAATCGTACGTAAGACCTTATTGCCAATGGCTTTTTACGGGATTCAAGCCGGGTTGATCGGTCAAGCTTTAATTACTGGTCATATGGTATGGGGCGTAGCAGCCGTGGTTTGGTTAGCCGCGTTTTTGTTCATCATGTCGATGAACAAAGGTCGTGCGGTTGTTCCTATGCCTGCTTAGGGGGAGCAAAAAACGTAAAATGATAAGGGGGCATATGCCCCCTTTTTGTTATGCTGCTGGTGCTGGGCTAAAAAGCCGATCCACCAGCTCAATCCAATGCAAGACAGGAATAGGACTGGTTTCTTGAAGATGATGCTGACAGCCGATATTAGCGGTAACAATGACTGCGGGCTGGTGTGCCATAAGATGTTGTAGTTTGCGCTCTCGGAGCTGCGCGGAGAGCTTAGGCTGGAAAACCGAATATGTGCCAGCAGAGCCGCAGCATAAATGATTTTCTGCAACTGGGGTGACTTCATAGCCGAGCTGACGTAACAAGTGTTGCAGTGGCGCTTTATGGCGTAGTGCATGCTGGTAGGTGCAGGGCTCTTGAACAGCAACTCGCATGGCCTGAGGGCTATGGGGAACTTCTGAGGCTAATACCGCTTCGTAAACCACTACACTTAGGTCACAGCACAGCTCGCTAATGGTTTTAGCCTTATCGGCATAGAGCGGGTCTTCGGCAAGTAATTTATCGTAGTCTTGAACTTGTGCTCCACAACCACTTGCCGTCATGATGATTTTTTCTGCCCCTTGCTCAATATAAGGCCACCAGGCATCGATGTTTTGTTTGGCTTGTTGTTGTGCCCGTTCTAACTCTCCATTGTGCTGACGAATAGCACCACAGCATCCTGCTTCGGGGGCAGTAATAAGCTCAATACCTAAGTGATCCAAAACTCTTGTTGCGGCGATATTGGTTTGGGGAGCTAAGGCAGGTTGCACACAGCCTTGTAAGACAAGCATCTTTCTATCATGCTTTTTCGGCGAGTAGGGTTTTGGTGTAGAGCTTTGAACCTTAGCTTGCACGGATTTTGGTAGAAAAGGCTTGGCACTTTGTGCGCTGCGGTAGACCTGTTTAAATAAGGTGGGGCGAGAGATAAACTCAATTAGTGCTGTACGCTTGAGCTGTTCTGATGCAGGACGCTTAATTTTTTCATTAATGACGCGTCGTCCTAAATCAATCAGTTGTCCATATTCCACACCTGAAGGACAAGTGGTTTCACAGGCGCGACAGGTTAGGCAGCGATCGAGATGCTCTTGAGTGATGCGGCTCACTGGCTTGCCTTCGAACATCTCTTTCATCAGATAAATACGTCCGCGTGGCCCATCAAGCTCGTCACCAAGCAGTTGATAAGTGGGGCAGGTAGCATTGCAAAAACCACAATGCACGCATTTGGCAATTAAGGCTTTGGCTTGTTGTCCGATTTCTGTATGCGCAAACTCAGGGGATAAAGCGGTGTGCATTACAACTCTCCTGGATAAAGGCGTCCTGGGTTGAAAATGCCGGCAGGATCAAATTTTTGTTTTAGATTCTTTTGTAGCCGTAGTACGGGGGCAGGCAATGGATGAAAAATCTGCTGATCGTGTGGGTGACGAAAAGCGGTTGCTGTGCCCCCCTGTTTAGCGGTTTCTTCGCGTAATTGTGACGCTGGTAAATCACTCCAGAGCCAGCGTAACGCGCCACCCCACTCTATAAGCTGGGGTAGGTCTTGGAGAAAGGCTGGGCTTGTTGAGGGAACAGATAGCCGCCAAAGCGTATGGGTTGAGGGAGCGTTTTGGAAAAAAGCATGCTGCTGTTCCCGTAGTTGTTTCCAAAAATCGTCGGCGAGTTCGGGAGCGAGACGTTCTCCACCAATGGTTTTGATGCCCTCGGTAATGGCGTTATTGGCACCGGCTAAGCGTATATAGAGCTGGTGATCGTGCCACGCACTGGCGCTGATGGGTAGCGGTTGAGCGCTAAGTTGATTGATCAGGGTAAGTGCTTGATCTTGGGCTAGGTCAAGACGGAGTGTGACTTGTTTTGCTGGAATGGGTAAGACTTTGATGGAGAGTTGGGTGATGACACCGAGCGTACCTAGGCTTCCGCAAAGCAGCCGTGATACATCATAACCTGCCACGTTTTTCATGACTTGACCGCCAAAGCGTAAATAGTCTCCGCGCCCATCGAGCAGGTGTACGCCGAGCACAAAATCTTGGACTGCACCAGCGTAAGCGCGTCTCGGACCTGCTAAGCCGGCTGCTACACAGCCTGCTATGGTGGCAGTATCAGCAAAATAAGGGGGCTCAAATGGTAAATATTGATGATGTTCAGCTAAAGCTTGTTCTATGTCGTGGAGTCGTGTGCCGCCATTGACGGTGATGACCAGCTCAGAGGGCTCATACGATAAAATGCCTGTGTTTTCATGTAGGTGGAAAACTTCACCAGCAGTTGGATGCCCGTAAAACGCTTTGCTGCCGCTACCTTGTAGTTGCAAGGGGCGTTTTTCAGCCGCAGCGTGTTTAATACGATCAGACCAAGCGGAAATGAGCGGGGAGTTCATGCGTGCTCCTAATTAAAAACGAGGAATATCAGCAAAAGGCAGTTGGCCTTGGTGTACATGCATATGCCCGAACTCGGCACAGCGGTTTAGGGTAGGGATGGCTTTGCCTGGGTTTAACAAGCCCGCAGGATCAAAAGCATGTTTTATAGCAAAAAAGAGGTGGCGTTCTAGCTCATTAAACTGCACACACATTTGGTCAATTTTTTCTAAGCCAACCCCATGCTCACCGGTGATAGTGCCACCGAGGGCTACCGATAGCTCTAAAATTTCCCCACCAAACTGCTTGGCTTTTTCACGCTGCTCTGCTTGGCTGCCATCATAGAGTACTAGTGGATGTAAATTACCATCGCCTGCATGGAAAACGTTTAAACAGCGTAAGCCGTATTTTTCTTCCATGTCTTGAATAGCGGTGAGCATTTCTCCTAGGCGTTTACGTGGAATGGTGCCGTCCATGCAAAGATAATCAGGTGAAATACGTCCTGCTGCTGGGAAAGCGGATTTTCGCCCTGCCCAAAACAAAGCGCGCTCTTGTTCACTTTGCGAAACACGTAGTTCGGTTGCTCCGGCTTGTCGTAAAACGCGCTCTATGTGTTCAATTTCTTCGGCGACTTCTTCCGGTGTGCCGTCTGACTCGCAAATCAACATGGCTTTGGCATCGAGCGGGTAGCCGGCATTGACAAAGGCTTCTGCAGCGATGGTAGCGGGCTGGTCCATCATCTCTAAGCCTGCTGGAATAATACCGGCAGCAATAATGGCGGCTACCGCATCACTGGCTTTGACCACATCATCAAAACTGGCTAAGACACATTGTGCAAATTGGGGTGTTGGAGTGAGCTTGAGGGTGATTTCTGTTGCCACCGCTAGCATGCCCTCAGAACCAATAATGAGTGATAGCAGGTCATAACCTGGCACATCGAGAGCATGGCTGCCGACTTCGATGATGTCACCATCAATCGTGACGGCACGGATGCGCAGCACATTATGAACGGTAAGACCGTATTTAAGGCAGTGAACGCCGCCGGCATTTTCTGCAATGTTGCCACCAATAGTGCAAGCGATTTGTGAGGAGGGGTCAGGAGCGTAATACAACCCATAGGGGGCGGTGGCTTCGGAGACAGCAAGGTTACGAATGCCGGGCTGAACGATGGCGACGCGAGCGGCCTGATCAATCTTGAGGATTTGATTCATTTTCGCCAGAGATAAGATCACCCCATGAGGATGTGGAATAGCGCCACCCGATAAGCCTGTGCCTGCACCTCGTGCTACCACCGGCACCCCAAGTTGTGAGCAGGTTTTTAGGGTTGTGACAACTTCGGCTTCGGTAGTTGGCATGACCACAGCAAGAGGGACCTGCGTTTCTAGAGTAAAGCCATCACATTCATAGGGCTTTAGTTGCTCTTTTGTTGACAGAATAGTGGTTGTGGGTAAAGCCTGTTGTAAGGATTGAATCACATGACTCGCATCGATATGCGAAAAATCTTGATCTTCGCGAGCAAAGTCTAATAAGGGATGAGAGCTCCCCATAATTACCTCCTTTTCGTTAAGCCATTAGCGCACGGTATTTGTGTGGCGATGGGCTAGGCGTTGGTGTACATAATCCAAATGATGAATGGCGGCAGCCTGAGCCTGCTGGGCGTCGCCTTGTAAAATGGCATCAAGTAAAGCTCGATGCTGCAAAGTAAGCTGGTCCGAAGCAAAACAAGAGCTTTCATGTAAAGCGGATTGGCGATTTTTTTCCACATTTGAGAGTAGGTGTTGAAAAAAGCCGCGCATAATTTGCACAAAAACTACATTGTGTGAAGCTTCGGCAATGGCAAGATGAAAGTGGGCATCCGCGATAGCAGCTTGTTGATGCTGCGCGGTTTGTTGCAATGCTTCTATCGCGTCCAGGCACTGTTTAAGCCTTTGTTTGTCTTCATCGGTAGCGCGTAAGGCGGCATGCCAAGCGGTGCTGGCTTCGATAATTTGCCGTGCCTCGATAATATGTTGTTGATAGGAAGCAGTAGAGGGATCAAGCGCGTGATGGGAGTGATGAAATTGCTCTGTGACATAGCTGCCGCCCCCATGTTTGGTGGTAAGCCATTGGCGGCTAGCGAGGGTGCGTATCGCTTCGCGAATTGCGGGGCGTGAGACACCAAATTGTGTCGCTAAGGATCGCTCAGAGGGCAGGCGGTCACCTGCTTGTAAGCCATGTTCTTGGACTAGGGCAATGAGTTTTTCAAGGATTAGATCAGAAAGCCGCATAACAGTTTTGGTTTGACCAGTTAAGGTGTTGTTTACTGTATATGGCTATGGGCAAATGGTAAAGTTAGGGTAATCGCCAGTTTTAGGCAAAACTGGTCAGACCAAAATGGCGGGGGTAAAAAAAAGCGGCTGGTAGTGAGCCGCTTTAGAAAGAAAAGGAAGGGGTTAGTTAATTTGTTCAGCTGCCTCAAGCACAGCAACCGCTGTCATATTGACAATACGGCGTGTGGTAGCGCTAGTGGTTAAAATATGAACAGGTCGGGCTGCTCCTAAAAGGATAGGACCCATTGCTACGCCATTGCTCCCTGCCATTTTTAACACGTTATAAGTAATATTACCGGCGTCTAGGTTAGGCGTAATGAGTAGGTTAGCAGGCGCTTTTAGAGTAGAGTCAGGGTGCGCTTTAAAGCGGATACGGTTGGAAAGCGCCGAGTCCGCATGCATTTCCCCATCAATTTCTAGCTCTGGGGCGCGCTCTGTAATAATTTCAAGCGCTTTGGCCATTTTACGCGAAGATGCTGTAGAGCGGCTTCCAAAATTCGAGTGGGAAAGTAGAGCAACCCGTGGTACGAGCCCAAAATGACGCACTTTTTCGGCGGCCATCAGCGTGATATCGGCAATTTCTTCTGCGGTTGGGTTTTCGTTTACATGCGTATCGCAGACGAAAATATTTTGTGTAGGCAGCATGAGCACATTCATGGCGGCAAATACGGAAGCATCCTCTTTGCGGCCAATAATGTCTTCGATATGGGCAAGCTGATGATAAAAGCGTGTCGTGACGCCACAAATCATAGCATCGGCATCACCTCGGCGCATGAGCATCGCCCCAATTAAGGTATTGTGCTTACGAACCAGTGCTTTAGCGACATCAGGAGTTACACCTTGGCGCCCTTTGAGCTGATAGTAGGCCTGCCACGTTTCGTTATAGCGGTAATCGTCTTCAGGGTCGACAATTTCAAAATTGAGCCCAGCTTGTAAGCGTAGACCATAGCGTTTGATACGCATTTCGATCACAGCAGGACGCCCAATTAATATCGGATAAGCGATCTTTTCGTCCACAACCGTTTGCGCCGCGCGAAGAACGCGTTCGTCCTCACCGTCGGCGTAAATCACACGTTTGAGTTGCGTGATTTCTTTAGCTTGCTTAAAAAGCGGCCGCATTAACGCCCCAGAACGATACGTCATGGCGATTAAGCGCTGTCGATAAGCCTCAAGGTCTTCGATAGGGCGACTGGCTACGCCTGAATCCATGGCGGCTTTGGCCACAGCAGGAGCAATACGAGAAATCAAACGCGGATCAAAGGGCTTGGGGATAATATACTCGGGACCAAAACCTAAATCGCTATCGCTATCGCTATTGACGTCGTCGTACTGTTCTTCTTGGGCAAGCTCAGCAATAGCGTAGACGCAGGCCTGTTTCATGGCTTCGTTAATTTCGGTTGCGCCACAGTCAAGAGCACCACGGAAAATAAAGGGAAAGCATAAAACATTATTGACTTGGTTTGGGTAGTCGGAACGACCCGTAGCGATTACCACATCAGCACGGGTAGCTTTAGCGACCTCTGGGCGGATCTCTGGTTCGGGGTTAGCTAAAGCTAAAACCAAGGGGCGCTCGTTCATGCTCAGAAGCATTTCGGGTGTAAGTAAACCGGGTGCAGAGCAACCTAAGAAAATATCAGCACCTGCGGTCGCATCCGCTAGGGTACGAAACGGCGTGTCTTGAGCAAACTGGGCTTTGTTAGGCTCCATGTTGGGCTCGCGACCCTGCCAGATAATGCCGCGAGAGTCTGCGACATAAATGTTTTCTTTGGGCATGCCCAAGTTCACGAGCAGGTTTAAGCAAGCGATAGCGGCGGCGCCAGCGCCAGAACAGACAAGGCGAACCTCGTCGATGTTTTTGTTAACAACCTTTAGGCCGTTTAAGATCGCAGCCGAAGCAATGATTGCCGTACCATGTTGATCATCATGGAACACGGGGATTTTCATGCGCTTTCGTAGCTCTTGTTCAATATAAAAGCATTCGGGAGCCTTGATGTCTTCAAGGTTAATGCCGCCTAGTGTGGGCTCCATGGCCGCAATAATATCCACCAGTTTTTCTGGATCATTTTCGGCAAGCTCAATATCAAATACATCAATGCCTGCAAATTTTTTGAACAGGCAGCCCTTGCCCTCCATGACGGGTTTAGAAGCAAGTGGGCCAATATTGCCTAATCCTAGAACGGCAGTACCGTTACTGATCACCCCCACGAGATTGGCTCGAGATGTGTATTTAGCGGCCGCCTCGTCGCCTTCTTCGTGAATGGCCATGCAGGCGAAGGCAACCCCGGGAGAATAGGCCAAGGAAAGGTCGTCCGCATCGGCTAATGTTTTAGTGGGAACTACAGAAATTTTACCTGGGGTGGGTTGTGCGTGATATTCCAACGCGCGTTTTGCCAGATCAGCTTTGGCGTCCATCGTGGGTGTGCTCCTGAGATAAATCGAATGAATGGCAACATTTTAACCTGTCCACACAGTGAATGTGGGGAGTCTACTGTTATAACTTGAAATTCGGGTAGGCGCATGTCGCATTGCAGCAAAAAAGAATGCATGACTAGTTCAAATAATTGAGGGGTTTTTAGGCATACGTAAATGTTTGTAAATGCCAACATTTACGCATGAATACAATGATTTAAGTTTGCTAAGATGCAAGGAAGCCTACAGAGGGGTATACTGAGTGATATCGCTGTGAAAGGCGTCTTACGTTGCCTTCTGCTCCGCTATCCGCTAACCGGTGAAGCCGTGTCGCGGAAGGTTTTCCTGCATCTCAGCATGGATGAAACATCCATATAGGTGAAGCGTTATTACTATGTCATCGCAAATTGAACTGCAAAATAACTCGTATCTCTACGGCTCGAATGCCGCCTATGTAGAGGAACTATACGAGATGTACCTAGACAATCCGTCTTCAGTAGCACCTGAATGGCGCGATTATTTTGATCAACTCCAACATCTGCCTGCTACAGATGGCAAAGAGGCAACGCGCGATCAAGCGCATAGCCCGATTATTCAATCCTTTGCAGAGCGTGCTAAAGCCAATGCTTTAGCTGTGCGCGCCGCCGCTCCTGACTTGTCTATGGCAATGAAACAGGTGTCGGTGCAGTCGCTGATTGCTGCTTATCGTTCTTTGGGCGCACGTATCGCAACCTTAGACCCTTTAAAACGCAGTGAGCGTCCTGAATACGCAGAACTCGATCCTGCTTTTTATGGTTTAACCGAAGCCGATTTGGATCAGGTGTATTCGGCAACCAATACGTATTTTACTAAATCCGACACCATGACCTTGCGCGATATGCTCAAGGCCTTACGTGACACGTATTGTCAAACCATTGGTGCGGAATTTATGCATATTTCGGATCCCGTTGCTAAACGTTGGATCCAAGAGCGTCTAGAGTCCGTGCATGGGCGCATGGATTTTACCGCTGATGAAAAGCGCAATATCCTACAACAGCTGACCGAGGCCGAGGGGTTAGAGCGTTATTTACACACTAAATACGTGGGGCAAAAGCGTTTCTCCCTCGAGGGCGGGGAAAGCTTTATTGCTTGTATGGACGAAGTCGTTAACCATGCCAGCGATTTAGGTGTGCAAGAAATCATTGTTGGGATGGCTCACCGTGGGCGCTTGAATATGCTCGTGAACATCATGGGCAAGATGCCTGCAGACCTGTTCGCCGAGTTCGAGGGTAAGCACGCCGACAACCTTACGGACGGGGACGTGAAATACCATAATGGTTTTTCTAGCGATCTGTCTGCGCGTGGTGGTCCTGTTCACTTGTCCTTGGCTTTTAACCCTTCTCATTTGGAAATTGTTAACCCGGTTGTCGAGGGCAGCACCCGTGCGCGTCAAGATCGCCGTGGTGATACCACTGGCGAATGCGTTTTACCGGTGCTCGTACATGGGGACGCCGCCTTTGCGGGCCAGGGCGTGGTAATGGAAACCCTTAACCTAGCGCAAACGCGTGGTTATGGTACAGGTGGTACGGTGCACATTGTTATTAACAACCAAATTGGTTTTACTACGTCTGATCCGCGTGATGCGCGTTCGACCTTGTATTGTACCGATGTGGTAAAAATGATCGAAGCTCCGGTATTCCACGTTAATGCCGATGACCCCGAAGCCGTGGCCTTTGTGACGCGCTTGGCTTTAGATTACCGTAAAAAATTCCGTCATGATGTGGTGATTGACCTAGTGTGTTACCGCAAACTGGGTCACAACGAGCAAGACACTCCCTCGTTGACACAGCCTTTGATGTACAAAGCTGTTGCTCAACACCCTGGTACTCGTAAACTCTATGCCGATAAGCTAGTGGCCCAAGGGGTACTTAGCGCCGAAGAGCCGGACGAAATGGTAAAAGCCTACCGTCAGCTAATGGAAGACGGGCAGCGTACCGTAGAGCCCGTGTTAACCGACTACAAAAACAAATACGCCACAGATTGGACACCTTTCTTAAATGCCAAATGGACGGATCATGCCGATACAGGGATGCCGTTGGCAGAGCTTACGCGTATTGGTGAAAAGATCACGACCGTGCCCGACGGTTTTAATGTTCATCCTTTAGTCAAGCGCATGCTGAACGATCGCCGTGCGATGGCTCGTGGTGAAATGAATGTTGATTGGGGTATGGGCGAGCATTTAGCTTTTGCAACATTGGTTGCCAATGGCTATGCAGTACGTATTACCGGTCAAGACTCCGGGCGTGGTACTTTTGTACACCGTCATGCGGTGCTTCACGATCAAGACCGCGAGCGTTGGGACGATGGTACTTATATCCCATTGCAAAACGTAGCCGAAAACCAAGCACCCTTTACTGTGATTGACTCGGTCCTCTCCGAAGAGGCCGTTTTGGCATTTGAGTACGGTTATGCCTCCGCTGAGCCTAACGTACTCACCATCTGGGAAGCGCAGTTTGGGGACTTTGTGAACGGTGCCCAAGTCGTTATTGACCAGTTTATTACCTCTGGCGAAGCCAAATGGGGGCGTCATTGTGGCTTGACCATGATGCTGCCGCATGGGTACGAAGGTCAGGGTCCGGAACACTCTTCGGCTCGTATCGAGCGTTTCTTACAGTTATGTGCGGATAATAATATTCAGGTCATTCAGCCAACAACCGGTGCGCAGATTTTCCACGTATTGCGCCGCCAGATGCTGCGTCCTTTCCGTAAGCCTCTTGTGTTGTTGACGCCCAAATCCCTATTGCGTAACAAAGCGGCCACCTCTCCATTGGTTGAGCTTGCCGAAGGGCGTTTTATGCCCGTAATTGGTGAAACCAATGATGCCATCAAAGCAGAAAACGTCAAACGTGTACTCGTTTGTTCTGGAAAGGTTTATTACGACTTAGTTAATGCACGTACGGAGCGTGAGCGCGAAGACGTTGCTATTGTTCGTATTGAACAGCTTTATCCATTTGCCCATAAAGCATTCCAAGAGGAACTACGTAAGTACAGCAATGCGACAGAAATCGTATGGGTACAAGACGAGCCTCAAAACCAAGGGCCTTGGTTCTATATTCAGCATCACTTAGTTGAAAATATGACCCCGAATCAAAAGCTAAGCTATGCGGGTCGTGCGGCTTCGGCTTCGCCCGCGGTAGGTTATTTGGCTAAGCACATTGAGCAGCAAAAAGCATTGATTGAGCAGGCCTATGCGGAAAACATCAAAGGCTTTTCGTTATCCAAATAACGCATAACTGATTACAGAACATATATTTATTACACGGAAACTATTATGGCTATTATTGAAATTCTTGTTCCCGAGCTGTCCGAGTCCGTCTCCGAGGCCACCTTGCTCGAGTGGAAAAAACAACCTGGCGAAGCCGTTGAGCAAGACGAGATTTTAATCGACGTGGAAACCGATAAGGTTGTGCTAGAAGTGCCTGCTCCTTCTGCAGGGGTATTGGTTGAGATTGTAAAAGGCGATGGCAGCACTGTGACAGCCGGCGAGGTTTTAGCTCGTATTGACACAGAAGCCAAAGCCACGGCCGCTGCTCCAGCTGCCGAAGAAAAAGCAGCGCCGGCTGAGCCCGCTGCCACAGCATCGGGCACGACGGTGACAGCCGCTTCACCCGCCGCAAGCAAAATCCTTGCTGAGAAAGGTCTTGATGTGACCGCAGTCGAAGGCACAGGTCGTGATGGGCGTGTGACTAAAGCAGACGCCATGGCCGCTCAGGCCGGTGGTGCCGCTAAACCCGCCGCAGCGGCACCTGCTCCAGCCTCTTTATCTTTAGATGGTCGCCCTGAGCAGCGTGTACCTATGAGCCGCTTGCGTGCTCGCGTCGCCGAGCGTTTGCTACAGTCCCAGCAAGAAAATGCGATTTTGACGACCTTTAACGAAGTCAACATGCAAGCCATTATGGACTTGCGCAAGCAGTACAAAGACACTTTTGAAAAAGAGCATGGCGTCAAACTAGGCTTTATGTCTTTCTTTGTTAAAGCCGCTGTTGCTGCTCTCAAAAAATACCCCATCTTGAATGCATCGGTAGATGGTAAAGACATTATTTACCACGGTTACTTTGATATCGGGATTGCAGTAGGTAGTCCACGTGGTCTAGTGGTACCGATTTTGCGTAATGCGGATCAAATGTCAATTGCTGAAATTGAAAAGCAAATCGCAGATTACGGTCGTCGAGCCCAAGACGGTAAGCTCACACTCGAAGAGCTAACAGGGGGGACTTTCTCCATTTCTAATGGTGGGGTGTTTGGCTCCATGCTATCCACACCGATCATTAACCCACCTCAGTCTGCCATTCTTGGTATTCACGCAACCAAAGAGCGCCCAGTGGTGGAAAATGGTCAGATTGTGATTCGTCCTATGAACTACTTGGCGATGTCTTATGACCACCGCATTATTGATGGTCGCGAAGCGGTATTGGGTCTAGTGGCAATGAAAGAAGCCCTAGAAGATCCACAACGTTTATTGTTAGATCTGTAATAAGGAACGCATCATGGCAAAAAATTTTGATGTAGTTGTCATTGGTGCGGGCCCCGGCGGCTATATTGCCGCCATTCGCGCCGCACAATTAGGCCTGTCTGTGGCTTGCGTTGACGCCTGGTCGGATCAGGATGGCAAAGCTGCTCCTGGTGGTACCTGCACAAACGTGGGTTGTATCCCCTCAAAGGCGTTGCTGCAATCTTCTGAGCATTACGAGCAAGCCGAAAAGCATTTCGAGGATCACGGTATCAAAGTAAAAGGCTTAGAGCTTAAACTGGATACCTTGCTAGGCCGTAAAGATAAGGTCGTTAAAGAAAATAACCAAGGCATTTTGTTCTTGTTTAAAAAGAACAAAGTAACCTTCTTTCATGGCACGGCTTCTTTCCAAGCCAAGGTCGATGCAGGCTGGTCTATTCGTGTTGATGGTAAAGAGGCAGAAGACCTTATCGCCAAACATGTGGTGGTAGCCACAGGTTCTTCGGCACGCGAATTACCCGGTGTGCCTTTTGATGAAGAGTTAATTCTCTCCAATGATGGGGCGCTACGCCTTAAAGACGTACCCAAAAAACTGGGTGTGATTGGTGCGGGCGTGATTGGCTTAGAGCTTGGCAGCGTCTGGCGTCGCTTAGGTGCAGAGGTCACTATTTTTGAGGGTGCGCCTGAGTTCCTTGCTGCGGCTGACCGAGACGTAGCCAAAGAAGCTTTCTCCGCATTGACGAAGCAGGGCTTGGATATTCAGCTAGGTGTCAAAGTGGACGAGGTTGAGACCTCTGGTAAAAAAGTCAAAGTAGAATACAAGGATGCGTCGGATAAAGAGCACAAAGCCGAATTCGACCGTTTAATTGTATCCATTGGGCGAGTACCTAATACAGCTGGCTTAGGTGCGGAAACCGTGGGCTTAAAATTGGATGAGCGTGGCTTTATCGAGGTTGATGATGACTGCCTCACAAACCTGCCTAATGTTTGGGCTGTAGGGGATGTGGTGCGTGGCCCGATGTTGGCGCACAAGGCCGAAGACGAGGGTGTCGCTGTAGCGGAACGCATTGCCGGTCAGCAGCCACATGTTAACTTTGATACCATTCCTTGGGTGATTTACACCTCGCCAGAAATGGCATGGGTTGGTAAAACAGAGCAAGAGCTGAAAAAAGAGGGGCGCGATTACCGTGCGGGTAAATTCCCCTTTATGGCCAATGGCCGTGCTCGTGCTTTGGGTAACACCACTGGTTTTGTTAAGATCCTGGCAGATGCAAAAACAGACGAGGTCTTAGGTG
The DNA here is from genome assembly GCF_039543645.1 of Paenalcaligenes hermetiae. Classification (NCBI taxonomy): domain Bacteria; kingdom Pseudomonadati; phylum Pseudomonadota; class Betaproteobacteria; order Burkholderiales; family Alcaligenaceae; genus Paenalcaligenes; species Paenalcaligenes hermetiae. The sequence continues at coordinate 96,194 of NZ_BAABKD010000008.1, read as the reverse complement.
TCCATATCGTAGGGCCAACCGCTTCGGAATTAATCGCTGAGGCCGTTGTCATTATGGAATTCCGTGGGGCGGCCGAGGACATTGCTCGTATTTGTCATGCTCACCCGACCTTATCGGAAGCCATGAAAGAAGCCGCTTTAGCGGTAGACAAACGCGCACTTAACTTCTAATCAAGTCCAAGGTAGCACAAAAAGGGGCGACAACTGTCAGCCCCTTTTTTCTATATAAAGCAATTCCATGACGGATGTAATTCACTATTATCAAAAAGCCTTAGCCGACAAAGGCTATCAGGCTGATTCGGCGCAGCAGCATGCCGTTGAGCGTTTACAACAGTTCTATGATGAGCTGTTGAGCTATCACCAGAGCCAAAAATCTTTTTTATCGCGCTGGTTTTCTAAAGCGCCCGCACCAAAAGGCGTTTATTTATGGGGGGGAGTAGGCAGGGGAAAAAGTTTTTTGATGGATGCGTTTTATCAATGCTTGCCCTTAGAGCGTAAAACTCGGCTTCATTTTCATGAGTTTATGCGCGGGGTACATGATCAGCTTAAGCAGTTACGAAGTCAAGCGGATCCCCTAGAAACCGTGGCAAAAACCATCGCTAAACGTTATGAGGTCATTTGTTTTGATGAGTTTCATGTCTCTGATATAGCAGATGCCATGATTTTATATAAGTTACTGCATGCCTTGTTTGAACAAGGGGTGAGCTTTGTGATGACTTCTAATTATGAGCCCAGCTTACTGTATCCAGATGGATTACATAGGGATCGTATCTTACCTGCTATTGCGTTGATTCAAGCGCGCATGGATATTTTAAATGTGGATACGGGGGTAGATTATCGTCGTCGTACCTTAGAGCAGGTGCGCTTATATCTAACGCCCATTACCGCTCAGACCGAACAGGAGCTTATCCAGATTTACGAGGGGTTAACAGGGGAAAAGCCTCACGCTACACAGATTGAGATAGAAAATCGCCAATTGCCAGTCATTGCGTGTCAAAATAATGTTGTATGGTTTGATTTTGAAACATTGTGCGTGGGACCACGGTCACAAAATGATTATTTATCCTTAGTGAGTCGGTTTGAGACGGTATTACTATCGGATGTGCCCAAAATGTCAGCACGCGATGCTTCTGCCGCACGGCGTTTTACGTGGTTAGTCGATGTGCTTTATGATCACAAAGTTAAACTGATTATGTCGGCAGAGGTAGAGGCCAAAGACCTTTACACACAAGGGCCGATGGCAAATGAATTCCATCGGACGGAGTCGCGGCTGATGGAGATGCAATCCAAAGAGTATCTGGATGCCGAGCGCCGCCAAGCCGCTGTGTTGTAATTTATTCGTTCAGCAATTTTTTAGGTTTTATTATGACTAAACGTGTCCTTACGGGGATTACTCCATCAGGAACCCCGCATTTAGGGAATTATGCCGGGGCGATTCGCCCAGCCATTCGTGCTAGTGTGCAACCTGACACGGATGCTTTTTTCTTTTTAGCGGATTATCATGCATTAATTAAATGCGAGGATCCGCAGCGTGTGGCACGCTCTCGTCTAGAGATCGCGGCTACATGGTTAGCAGCGGGGCTTGATCCTGATAAGGTCACTTTTTATCGTCAGTCAGATATTCCTGAGATTCCCGAGTTCTCGTGGATGTTGACCTGCATTACCAGCAAAGGCTTAATGAATCGGGCGCATGCTTATAAAGCGGCCGTTGATCAAAACCAAGCTAAGGGTGTAGACCCCGATGATGGCGTGAATATGGGGTTGTATTCATATCCCATTTTGATGGCAGCGGATATTTTAATGTTTAATGCGCATTTGGTGCCGGTAGGGCGGGATCAGATTCAGCATATTGAAATGGCGCGTGATATTGCGCAGCGATTTAATCATATGTATGGGCAAGGCAAGGACTTTTTTGTGCTGCCTTACGAGCTGATTGACGAAACCGTAGCAACGCTGCCCGGCCTAGATGGTCGTAAAATGTCCAAAAGCTATGACAACACCATTCCGCTTTTTGAGGGTGGGGAAAAACTACTGCAAAGCACCATTAACCGAATTGTAACGGACTCACGCCAGCCTGGTGAGCCTAAAGACACAGAAGGCTCGCACTTATTTGAGTTGTACGAAGTGTTTTCTACTCCAGAGCAGGCAGAAGCATTTAAAGCAGAGCTACATGATGGTTTGGGCTGGGGCGAGGCGAAAAAGAAACTGTTTGAGCGCATCAATGCCGAAATTGCGCCCATGCGTGAAAAGTATAATGATTTGATGGCTAATCCTGACCGTATAGAGGAAATTCTACTGGCTGGAGCAGCCAAGGCGCGTCAGATTTCTATGCCGTTGATGGAGCAGTTGCGTGCCGCTGTTGGTTTACGCTCGCCACATCTTGTGCCGGTTGCGCCAGTAGAAAATAAGACAGAAAAGGTCAAAACCGCACGTTTTGTGAGCTTTAGGGACGAGGCAGGTTTTCAGTTCCGTTTGTTTGATGCCGCGGATAACGAAGTCTTTTTATCGTTACCTTTTGCGGATCCTAAACAAGCCGGCTTATTGATGAAACAACTACAGGCCGGGCAGTATCGCATTGACCAAATCGAAGATCGTTATCACGTTTTTGTTGATGAGATTCAGGTTGCGGACTTAGATCAAGCGCAACAAGACCGCTTGTTGGCGGCCTTGTCTCAGCAGTAACGAAGTGAGTGCTTAATGCAATTGGGCGAGTGTATGCAGCCAAAACTGACGGCGCTGGGCTAAGGTAGACACCAAGATATGCTCATTTAGGGTATGAGCGCCGTTGCCATCGGCGCCCAAGCCATCTAGGGTTGGCACGCCCAAAGCGGCGGTAAAATTCGCATCACTTGCCCCCCCAGTCATGGGGGCTTCTTTTAGCTCAAAGCCCGCTTGGCGTGCATAGTGTTGGCACTGTGCTAATAAAGCAGCAGTAGCTTCTGTACGCGGCATGGCGGGGCGATTGAGTTTAAACTCCACTTCTAGGCGAATATCTGGATGGATGGCTTTAATTTGTTGAACTTGTTGCTCGAGGCGTTGTGCCATTTCTGCATTCGGTACTCGAAAATCGGCTTTGATTTGGCACCAGGCAGGGACAACATTCGACGTTGTGCCACCTTTGATAACACCTACGCTAACAGTAATACCACGCTCATAATCGGTTAGCTTTTCTAAAGCCAGAACATGGTGGGCGATTTCCTCGATGGCATTACGGCCTTTTTCGTGATGAATACCGGCATGAGCAGGGCGACCGTGCGCAGTAATAAAAATATTGCCTGTGCCTTTACGGGCGGTTACGCAGCGTCCTTCCTCTACACGGGCAGGCTCACATACCAAGGTATAAACCGATTTTTTAGCAAATTTTTCGATATACTCGCGTGAGTAATGACTACCGGTTTCCTCATCGGGAACCAGAACCAAATCCACAGGAAGCTGTGTGGCTTGAGGCTGAGCCAGTGCTTTTAAGGCGGATAGGGCCAAGACCACGCCTGACTTCATGTCGTAGATACCTGGGCCAAAGAGCTTATCGCCCTCTTGTCGACACGGGTTTTGGGTTAAGGTGCCGATCGGATGGACCGTATCATAGTGACCGAGAACTAAAATACCCGATCGACTATCGTTATCAGCACGGTTATGAATGTGCAAAATAGGTCCGGTGTCTTCACCGACATTGATTTGTTCTACGCGCAGAGGGCTGTCTTTTATATCATCGAGAATAAGGGCAGCCATGGCACGTAAGGCATCGGCATCATGGGAGGGAGACTCGAGCTCGACCCAGCGAATAATTTGTTGACGTAATGCCTCGGTAAGCTCATGTGCTTGGTGATTCATGCAATCAAATCCTTTGCGGTATTTTAAATCAAGTGACAAGCGGCCTGATGACCTGCACCAACGGTTTTTAGCTCAGGAACGCTGGCCTTACACAGCTCGGTGGCCACAGGGCATCGTGGATGAAAGGTACAGCCGCTTGGAGGGTTTAAGGGAGAAGGAATCTCACCTTTGATGGGGGTAAAAGCGCGCCCTTGTTTAGTGACATCTGGCATTTCTGCCAGCAGGGCTTTGGTATAGGGGTGGGCAGCATGATGGAAGATATCAGCGCTGTCCGCAATTTCTACAATACGCCCTAAATACATAATGGCGACACGATCAGAGATATGTCGAACCACGCCTAGGTCATGACTGATAAATAAATAGGTCAAGCCGTGTTTATCGCGTAAATCCATAAACAGGTTAATGACTTGTGCTTGAATGGAGACGTCTAAGGCGGCAACTGGTTCATCACAAACAAGAAATTTTGGGTTGACCATTAAAGCACGAGCAATACCAATACGCTGACGCTGCCCACCTGAGATTTGGTGGGGCAGGCGGTCACGATAATCCACTTCGAGTCCGACCTCGGCTAAAGCGTGATTGATGCGTTGTGATATTTCTGCTTTAGGAGCCAAACGGTGCACATGCAAGGCCTCGCTAATAATATCACCCAGTTTTTGCTTTGGGTTTAATGAGGCTTGTGGGTCTTGGAAAATAAGTTGCACCCCCAAGGTGTAGGCGAGCTTTTCTTCGCGGCTCAGCTGCTGAATATCCTTGCCTTCGTAGTAGATAGCACCTGCGCTAGGGTTGATTAAGCCTGCGACCATACGCCCTAAGGTGGATTTACCACAACCGGATTCCCCAACAAGACCAACCACCTCACCTTTTTGAATCGTTAGATTGATGCCATTGACGGCATGAACAGTAGGGGGCGGAGCGGCTTTGCCTAAGCTTTGTAAGATGCGATGGGCCAAATCAGGGGCTTTGCTAAATTGTTTATGCAGGTTTTGAATATCAATAATAGGCGTCGTACTCATTTTGTTTCCTCCTTAAGCAGAGGGAAATAGCAGCGGTATTGGCGCTGACCAATTTGTTCAACCGGAGGGGCACTTTGTGCACAGGAAGGGTGGGCATAAGGACAACGTGGCCTAAAGGTACAGCCCTGCTCGCGTCCTGTTAAGGTGGGTGCCATGCCATCGATTTGTTGTAAGCGTGCACCTGGTTGGGCAGAACCTGGCATGGAGTTCAGTAGCCCCTCTGTATAGGGATGAATAGGGTTTTGTAATACCGCTTGCACGGCGCCATATTCAACTATTTTTCCTGCATACATCACGGCAACATGGTCCGCAAGCTCTGCTACGACGCCTAGATCGTGGGTAATCCAGATTAATGCGGTGTTTTGCTCCCGGCAAAGTTTTTGCATCTCGTAGAGGATTTGCGCTTGAATGGTCACATCCAATGCCGTTGTCGGCTCGTCCGCGATAATCAATTCCGGCTTGTTAAGCATAGCAATGGCGATAGCAACACGTTGGCGCATTCCCCCAGAGAACTCATGGGGATAGTTATCTAGACGGGACTCCGGTGCAGGGATACCAACTTGAGCCAAGGCATCACAACAGCGTTGGCGGGCTTCGGCTTTTGGGGTTTCTGGATAGTGCGTGAGAATCGCTTCCATCATTTGCTCGCCCACTTTAAGCACTGGATTTAGTGTCATTAAAGGGTCTTGGAAAATCATGGCAATTCGATCACCCCGTAATTGTCGCAATTGCTCCTCGGACAGTTGGCGTAAGTCTTGACCGTGGAAAAGAACCTCGCCGCCCACTACTTCGCCTGGTGGATCAATCAGTCCAATAAGCGAAAAGCCAGTGACGGATTTCCCCGAGCCCGACTCACCGACAAGGCCGATAATTTCTCCTTTTTTGACCTGTAAATCCACGCCATCTACGGCCAGCCAAGCGCCTTCCTCGGTATGAAAAGCCGTCTGTAACCCATTTACCTGTAATAAAGTTGTGTCAGTCATTAGCGTCGTGGATCCAAACTTTCGCGTAGGCGATCACCTACGATGTTGATAGAGAGAATTAAAAATAACAAAGCTAAGCCAGGGAAAATGCTGATCCAGTAGTCACCGGAAAGCAGATACTCAAAGCCACTTGCAATGAGTAGCCCAAGAGAAGGCTCGGTAATGGGTACGCCTACGCCTAAAAAGGAAAGCGTAGCCTCTAGCACAATAGCGGTGGCAATTTGAATGGTGGCAAACACCATAATCGGGCCAAAGCAATTTGGCATAAGATGCTTGAACATAATGCGCCATGAGGAAAAGCCCAGGTTCATCGCGGCTTCGATATATTCTTTACGACGCTCTTGCAGCGCACGTCCACGCATAATACGAGCGTAATGCGCCCATTGCACAATCACTAAAGCGATGATGACCTTATCAATGCCTCGTCCTAGGACAGAGAGCAGAACCAGGGCAACTAAAATTGTAGGGAAACCTAAAATGAAGTCGACAGTACGCATAATCAGGCTATCGACCCAGCTGCCGTGATACGCCGCAATTAACCCCATGATCATGCCAATGATAGCTGACAAGGCAACGGCACCGAGACCGACGAGTAAACTAATACGCAAGCCATATAAAATGGCACTAAGCATGTCGCGGCCTTGTGAGTCTGTACCTAACCAATAGGTCATGCCATTAAAACTTTCTGAGCCTGGTGGTAGACGGCCATCCATAATATCCAATGACAATAAGTCATAGGGGTCTTGCGGCGCAAAATAAGGGGCGATCAATACGACTGCAATTAAGATAAATAATGTCAGCAAAGATCGCTTGGTCGATGGACGACTGCGAATTTTTTTAAGAATTTTTTGCCGTTGTGGCGTATTTTGTAAGGGCTTAACGGTTGGAATGGCGGCCGGTTGCCCATCTGATAAAGAATGTGGGGTAGTCATTAGGCGCTAGGCTCCAAAAGTTGTACACGTGGATCTAAAACGGCATACAGAATATCCACCACGAGATTAATTACGACAAAAAGCATGGTGACGAGCATGACGTACGCAACCACCACGGGGCGATCTAGTTGATACACACTATCGATAAGTAGTTTGCCCATGCCAGGCCAAGAAAATACCGTTTCTGTAATAGTGGAGTAGGCGATTAGGGTGCCAAATTCCATGCCAATAACGGTGACAACAGGGATCATGATGTTGCGTAAAATATGACGGCGTACAATACGTCCAGGCTTAACACCTTTTGCGCGCGCAAAGCGCACATAGTCTTGGCTCTGGGCTTCGCTGACACCAGAGGCCGTCATGCGCAAAATCAGAGCGATATTGGCGACAGCCAAGTTCACCGCGGGCAGTGCGATATGACTCCAACCTTGAGCGCTAAAAATACTTAAGGGGATGCCGAGCACTTCGACTGTAGGGCCTCGGCCGGATGCAGGAAGCCAACCGAGCCAGACGGCAAATAATAAAATGAACACCATCCCTTGCCAAAAGTTAGGCAGGGAAAAGCCAAGCACAGAGGTGTTCATGATGCTTTTACCTAGGAAATTATCGCGGTGTAAGCCAGCAATAAGCCCCAGGGGGATACCTAAAATACAGGTTAAGCTAATCGCTACTACGACTAGTTCAAGTGTGGCAGGAAAGCGCTGTAAAATAAGGTCAACAGCAGGCATACCATGTACAAAAGAATTACCTAGGTCTCCATGTAAGGCACGCCAAACAAAATGCAGGTATTGCTGCCAGAGCGGTTGGTCAAGCCCTAAGCGGGCGATCAGCGCATCGCGCTGATCCTGACCCACATCTGGGCTGACGAGTAGTTCAATGGGGTCGCCTACGGTGTAGACTGCAAAAAACACCACCACAGAAACCGCGAACAATACCACAACGCTTTGCAGTAATCTGCGTAAAATAAAAACGGCCAAATCAAACTCCTTCGTCAGCCTAAGTGGTTATTATTCCGCGATGGTAGCGTGTGTCGCCATCGTACGTTGGTCAGCGCGACCTACGTAGTTGATGCCTTTACGGAATGCCCATACGCCACTTTCAAAGTGCAAGGGAATATGTGCCATATCGTCTAAAGACAGCTGTACGGCTTGTTGCAACAATTCGCTGCGCTTGTTGTCGTCAAGGGTACGGATGGCTTCTAGGAACTTGTTATCCAGTTCGGGGTTGGAGTAACCACCATAGTTACTGCCGCCTACGCCTAAGTCTTTATTGGTTGTCGTGACCCAGTACTGGAGGAAGTTAGCTGCCTCGCCGGTTTCGGAGCCCCAGCCACCTAACGCCACGCTAAACTCTCGTTTAGCACGCTTAGGGAAATACACAGAGCGCGTCATTGTATCTACGTTGGTTTTGATACCAATGCGGCTCAGATACTGCGCAACGGCTTGTGTGAGCTGGGCATCGTTGATGTAGCGGTCATTGGTGGCAGATAGCGTTAACTCAAAGCCATCGGGGTAGCCGGCCTCAGCAAGCAACTCTTTGGCTTTCTTGGGGTTGTACTCTAGCGCGGGTGCATCCGTAATGGAGCCGAACATGCCGACGGGAATATATTGGTTAGCGGGTTCTGCGACGCCATCCATAATGCGTTCCACAATGGCCTTACGGTCGATGGCAAGAGACATTGCCTGACGAACTTTTTGATTTTGGAGAGGGTTATCGCCTTTAGGGGATTTGACTAGGGGGCTTTGGTCGCGACCGACATCAAGCTGGAAGAACATCACGCGCACGGAAGGCTTAATAGTATGACCAAAACCGCTATCCGTAATACGCTTTAGATCACGTGCAGCAGGGTTTTCGATTAAATCGAAGTCGCCCGCTAATAACCCGGTTAAGCGTGGGCCTGCACTGGGCACTGCGGTCATACGTACGTTTTTCCAGTCGGGTTTTTCGCCCCAGTAGTTTTCATTACGCTCTAGTTCAATACCTGTGCCTTTCACATACGATTTGAGCGTGTAAGGGCCAGTACCAACGACTAAGTCGCCTTTGTTAAATGCGTTTACATCAGGCCAGGCGCTGGTGACACCGCAGTTGTTCTCTGGGTCAAAGCGTAGGTTTTCATGTTGAACCACACCGTTCCAAATCATGGGGACACGCGCAAGCTCATTGGGGAGCAAGGGGTAGGGAACGCTGGTTTTAATTTGTAGGGTTTTATCGTCTTGTACTTGGATGGCTTGGATGCGACGAGCCACGTTCATTAACCCACTGCCAATGGCTGTTTCATTGTGCAAGATACGACAGAAGCTAAGGACCACATCATTCGCAGTGAACGGGTCGCCATTAGAAAAAGTCGCTTTTTCATCGAGCTTAAAGGTCCACGTGGTGTCGTCGGTGGGCTCCCATGATTTAGCCAAAGCAGGCTGAAGCTCCATATCGGGGCTCATACGTACTAAAGGCTCAAAAATATGAGAGATCAACGCTTCGTTAGGGGTGGTTTGATGGTAATGAGGATCCACGGCTGTGGGCTCAGAGGCCAAACCAATTTTTAAGGTTTGGGCAAATGCCGTGGAAGCAAAGGCACAGGCCAAGCTTAGGGTCACGGCTTTTAGGGTAAATTCGAAACGCATAGTGTCTCCAACTGAAATCAACAGAAATAGTTATGCAAAAAGTAGTATATAGAGAGGTTGTTTTCTATACAATCATAAGATTTAGAGAACGGTTTGCTTTTTTTAGAAAGGGTTTTTAGGGAAAACCCTAGTCTTATCTAAGACTGTGTTATTTTTTATTTTTATATAAATCAATGAGTTAGCTATGCAATCCTTAGCTTTTAAGTATTTTTACGAGGTGGCGCAGCAAGGAAGTTTAAGTGCTGCCTCAGAAAGCTTACATGTGGCTGTGTCGGCAATTAGTCGGCAAATTCATCAATTGGAGCAGCGCGTTGGGGCAGAGTTGTTTGAGCGAAGTGCGCGCGGTATGTTATTGACACCAGCCGGACAAATTTTATTAAAGCATGTACGGCGGGTGAACTTGGAAACCGAGTCTACATTTCAGGCGATAGCAGGTTTAAGCGATACCGCTAAACATCCCATCCGTTTAGCTTGCACGCAGGGGGTCGCCCATGAGCTGATTCCCAGTTTGATGGCGCAATTTAGTCTGGTGCATCCACAAAGCCGTTTTGACGTGTTTGTGAGTAGTGCAAAAGTGGCTACGGAACGGGTGGCGATGGGTGATGCAGATATTGCTATTACCTTTAGTACAACGCCATCAGAAACGGTGGCGGTACGATTTTCTTGCGAGGCGCCCGCCTTGGCGATTATGGCAAAAAACCATCCGCTTGCCCGGCGCAAACGGTTACGTTTAGATGATGTGCAGCAATATCCTTTAGCTCTTACCGATCGTAATACGTCCACTTATAAGCTATATCAATTGGCGTGTAATATGACTGGGAAATGGGTGGAGCCTTCTGTTTATAGTAATCATGCAGAAGCCTTACATGCTTATGTGCGTGATAGTCAGGCGATTTTATTTGCGAGCTATATTTCAGTGGCGGGGCGGTTGAATGCTTCGGGCTTAGTGGCCGTACCAATTCGTAATGCCGAGATGCACGCTCGAGTCGTGCAGGTACAAGTGATGCAGGGGCGGCGTTTGCCAGAGCTGATGGAGGAGTTTATCGATTTAGTGATAGGGCGCTTACAAAGCATCGATGCCCAAGCCCCACACTAAGCGGGGCTGGGGTGGTACGTCTTAATCGACGCGTGCACCGGCATCTTCTACAATTTGTTTGTAGCGTGTGCGTTCTTCTTGCATGAGCTGATCAAAGGCTTCTGGGCTGCTAGGGGTGGGTGTGATTAGCAGGCCAGCAAAGCGCTCTTTGGCTTTGTCGCTGTTCATGGCGGCGACAAAGGCTTCGTTGAGTTTTTTGATTTCGGCTTCGGGCGTACCGGCTGGGGCAACCAGACCCCACCAAGTAGCTACAGAAAAGTCATCCAAGCCGCTTTCTTTAACAGTTGGGATGTCAGGTAAGACATCGGAGCGTTCATCTGTAGTTACGGCCAAAGCTTTGAGTTTACCGTTTTGAATATTGGGGGCGGCAGTGGCGAGGTTGTCAAAAGTGAAATCTACTTCGGCAGAAAGCAAAGCCATTTGAGCAGGAGCGCCACCATTATAGGGGATATGAACAATATCGACTTCTGCTTGCTTTTTAAAGAGCTCGCCCGCTAAGTGGCCACCGCTACCATTGCCACCTGAGCCATAGTTGAGTTTACCTGGGTTGGCTTTGGCATAGGCAATTAAATCAGCCACGGACTGGATACCCAGCTTTTCGGCATGTTCGCTATTCATCACTAGCACGTTGGGCACATATACCATGAGACTAACCCCAGCAAAGTCTTTGTCTGCGTCATAGGGCATGCTGCTATAGAGCCAAGGGTTAACCGCATGAGAGGCTAGGGTCGCAACCCCAATGGTTTTTCCATCGGGTTTGGCTTTGGCTACGAGGTCCGAGCCAATGTTGCCGCCTGCGCCCGGTTTGTTTTCGATAATCACAGTGCCTAAATGCTCTTTGACACCCTCTGCCAAAACACGAGCACTAATGTCAATGGGCCCACCTGCAGAAAACGGCACAATTAATCGTGTGACGTTTTGTTGTGCGAGGGCTGCGCCTGAGAGGCAAAGGGCGGCAACAGCCACCACTGAACGACGTAACATGGGTTTAAATCGCATGGAGTATCTCCTTATTTCCAGTTGATGCGTGCTTGGCTGGCACGCTGTAATATGGCTTCGAGTTGTGTGGTGTCACGTTGCATCATGGCGTTTTCAATGGTGTCGATGGCCTGACGCACAGCGTGAAGTAAGGGGAGGATTTGGTCTTGGTTATCCGGTAGGATATCGCGCCAAATGGTTGGGTCACACCCAGCAATTCGCGAAAAATCCCTAAAGCCTGGGCCACCTAGGGCGAGTAAGTCTGTTGCGTCGGGTTGCTGGAGCAAAGCGTCCATATAAGCAAAAGCCAATAAATGGGGCAGATGGCTAACGGCAGCTAGACCGCGGTCGTGCTGATCGGCATCCAGGATGATGGGCGTCGCCCCAATAGCTTGCCATAAAGAGTGGGCTTGCTTTAGGTAGGCTGGGTTGGATTGTGACTCTGGGCACAAAATGACATTTTTATTTTGATAGAGATGAGCAAAAGGCTCACTATGTCCTGCTTTTTCTTTACCCGCAATTGGGTGGGCGGCAATAAATTGGGAAAAGCGTGCACCCAAATGGTGTTGTGCGGCTTGAATAATGCTGCGCTTGGTGCTGCCTACGTCCATAATCAGGGCATGATCAGGTAAAGCTGGCGCTATAGCAGCAAACACGGAGGGCATGGATGCCACGGGTACGGCGATCAAGACGATATCGGCTTGAGCCACGGCTTCGGCTGCGCTCGCAGCAATCGACTGGATAATACCCAGCTCATAAAAGTGGTGGGCTGAGGCGTGGGGTACGGAATAGCCGATAGTATGATGGACTTGGTGAGCCTGTTGGGCAGCCAAAGCAAAAGAGCCGCCCATTAAGCCACAACCGATTAAAGCAAGGGTTTTGTTATCTGCCATGACTTAGCGTTTGAGTTTAGCAAAGGCTGCAGCCATAGCATTATTTGCTATATCGGGCGCAGGACGAGCGGGACGACGAGAGGCACGTGGTTTGGTACTGGCTGCCGCTTTTTTTAGCGTGGGCTCAGGATGATCATCTAAGCGCATGCTTAAACTAATACGTTTGCGGGCCTCATCAACCTCTAGTACTTTAACGGTGACGGTTTGTCCGACACGCACAACTTCACGCGGGTCTTTGACAAACTGATGCGACAGAGCCGAAATATGTACTAAGCCATCTTGATGTACACCAATATCTACAAAAGCTCCAAAATTGGCTACGTTGGTTACTACCCCCTCTAGGACCATGCCAACTTGTAGATCCGTAATCGCCGTGACACCGTCTAAGAATCGAGCTGTTTTGAATTCGGGCCGAGGATCTCGTCCCGGCTTTTCAATTTCGGTAAAGATATCTTGTATGGTAGGTAATCCGAATCGCTCATCAATAAAATCCTTAGGGGATAGACCTTTTAGCGCGTCGGCTTGTCCAATAATACTGCGCGCATCCGCTTGGATTTTTTCAAGGATACGCTCTACGACGGGGTATGCCTCTGGGTGTACTGCAGAAGCATCTAAAGGATTTGTGCCTTGGGGAATACGTAAAAAACCAGCGGCTTGCTCAAACGTTTTCGGACCAAAGCGCTTAACTTTAAGCAGACTTTGTCTATCGGGGAAAGCGCCATTTTCATCGCGCCACGCCACAATGTTTTCAGCCAGTGTTTTATTGAGTCCCGAAACCCGTGCTAGTAAGGCAGCAGAGGCTGTGTTCACATCCACGCCTACGGCGTTAACACAGTCCTCTACCACCGCATCCAATGAGCGCTCAAGCTCACGTTGGTTAACGTCATGTTGGTACTGTCCTACGCCAATGGCTTTGGGTTCAATTTTAACAAGCTCTGCTAAGGGATCTTGAAGGCGGCGTGCAATGGAAACGGCACCGCGCAAGCTGACATCTAAATCGGGAAATTCTTGGCTAGCAAGCTCAGAGGCAGAATAGACCGAAGCACCAGCTTCCGATACCACAATATGTTGAACTGCTGACAAATCTGTCTGGCTTTGTAATAAGTTTTTGACCAGCTGTTCTGTTTCGCGCGAAGCGGTCCCGTTACCAATGGCGATGAGTTGGATTTGGTGTTGACGAATCATCGCTGCTAAGCGCTGCTGCGTGCCCGCGATATCTTTACGTCCACCAAAAGGATACACCGTTGCTGTATCCAATACTTTTCCAGTTTCATCGATAGCGGCGACTTTGACCCCCGTGCGGATACCAGGGTCTAAACCTAAGACGCGTTTATTACCGGCCGGTGCGGCCAGCAAAAGATCACGTAAATTTGCGGCAAAAACACGTGTGGCCTCGGCCTCAGCCTCTTCGCGCAAACGCCCAATCAGCTCTGTTTCAAAAGCGGTGAGTAATTTAACCCGCCAGGTGATACGGCAGACCTCGGCAAGCCATTTGGGTTGAGGTGCGGCATGAGCGGAAAAGTCAGCGGGGCACTGCATTAGCTGGGCTACGCGCTCTACACATGGGTGGGGCTGAAGCGCATCTAGCTCTGGCTGTAGGCCAATGCGCAAACTAAGAATCCCTTGTTGACGCCCCCGCAATAATGCCAGTACCCGATGAGAGGGAAGCGTTTTTAGGGACTCGGAGAAGTTAAACCAGTCGCGGAACTTATCGCCTTCGTCTTCTTTGCCCTCGATCACCGAAGCATATAGCAGCCCGTGTTGCCATAAATACTGACGTAGGTTTTCGAGCAGGTCGGCATTTTCTGCATAGCGCTGTGCCAAAATTTCTCGCGCGCCATCTAAGGCTTTTTTTGCTTCGTCAAAACCTGCTTCAGGATTGAGGTAGGTGCCCGCAAGTTGTAGAGGATCACAATGAGGGTCCGCTAAAATGGCTTGTACTAGGTCTTCCAGACCCGCTTCGATCGCCATTTGGGCTCGTGTACGGCGCTTAGGTTTATACGGAGCGTAGAGATCCTCTAATCGCTGTTTGGTATTGGCCTCGTCCAGCGATGTAGCTAGCTCGGGCGTCATTTTTCCTTGCTCTTCGATGCTTTCGATGATGGCGGTGCGACGTGCCTCTAGCTCTCGGAGATAAAGTAAACGCACTTCAAGCTCACGCAAAACGCTATCGTCTAAACCACCTGTGGCTTCTTTACGATAGCGCGCAATAAATGGCACGGTAGCACCATTATCAAGCAGTTCAACAGCGGCTTGAACTTGGGCGAGCCGAATCGATAGCTCATCAGCGAGCCAGGAGAAAATGCGAGAAGAATCAGTCGTAGAGGTATTTGTCATAGTTGATGGTGTGTTTAGCCTAAATACGTCGTGAGCATTCACTACATAAGTGTAGCAGTGTAGTATGATTTGAGATCCAAGATAAGTCTTGTCTCTTCTTTGCTTTTAATTCTTTTCAATCCATACCCATGCTTTTGCAGGATCTTGATGCGGTTTTTGCCGATGATGGCCCGTTGGCGGCCTCGGTAGATCATTATTTTCTCCGTCAACAACAGTTGGAACTGGCGCAGTCCATCCAGCGAGCCTTAGACACGCCTTCAACCCTAGTGGCTGAGGCAGGCACAGGCACGGGTAAAACATGGGCCTATCTGGTGCCTGTGTTTTTAAGTGGGCGCAAAGCGTTAATTTCTACCGGAACACGTACGCTACAGGATCAACTATTTAAGCGCGATTTACCGCATTTACGTAAAGCGCTGTCGCTCTCGTTAAATGTGGCGTTGCTTAAAGGACGCGGTAACTATGTCTGCCATTATTATTTTGAAAAGTACGAGCAAGATGCGCGTGGGTTTGGCTCTAAGCACGAGGTCCAACAGCTTAAACACATTCAACAGTTTATAGAGCGTAGTAAAAGCGGAGACAAAAGTGAGCTGGCCGCTGTTCCCGAGGACGCTCCTATTTGGCATCGCGTCACATCAACCCGAGAAAACTGTTTGGGTCAGGATTGCCCGTATGTAGGTGAGTGCTTTGTGCTGAAAGCGCGACGTAAAGCACAAGAGGCTGATATTGTAGTTGTTAATCACGCTTTGTTTATGGCGGATTTAGCCCTACGAGAAGACGGTATTACGGATTTGTTGCCGGAAGTCGATGTGGTAGTGTTTGACGAGGCTCATCAGCTCCCTGATGTGGCTACTCGGTTTTTAGGCACAACGGTGTCGATGCACCAGATTAATGATTTAGCACATTTGATTGAGGCAGCAGGTTTAGCTCATGCCAAGGGTAGTGCCGACTGGAGCGCCGTGGCTGGAGCTTTAAAGCAAGCGATGCAGGATTTACGCTTGCAAGCAGCACCGATCCAACAGCTCTCTGGGCAGAAAGCGACTTTTATGGACTTACCTAATGCCTTGGCTTTTGATGAGGCGCTGGCGCAACTATTAGATAAGCTCGATAAGATCATTAAGCTGCTCGATTTACTTAAAGAGCATCATCCAGATTTAGCTGCCGCGTATAAGACGGCCTTGCAGTTACGCGCACAAATTTTTGTGTGGTCACAACCGGATCGACAGGGGAAACATGCGGTATTACCTGATGCGGACGTGACAACACTTCAGCAGCTAGAGCAGGAGTCGGTGCGCTGGGTGGAACACGGAGCCAGTTATTTTCGCTTGCATCGCGCGCCCCTTTCTGTGGCACAGATTTTTTCGCGCTACAAAGCAGACGAGCAAAGCTGGATTTTTACCTCGGCGACTTTATCCGTACATGGTAATTTTAATCATTTTGTGCATCAGCTTGGTTTATGGGAAGCGCAGGTCGAGGTCTGGCCATCGCCCTTTAATTACGCTGAGCAAGCGGTACTATATGTGCCACAGGGGCTCCCTTTACCTTCTAGTCCAGATTTTTATCCCGCTTTTATTAATACACTAATGCCTTTTATTCAGCAGGCCGAGGGCGGGGTGTTGGTGTTGAGCACGACTTTACGTGGGGTGGATATCATGGCGGACCTGATACAAGCCAGTGTCGATCGGCTAGGTCTTAAGCAGCACGTGATGCGCCAAGGCGAAAAATCACGTCAAGTCCTACTGGAAAGTTTTAGAACACAGCCTCATGCTGTTTTGGTAGGTAGCGCCAGCTTTTGGGAGGGTATCGATGTGCCTGGGAACGCGCTAACTGTGGTAGCCATCGATAAGCTGCCTTTTGCTCCCCCTGATGACCCGGTACTGGAAGCACGAATTAAAGCGTGTAGAGACCGTGGCGGTAATCCTTTTGTTGAGTATCAGCTCCCCGAAGCGGCTATCGCCTTAAAACAAGGGGCAGGGCGCTTAATTCGTACGGAAAAAGACTGGGGGGTGTTGATTATGGGAGATGCGCGCCTAGTAGAAAAACCGTATGGTAAGGTTTTGTGGCGTGGTCTGCCTGGCTTTGCGCGTACGCGTAGCGCCTCTCAAGCATTGGCTTTTTATCAGCACAAAAAAAAGCACCCTGCCAGCTAGCAGGGTGGAGTGGGATTAAAACCAGTTGATTGGGTTCCAGTAATTAACCTTTTTCTTTAAGCCGGTTTTAAAATACTCGGAATTGGGATAGTTTTGATCCATTACACGTTTGATATCATCACGCAATTCAGTTTGCCCTAGTTTATCGTAAGACAAATACATAATATAGAGCGCGCGTTCAGCAATGGGGACCCCTTGGAAATCGGTAATCACGCGCTGAGCACGGTTAATTGCTGCCACATAAGCATGGCGAGAATAGTAGTATTCTGCGACATGTACTTCGTTTTGCGCGATGGTGTTGACTAGCCAGCGTGCACGTAAACGCGCATCATTAGCATAGCGGCTATCTGGGTAGCGCTCGATGAGCTGCATAAATGCTTCGTAAGATTCACTTAAACCTTTAGGGTCCCGTTCGCTGGGGTCCTGCATGGTGAATTTCATTAAGCTAGCGCTAGGCGGGGTAAAAGAAATGAGTCCTTTTAAGTACAGCATATAGTCGCTGCCCGGGTGGTTTGGGTATTGCTTTTGAAAGCGATCTATAGCGGCTAAGGCTTGTTCGGGCTCTTCGTCTTTCCAATTGATATAAGCCTGATCAATCAGCGCTTGCTGGGCATAAATACCAAAAGGATAGCGGGCTTCGACCTGCTCTAAGCGTGTACGAGCTTGTGCCCAGTTACCTGCGCTCATTTCGGCTTTTGCGTCTTGGTAAAGTCGTTCAGCTGTCCAGCCCGCCGTTGGATCCGTTGGGGTTTTCGTTGTACCACATGCGGCTAACAACAAGCAGGCACATGTTATGGAAAAAGCACGCCCGATGCGTTGAAATAAAGACAATGGTGTCATGGGTGAGGTTAAGCGCGTCACAAGAGCATCCTTTGCTGTTAGCAATGGTTTATACAAGAAAAACAATACCAATAAGAATAGCGTATTTTAGTAGGCTAAAGGGATTCTAGACTAGTCATTCTGTACAGTGCAATCTAAGCATGTCAAAATTTAGATCCATCATTAGGGTTTTATCATGAATTTAGCAACAGACCACCGTCATCATCCTGCAGATTTTGAGTTTCAAATCCCTTTATCTGCTTATCCAGAACGTTTAGATAAAACAGTAGCACAATTACTGCCAGAGCATTCTCGCAGTCGTATCCAGGCTTGGATTGAGGCTGGGCATGTGCGTGTCAACGGCCAAATAGTTAAAACGCGCCATCAGGTTTTGCCAGGGGATGTTATCCAAGTTTGGCCCCAGGCGCGCCCCGAGGAGCTGGCTTATGCACCAGAGGCGATGGACTTAGATATTGTGGCGCAATCCGAGCATTGGTTGGTTATCAATAAGCCCGCTGGTCTTGTCACACACCCGGGAGCAGGTAATTGGACAGGTACATTATTAAATGGTTTGCTTTATCACTTTCCTCAATTGACACAGGTGGCCCGGGCAGGGATTGTGCATCGGCTAGATAAAGACACATCGGGCCTGATGGTGGTGGCCTTAACTGAAACCGCACAAACTCATTTGGTTCGGCAGCTGCAAGAGCGCTCCGTGTTACGCCAATATACGGCGTTGTGCCATGGGTTTCTTTATGGTTCGGATAGCATTAACTTACCAGTGGGCAGAGATGCCCATGTACCAGTACGGATGGCAACGCAAAATGCGATCGCTCCTAGACAGGCACGTACCCATTACGAGGTGCTCCAGCAGGGGCTTTTTGATCGAGGCTTAGCGGTAACAGAAGTCGTGTGTCGATTAGAAACAGGGCGTACCCATCAGATTCGAGTTCACTTAAGTAGTATAGGCCACCCGTTGCTTGGTGATACTTTATATGGAGGGCAAACGATTGCTGAAGCCTCGCGTCAAATGTTGCATGCCCAACGTTTAGCATTTGCAGATCCCGCTACAGAGCGCGTTTTACATTTTCAAGAGGATCCTCCTGCTGATTATCTTTTTGTACGAGAGCAGATTCAATGGAAAGAAGCATAAAAATCTTATCTGGGCCGTCATGGCCAGGCCTGCGTTACTTTAGTACCTTACGCCAGGGCGGGTACAGCCAAGGGGGGTGGCAAGGCCTAAACCTAGGGGAGCATTGTGGGGACCAGCCACAGCACGTGGCGCAAAATCGTGAATTATTGTATGGCCATTTGCCATCTGTACCTCATTGGCTACAGCAGGTGCATGGAACAGGAGTTTATCAAGCACGACGTCCTCTAGAGCAAGCACATCATTGGGATCAAGCGCCCATCGCCGATGCGGCCTGGACAATGTGCCCAAAAACGGTCATAGCTATATTAACGGCGGATTGTTTACCTATAGTTCTGACGGATGATCAGGCGCGGATTGTAGGTGTAGCGCATGCGGGCTGGCGTGGCTTAGTCAATGGGGTTATTGAAAATTTATTTTTTCAAATGCAAACACAGTGTTTTACGACTTCATATTGGCGAGCATGGATTGGACCTGCGATTAGTCAAATCCATTTTGAGGTAGGCGAGGAGGTATTAGATGCATTTAAAAATAAAAATACTCAGTTTGAGCGTTTTTTTATTGCTACGGATATAAAAGGAAAATATAAAGCCGATTTGGCCGGTATTGCTGTGGCAATCTTGCGTACCATAACAAAAAATCGCATAACTATTGATTTAAGTCATGCTTGCACTTACGATGAGCAGGCAAACTATTATTCTTTTAGACGTCAACCAATCACAGGGAGAATTGCAACACTTGCCTGGTTAGAGTAAAACAAAATAACAACCCTCCAAGCATTGTGTATAGTATATATAAAATATAAAAGTAAATAGCTCTGCTACCACACGGAAACAGATTTTGTTTTAAGTTTTTATTCAATATCTAAGGTGCTTAGGGTGAATTATTTCGGGTCAGGTCAATGGCAGAGTGCGTCTTTATTTAATAAAGAGCAGCTCATGCAAATTCAACAAGATTTTTTGCGCTCTTGGCAAGAGCTGAATCAATTGGCTCAAAAGGGCGAATTAAAGCCTTTGCGTAATCGACGCTTTAGAGCAGAGGCTTGGTCTCAAGATCAGTCTTCTTTATTAAGTGCGCATGTTTGGCAACTTTATGCGGATACGCTGGAAAAAATGGCGTATGCCGTTACGGATAGTCCTCAAGTGCAGTCGCGCTTGGCCTTTGCCGCGATGCAGTGGGCAGAAGCGCTCTCTCCAGCTAATTATCTTTTCACTAACCCGGATGCTTTGCAAACCGCGGTACAAACTCAGGGTCAGAGTCTTATTCAGGGCTTACAGAATTTTTTTCATGATGCGCAGCGGGGGCGCATGCAGCAAACGGATGAATCAAAGTTTGCCGTCGGTGAAAACTTAGCGGTAACACCAGGCGCTGTGGTGTATGAAAACGAGCTGTTGCAGCTTATTCAATATCAGCCACAACAAAGCTCCGTTTATGAAACCCCCTTGTTTATCGTTCCTCCCAATATCAATAAATATTATATTTTGGATCTGCAGCAAGAAAATTCTTTTGTGCGCTATGCCTTAGAGCAAGGTATGCAGGTCTATTTGATTTCATGGCGTAATCCTTTACCCAACGATGACGACGGCATTCTTGATGCGACATGGGGAGATTATTTAGAACATGGTATTTTACAATCCATGCAGGTGGCACAAGACATTAGTGGTGCCGCTAAACTTAATGCCTTAGGCTTCTGTGTTGGGGGCACTATGCTAGCTTCGGCACTCAGTTTAGCTAAAGCGCGTGGCGAAAACTCCGTGCAGTCCATGACCTTACTTACCTCCATGCTTGATTTTCATGATGTGGGGATCATGCGCGTGTTTGTGGACGAGGCTTCGGCTTTATTGCGTGAGTGGATGTTATCAGGTTCCAAAATCATGCTGGCATCAGATTTGGCCACCACTTTTTCTTTTTTACGTCCCTCGGAGCTGGTTTGGAATTACGTCACCAGTAACTACCTAAAAGGGGAAACGCCTCCAGCTTTTGATATTTTATATTGGAATGCTGATAGCACGAACTTAGGCGGTGCTTTTTATACCTGGTATTTCCGTAATACTTATTTAGAGAATAATTTAAAAGTGCCAGGTAAAGTGAAAGTGGACAACATTCCTATCGATTTTAGCCAACTTAGCTTACCTACTTATATGTATGCCTCTATTGATGATCACATCGTGCCGTGGCGTACAGCTTATGCTAGTACAGCACTATTACCGGGAGCAGATCGCTTCGTATTAGGGGCATCAGGGCATATAGCAGGGGTGATAAACCCCCCGGCTCAAAATCGTCGTCATTACTGGGCATACGACACGGCCGAGACAGCGGTTTTTCCGGGTATGGCTGATGATTGGTTAGCAGCCGCGCCTAAACATGATGGCAGTTGGTGGGGCGATTGGGTGCAATGGCTTGTGTCACATGCCGGAAAGAAAAAAACCGCACCTAAAACACTTGGAAATAAAAACTATCCCGTGATTGAGGACGCGCCAGGCCGTTACGTCAAAGTAAGAGCCGTCGCTTAATTTTTTGCTGGCTCGTTACGACGAGTCAGCGGCATTATATCTGGCATTGCCTATAAATAGGCGATACGGTATTTATATTAATAAAGGAGAATTCTTATGACAGCGAAAATTGCTTACGTGACTGGGGGTATGGGTGGGATTGGAACGGCTGTATGTCAGCGCTTAGCTCAGGCAGGCTTTACCGTCATTGCTGGATGCACCCCTAATCGAGACCCACAAGACTGGTTAGACGCGCAAAAAAAACTGGGGTTTGATTTTCATGCGTCAGCTGCTGATGTCACTGATTGGGACTCTACCGTTGCTGCTTTTGATAAGGTCAAAGCGGAGTTTGGGGGCGTTGATGTATTAGTTAACAATGCTGGGATTACACGTGATGGTACGTTCCGTCGTATGAGTGTAGAAGACTGGCGTGCGGTGATAGACACCAACTTAAATAGCTTGTTTAATGTCACTAAGCAAGTAGTAGATGGCATGACAGAAAAGGGTTGGGGGCGTATTATTAATATTAGCTCGGTTAATGGCCAAAAAGGTCAGTTTGGGCAAACGAATTATTCTGCTGCCAAAGCGGGTATGCATGGTTTCACCAAAGCGCTTGCCCAAGAAGTTGCTGCTAAAGGTGTAACGGTTAATACCGTGTCCCCTGGCTACATTGGAACAGATATGGTGCGTGCTATTCGTGAAGATGTACTTGAAAAAATCGTCGCCACAATTCCTGTAGGTCGTTTGGGCGAACCCGAAGAAATCGCATCTATCGTAGCGTGGTTAGCATCAGATGATGCGGCTTTTGCAACGGGCGGCGATTTCTCTGTGAATGGCGGCTTGCACATGAGCTAAACCGTATGCCGGTTTTAGCCTATTAATTTGACGTAAACTATGACACAAACACACACCTCAGACACAGCTCGATTGATAAAAAAATACCCAAATCGACGCCTGTATGATACACAAACCAGTGCTTACATCACTTTAGCGGATGTAAAGCAGTTAGTATTGGCGTGCGAAACCATCCAGGTAGTGGATGCAAAATCTGGCGAAGACATTACGCGTAGTGTATTGCTACAAATTATTCTCGAAGAGGAAACTGGTAATGTGCCTATGTTTTCTGCGAACGCATTAGCACAAATTATTCGGTTTTATGGTAGCACCATGCAAGGTTTGATGGGTAGCTACATCGAGAAAAATATCCAGGCGTTTATTGATATTCAGGAACGTATGGCTGAGCAATCCAAAGGCTTATATGGCTCGCAGCTTGGTCCAGAGGCTTGGGCACAATTTATGGCGGGGCAAACCCCAGTTTTACAGAATGTGATGAATAACTACATTGAACAAAGTAAAAACCTGTTTGTGCAGATGCAAGAGCAAATGCAAGGGCAGACCTTAAATATGTTTAATGCATTCCCTTTTGTAAACCCTGTAAAGCCACCTAAAAAAGATTAAGGAGCTTGTAAGTTGTGCTCAGTTTTATAACTGATAGGGTAGATAATATAGCCAGGCTTGTTTTGAGCCTGGCTTTTTTTATGTCTGAATAAAAAAAGCCCCTGATAAAAATCAGGGGCTTTGAATTTGGTTGCGGGAGCCGGATTTGAACCGACGACCTTCGGGTTATGAGCCCGACGAGCTACCATGCTGCTCCATCCCGCGTCAGAAATATTATAGTAACTAAGATCGCATACAATGTCAAGGCTTATTGTCTCGCAATGCGCAAATAAGAGAGGAGCGCATTGCGAGATGGTGTTACATACCCAATAATGTGGGTAGTCCTAGTGATACCATCGGTACGTAAGTAATGATAACGAGGAAAATCAGCAGGATAGCAAGCCACGGCATCGCCGCACGGATAACCTGATGAATAGGCATATTCGTTACGGCAGAAGTCACAAATAGATTCAGCCCGACAGGTGGGGTAATTAAGCCAATTTCCATATTCACCACCATAATGACACCAAGATGAATGGGATCAACCCCTAGCTCAATGGCAATGGGGAACAGGATAGGGGCTAAAATTAGAATGATGGCAGATGGTTCCATAAAAGCGCCAGCAATCAAAAGCACGATGTTGACGACTAAAAGGAACATCCAGGGCTCTAGCCCCGCCTCGACGACCCAAGCCGTGATTTGCTGAGGGATTTGCTCAGTAGTAAGCACATGCGCAAAAAGCATAGCATTGGCAATGATGAACATGAGCATAATACTGAGCTTGGCGGACTCGAGGATGACTTTTGGCGCTTCGCTTAAAGTCATGTCTTTATAGACAAAAAGTGCAATAAAGGCCGAGTACACCGCGGCCACAGCGGCGGCTTCGGTGGGGGTGAACATACCGGAGTAAATTCCACCTAGTATGATAAAGATCAGTAATAGCCCCCAGATCGCGCGGCGGGCGGTAGCGAGCCATTCTCGTAGGCTTACGCGTGGCATTGCCGGTAGATTCTTTTTAACGGCGATTACATAAATGACCACCATTAAGCTGACGCCTAGTAAAACACCGGGCATCACCCCAGCCATAAACAGATTGCCCAGAGAGGTTTCGGTAGCGGCGGCATACACAACCATTACCACAGAGGGCGGAATGAGAATCCCGAGTGTTCCTGCGTTGGTAACAATTCCGGCGGCAAACTCTTGAGGGTAACCGGAGCGCACCATGCCTGCAATAGCAATTGAGCCTACGGCGGCTACCGTGGCAGGGCTTGAGCCGGATAATGCTGCAAATAACATGCAGGCTAAGACGGAGCCAATGGCTAACCCACCGCGAATATGGCCAACGCAAGCATTGGCAAAGTCAATTAAGCGGCGGGCGACCCCACCGGTGGTCATAAAAGAGCCAGCGAGTAAGAAAAAAGGAATAGCGAGCAACGTGTAGTGTTCGCTCGTTTCAAATAGTTTGATCGCTAGAGACCGGACGGAGTCAGGGCTAAAGAGCATAATGGTGGTGGAGCCTGCTAAGCCCAACGACACAGCCACCGGCACGCCCAAAAACATCAAAATAAAAAGAGAAACAAACAAAAACAAAATGGTCATGATGCTTGTCCTGTGGTGGTGGCGCTTAGCTTGGCCGCATCGGCGGCTTCATCCGCTAGTCCTAAGCCAATTTGACCATGGCGTAAAATGCGGTAAAGGATTTCTAGATAGCGAATAAACACCATGGCAAAGCCAAAAGGAACAATCATGCCAATATGCCATTGCTTAATGCCGTATTGGCCTAGGTCATCGGCTCCGATTTGAGCTTGCAGCAGTGTGCTGATCCACTCAAAGCTACCGTAAGTAATTAATGCGGCATAGCCTAAGCAAGCCAAGCAAGCAATTAGACCAAGGAGTCGTTGAATGGGGGCACGTGTTAACTTAACCAGAGCGTCTACCCCAATATGCCCGCCAATACGCACGCCATAGGAAATACCGAAAAAAATGAGCCAGGCAAAGAGCGCTTTGGTAAGAGCGTTACTCCAGGTCATGGCTTGTGCCATATCTAGGATGAAGTCACCAATACCATAAAAAAAGTCGGATACCGACGCGCTGCTTTCAAAAACTCCGCCAAAATAATAAAACACGGCGTAAAAATTATTAAGAAGAACGTAGATAAAAGTCACTAAGGTCATTATCGTTAATAAAAGAACGATAAAACCTTCTTCAAAGCGATTCCAGAGCGTTGAAAGCATTTTCATGATGCAGCTCCTGTCATCTGCTGTTTACGTAGATAGGACATAGGATAAGGGAGGAAGAGAGCCAACGCAGCAGGATGCTGCGTTGGAGGATAATTACTGTTTATTGGCGGCTTCGGCGGCTTGAATACGCTCAGCACCGATTTCGGCTTCGAATTTTTTCCATACAGGGCGCATGGCTTCCCGCCATTTCTCGCGCTGTTCTGGAGTTAAGTAGATAATTTCTGTGGTTTTAGCGTCTAGGATAGCTTGCTTATCGCGTTCATTAAGAGCGGCAGCTTTTTTATTGACCTCTACGGTGACCTCATCCATGACCTCGCTTAGGGTCGTACGAATGTCCTCAGGCAACTCGTTCCAGAATTTGGTGTTAGTGATGACCATGTAATCGAGCAAGCCATGATTGGACTCAGTGATGTACTTTTGTACCTCGTGCATTTTTTGGGAGTAAATGTTGGAGTAAGGGTTTTCTGCGCCGTTCACAACACCGGTTTGCAAACCCTGATAAACCTCGGAGAAACTCATTTTACGGGGGATGGCACGTAGGGCTTTAAATTGCTCATCCAGCACGGCCGAAGCTTGGACGCGGAATTTTTGACCACGAGCGTCTTTAGGCTCTACTAATTTTTTATTAGCTGAAAGCTGTTTTAACCCGTTATGCCAATAGGCTAAACCCGTAATGCCTTTATCTTCCATGGATTTAAGTAGTTCTTGACCCACAGGACCTTTTTGGAAGCGATCTACTGCATCCATATCATCAAAAAGGAAAGGGAGGTCAAAAATTTGAATGGGTTTGGAATAGTGTTCAAATTTAGCTAATGACGGAGCAATAATTTGGACATCGCCTAGCATTAAGGCTTCCATTTCTTTGCCATCACCAAATAAAGAGGAGTTGGGGTAAACCTCGACTTTGACTTTGCCAGGTAGGCGTTCTTCGGCAAGTTGCTTAAAGAGAAGGGCGCCTTGGCCTTTGGGGGTATGCTCTGCAACAACATGAGAGAATTTAATAGTAATGGGGTCGGCGTGTGCTGCGAAGCTAGCCACACCAAAAGACATCGCCACAATTAGGGCTTTAGCTGTAAATTTAAACACAGAAATCTCCTTGTTTTGTGCTTGTTTCATTAATTTTATTACCGTCTTTATTATTAAGACTCATTGAAAATATTGTATCGATTTTTCATGGGTTGAACATTTAAAAATACACTACTTTGAGTTAGGTCAATACTCATACTAAAGTTGTAGATAGTTAGGTATATAGCGATCTTTTGTTTCTAAACTTTTGTTTTTCTATGCTTTTTTATATTTATATATAAATATATTTGCGTGAATTTAATTCATTAAATGGACTTTAGGTCTGTATATGCTGTGGACGTGGGCTGATAGAATAAAGATATGGTTTCTTTGTTGAGGTTGACTTAGTAGTAACCCTTCTTTTCTCGCATTGACATATAACATATGACTTCATATGATTAAATTTATGGAGGTTAGGGTGTCTGCGCTCGCAGTCACGGTCATAGCAAACAGAGGAGCACATAATGCAACATAGCCAAGTATTAAAAAACTACATCAACGGGGCTCTGGTTAAGGCGCAAACTCAGGATTATTTTGATTTGGTCAACCCCGCTACCGAGGAAGTCATCGCCCAATCGCCAAATTCGAGTCAGGCTGATATTGATCAAGCCTATCTGGCTGCGCATGAGGCATTTAAAACATGGGGGCGTACGACCCCTTCTGTGCGACAAAAAGCGCTGCTGGATTTAGCGGATGCGATAGAAAAACACAGTCAGGAACTGGTGGATAGCCAAAGTCGGAATACAGGGCAGCCTAAACATTTAATCGCCTCGGAAGAGGTTGCCGTGTGTGCGGACCAGATTCGTTTTTTTGCAGGGGCCGCACGCATGCTCGAAGGCAAGGCCACAGCAGAATATATGGAGGATCTAACCTCTTCTATTCGTCGAGAACCGTTAGGGGTGGTGGGGCAGGTGACACCGTGGAACTACCCTTTGATGATGGCAGTATGGAAAATTGCTCCGGCGTTAGCAGCGGGCAACACGGTGGTGTTGAAACCCAGTGATACAACTCCAGAAAGCACCTTGTTATTGGCACAAATCGCTGGTGAGATGTTGCCAAAAGGGGTATTTAATGTGGTGTTAGGCAAAGCCGATGCGGGTGAAAAGGTCGTGTCTCACCCTCAGGCGGCCTTGGTCTCTATTACAGGTTCTGTGCGTGCGGGCAAAGCGGTCGCTAGTTCAGCAGCAGCGAACTTGACACGTACACACCTAGAGCTCGGTGGGAAAGCACCGGTGATTGTTTTTTCTGATGCGGATCTGGAAAAAGCCATCGAGACGATTGCAGTGGCAGGTTTTTTTAATGCGGGCCAGGATTGTACCGCTGCGACACGTGTTTTGGTGCATGAGTCAATTCATGATGATTTTTTAAACCGTTTGGTGAAGGCGGCAAAAAATACCCAATATGGGGATCCGGATGATGAGAATGTTCTCTATGGGCCCGTTAATAACCCCAATCAGCTCGAGCGGTTGACTGGATTCATGTCAAGAATACCAGCTCATGCCAAGATTGAAACAGGCGGTAAAAGAGCAGAGCGTAAGGGTTTTTTCTTTGAGCCCACTGTGATTTCGGGATTAAAGCAAGACGATGAGATGATCCAAAATGAAATTTTTGGTCCGGTGATTACCGTGCAAACCTTTACGGACGAGGCCGATGCGCTCACTAAAGCTAATGGGGTGCCGTACGGACTAGCCTCAAGCGTTTGGACTAAAGA
Source organism: Paenalcaligenes hermetiae (assembly GCF_039543645.1). Classification (NCBI taxonomy): domain Bacteria; kingdom Pseudomonadati; phylum Pseudomonadota; class Betaproteobacteria; order Burkholderiales; family Alcaligenaceae; genus Paenalcaligenes; species Paenalcaligenes hermetiae. The sequence goes on along the minus strand of NZ_BAABKD010000008.1, from coordinate 68,447 downwards.
TCATGGGCGTGCGCAGCGTTTTGCTCGTGGGCTGGACTTTGGAACGGTATGGATTAATACGCATATTCCATTGACGGCAGAGATGCCACATGGGGGCTTTAAATGCTCGGGGTATGGCAAAGATTTATCCATGTATGCTTTAGAGGAATACACGCGAGTTAAACATGTGATGAGTGCGCATGAGTAAATGTGTGATGACGTCTTACGATAAGGAACCTTAACGATGAACACCAATACTGATAAGCGCCAGCTGGTTGCGCAAGCGCACGATGCTTTGTTTAACCGGCATGATGTTTCTGCATTAGCACGTTATTTTGCGCAAGATTTTATTGAGCACTCGCCCTTTGTGGCGGATGGGCTGGCAGGGTTAAAAGCCATGATTGAGTCAAAACCGAGCTTGCAGCACGAGGCAGCGCGTATTTTAGTGGATGGGGATCTGGTTGCTGTACATGGTCGCTATGTGGGTTTAGAAGACCAGCCCTTGGTTGGTTTTGATCTATATCGTGTACAAAACGGTAAAATCACAGAGCATTGGGATGGGTTGGTGCCAGAAGCGCCTGCTAATGCCAGTGGGCGGACGCAATTAAGCGGTCCTACGGCTATTGACACTCAAGCGGATACAGAAGCTAACCGTCAACTGGTGCTGGATTTTTTTCAACGGTTTTTAATCGAGGGGGACTATAACGTAGCCTTTGATTACACGACAGGGGATCATTTTCATCAGCACAGCCCAGATATTGCCGACGGTGCACAGAATATGGTGTCGTTTTTAACGGCTATCCGAGACGAGGGACATGGGCTGGAGTATAAAAAAGTTCATCGTACAGTGGCCGAAGGACAGTTTGTCTTGACGCAATCGGAAGGCGCTATTGCTGGTAAACGTCACGCGTATTTTGAGCTATGGCGGGTAGAAAAAGGTAAAGTGGCTGAGTTATGGGATGCTATCGCCGAGGTACCAGAGGATCACGAGGCTGTGCATCAGCATGGGATTTTTTAACGTACATTGGTAGATAAGGTGGCAAAGCCATCAGAGCAGACCCCATTGTGGGGTCTGTTTTTCTATAAGTAGGATGAAAAATGGATAGTTTTGCGGTCGTGTACGCCCCATTAGGGCAAGAAACACGAACAGAGCAGGTCGTGCAGCGTTTGCGTGGTGCAATTACTTCGGGATTGTTGAGTGCAGAAGAGCAGTTACCTAGTGAAAGCGATTTGGCGCGGATGCTAGGGGTGTCAACGGTAACGGTCCGCGAAGCCTTGAATACATTGCGGGCGCAAGGGCTTATTGATACGCGGCGAGGGCGTCATGGGGGGAGCTTTGTTTGTCAGCTTGAGGCACTGGATCAGGTACATTTACGTTTTTTTCAAACGCTAACTACTGAGTATATTAGTGACTTGGGAGAGTTTTACTGTGCGTTGGCCGCGCGTAGTGCTTGGTTAGCCGCACAGCGGGCAACGCAAGATGAGTGGACGTTGTTTGCGCGTTTGGTTGAGCAGTTTCAGGCGGCATCCACAGCGCATACACGAGCACGGGCGGATATGCGCTGTATGATTACGCTGATTTCCTATGCGCAATCGGCGCGTCTGGTTAGCCAAAGCTTACAATTACAAAATGAATGGATGCCGCTTACGGTGGTACTGTATGAAAAGAACGGTATACATGAGCGTCTTGTCACAGACTACCAACAGCTGCTCAAGGCTCTTCAGCGAAGTGATGCGACGCAAAGTCGAGCGCTAATCGAGCAGCAAATCGAGTTTATGATCGAGCAAATACTAACGATAAAAATGCAAAATTAAGGACGGTAAACAGGAGAGGATCATGTCATTACAGCTGGCCGCCCAACGCATTGTTAGTCATCTAAACCAAATTATTCAAATGGCGCAGCACACAACAGCAGGGCTTGCGCAGGATATTTCCGCGATTTTACGTACCTCAAAAACCACACGGCTAAATCAGGAGCAAGCGGAAGCATTAAAGTCCAAAGTGTTTTATCGGCTTAGTCTTGACCCGTGGGCACAAGGAGCCGGTTTTGCTGATTATCAGGCGCCGCCATCCATGGTTGAGGATGAGTTTTGGTTGTTAAAATGGTGGATAAGAGAAAAGGGTGTGATTGTTGCGCAAGAAATAGAGCTTAACCAGAACGCTGCGCAGTTTTTTGATTTTACTGAAAGAGATTGGTTTCAAAAGCCTAAAACGGCACATGTGACGTATATCGAGGGCCCGTATATTGATTTTTTGTGTAACCGTTCTTTTGCATTGACGGTGGCGAGCCCTGTTTTGGTGGGGGAGCAGTTTCGGGGGGTTGCTGCCGCTGATTTGTTGGTGAGTACGATTGAAACGGAGCTGCGCGATGCGCTTATTCAGCTGGAGTGCCCTGCTATCATAGTAAACCATCGGGGGCGGGTGTTAACGTCGACCGCACCACGGATTCGGCCTGGCATGTTATGGAAACCTTCGACCGAAGTCGCGGCTGTATTTAGGGCGGTACTGCCTTTTCAGTTGGTGTTGTTAAAAGAAAAATAAAAAAGCCCCTGATAAATCAGAGGCTTTGAATCTGGTTGCGGGAGCCGGATTTGAACCGACGACCTTCGGGTTATGAGCCCGACGAGCTACCATGCTGCTCCATCCCGCGCTAGAGTTGTTATAATATACTGACTAAAAAAAAATTGCAAGCACCACTGGGAAAATCACCAAAAATGATGGAAAATGAGGTACAACGGGTTCTTGAAGCAGTGTTATTATGTGCAGAACAACCGTTATCAATACAACAACTACGAAAAGCGTTTGACCCTTTTGACCTTTCTGCGGATACAATAAAGCATCATTTATCGATTTTGCAGCAATCTTGGCAAAACAAGGGCCTTGAGCTTGTGCAGGTGGCGAACGGTTGGCGGTTTCAAAGCCGACCCGATATCCAGCCTTATCTTTTACGCTTGCAAAATGACCGTCCCGTACGGTATTCGCGTGCTACATTAGAAACCTTAGCGATTATTGCATGGCGTCAGCCTGTTACACGTGGTGATATTGAGGACATACGTGGGGTAAGTGTCTCAACACAAATTATTCGCACTCTCGAAGACCGAGGCTGGATCGAGGTGCTTGGCTATAGGGATGCGCCGGGTAAACCCGCATTATTTGGCACCACAAAACAATTTTTAGATGATTTGTCTTTGCGCTCTATTCAGGATTTACCTGCATTAGATACGCCGCAGGACATTGATGTTATTCAACAAACACTCTCAAATTCGCTAACAGTGACACATGGTGATACTCCCCCTTCTGTGGGTGCGGAGACAGCGAAAAAAATGTAAAATAGAAGGAGTTTTTTAGTCCAATGACTGATACAACACAGCCAGTCCCGGAGGCTACGTCTACGCCTACCAAGGGCAAAGGGCGCAAATTACGTACCCCTTTTCGACGTCGTCGTGGGGATGCCATGCCCGAACAAAAAGCCCGTAAACCACGCGGCCCAGCCCCTTTTAAGCCCGTAGCCGAAGCACCCCAGACCTCTAGCCCTAAACCGCAGCGTGCCCATAAAAATACGAAACGCGCACGCCCAGTGCGACCAGGACGTCCTGCTCAAGACGATACGGATTTGGGTTTGTCCTTTTTATCGGATAATGACTTGACCTCTCAGCGTCTTGAGCGTTTTTTAAGTACCGATGCAGTTAAACCCAAACTACATAAAGTTTTAGCCGACGCTGGTATTGGGTCACGTCGTGAAATGGAAGATCTGATTATTTCAGGTCGAGTGTCAGTAAATAGTGAGCCTGCCTATATAGGGCAGCGTGTGAGTGCGGATGATGTGGTGCGCGTTAATGGGCGCATTATCAAACGCCCACGTGCAGATAGACCACCACGTGTCATTCTTTATCACAAGCCAGCTGGAGAAATAGTCAGCCATGATGACCCGGGTGGGCGTGATACCGTATTTTCGCGTTTGCCAAAGATTAAAGTTGGTAAGTGGTTATCTGTAGGGCGTTTAGACTTAAATACAGAAGGGCTGTTGATTTTTACTACTTCGGGGGATTTGGCGCACCGCTTTATGCATCCTCGTTTTGGAGCAGAGCGTGAGTACGCTGTCCGTGTTTTGGGCGAGCTCACCGAGGAGCAGGCCAAGCAATTAACCACCGGGATTCAGCTTGAAGACGGTATGGCACAGTTTGGCTCACTTGAATTTGTTGGTGGCGAGGGCAGTAACCGTTGGTATCGAGTGACAATTCATGAGGGACGTAACCGCGAAGTGCGTCGCATGTTTGAAGCCGTAGGTTTAACCGTCAGCCGCTTGATTCGTACGCGGTTTGGCGAGATTGTTTTACCTCGTAACTTGCGTCGAGGGCGTTGGGAAGAGCTGTCGGATGAAGTGGTCGTTGCGTTAATGGTACGTTTGGGTCTGTTACGTGCGGATGGGTCTTCCGGCCAGGGGCCGCGCACGCGTCGTTCTCAGCAGCCGCTAAGCCACGCGAGTGCCTTGCCTCCAGGCTACGGTGTATCCGAACGTCCGGTTCGACGCGGCGGACAGCGCGGGCAGCCTATGGTTGTTGGGGATGCGATGGGTACAGGTTTGTTAGTGAGCGGTGGCTTGGCAAATGGTCATCCAGATGCTGGGCGTGCTAACCCAAGGGGCTCATTACGTCGCAGTGCTCACAATGGGGGGCGTAACCCAAATGCTCAGCGTAAGAGCAGCCCACGTGCTGGAGCACGCTCGGGAACAAGTCGTCGTCGCGAGGATTGGCAGCCCGGTGCGGGCGCTCACGAATCCAAGCTTGCTCGTGTGGGTCGTAAAGGACGTTAATCGGTGCGACACCGTAAATTGAATAAATAAAATGCCAGTAAGCTCACTGCTAAAGCTCAAACGATTGATTTCAACAAAAAAATTTTGATTTTCTGTTAGAATATAGAGCTTAATACGGGATTGTTATGTGAACAGATGTCAGAACAGTGCCGGTTCGCTCTTTTTGAGCATCGTTTAGCAATGAACTGATTTATTTTGGTTAGTAAATCAGTAGCAGTGGGCTGGCATACAGCCCATTTTTTTTGGATTTTATGACAGATATTTTCGCACTAACTCAGGAAAGCCTGTTGGGGACGGACATCGAGCTGGTCGATGTAGAGCGCGCCCCAAAAGGCTTGTTACGGGTTGTGATTGACCATCCCAATGGCATTACCATTGATCATTGTGAGCAGGTCTCTAAGCAACTCTCGCGTGTTTTCGAAGTTGAAGACATCGATTACAACCGTCTTGAAGTCACTTCCCCAGGGGTGGATCGCCCTTTAAAACGGGTTGCTGATTTCGTTCGATTTGCAGGTTCACGTATTGAACTACGATTGTTTGAGCCTGTGGAAAACCAAAAGGTATTTCGTGGTGTTCTGTATGCCCCCGAAAACATGCAGCCTTCCGAGGCGACGGTGGATACTGAATTTGTGTTAGAACTAGAGCAGTCAGCGGGCGAGGTACGAGATTTAACATTTACGTTTGATGATGTGGATCGTGCCAAATTAGACCCCATTCTTGATTTCAAGGGTAGAAAGCGATGAGTCGCGAAATTCTTTTGCTAGTCGATGCACTGGCACGTGAAAAAGGTGTTGAGCCAGAAGTGGTTTTTGGTGCCCTAGAGGGAGCTTTGGCTTCAGCAATGAAACGTCTTTTCGAAGAGGACGTTGATATTCGGGTAGAGATTAACCGTCAAACGGGCGAATACGAAAGTTTCCGTCGTTGGTTAGTGGTGCCCGATGAGGCAGGGCTTCAGGAACCGGATAAGCAGGAAATGTATTCCGATGCGCTAGAGTACGCTCCAGAGATCGAAGTGGGCGACTATATCGAAGAGCCTCTCGAGTCGATTGAGTTCGGACGTATTGGTGCGCAAACAGCAAAACAGGCGATTTTACAGCGTATACGTGATGCCGAGCGCGAGCAAATGCTCAATGACTTTCTGGATCGCGGCGAGACCATCGTATCGGGCACCGTTAAGCGCATCGACAAAGGGGATGCCATTGTCGAAATGGGGAAAATCGAAGCCCGCTTACCACGCAGTGAGATGATCCCCAAAGAAAATATTCGTATGGGGGATCGAGTGCGGGCGTGGGTACAAAAAGTGGATCGTTCCGCCCGTGGCCAACAGGTGTTTCTATCTCGCACCGCGCCAGAGTTTATTCGTGAGCTCTTTGAGAACGAGGTTCCGGAAATTGAACAAGGTCTACTCGAAATTAAAGCAGCAGCTCGTGATGCTGGGGTACGCGCTAAAATAGCCGTGGTGGCTTATGATTCCCGTATTGATCCCATCGGTACATGCGTGGGCATGCGCGGTTCGCGTGTGACGGCCGTACGCAATGAGCTCGGTGGTGAGCAGATCGACATTGTATTGTGGTCCGAAGACCCCGCAGAGTTTGTTATTGGTGCCTTAGCCCCTGCTAATGTGCTTTCGATTGTGGTCGATGAAGACAAACATGCCATGGATGTGGTTGTGGATGAGGATAATCTGCCTAAAGCCATTGGGGCGCGTGGTCAAAACGTGCGCTTGGCTTCAGAGCTAACCGGCTGGCAGATTAACATCATGACCCCCGAGGAAAGCCAAAACCGCCAAGAAGAAGAGCGCAAAGCCTTGTTGGATTTGTTTATCCAGCGTTTAGATGTGGACGAAGACGTTGCGGGGGTATTAGTGGACGAGGGCTTCACCGGTTTAGAAGAGGTCGCTTATGTACCGATTCAAGAGCTATTGGATATTGAGGCTTTTGATGAGGATATCGTTAACGAGCTACGTACCCGTGCGCGTAATGCCTTATTGTCTGAGGCCATTGCCAAAGAGGAACTCGTCCAGTCCGTGGCAAAAGATCTTCAAGAGATCGAAGGCATGACCCCAGATGTTTTAGCCAAGCTCGCAGAAAAAGGGATTGTTACCCTTGATGATTTGGCTGAATTAGCCACAGATGAGCTTGCGGAAATAGCAGATCTGGATAGCGAAGCCGCCAGTGATATGATTATGCGCGCTCGCGCTCATTGGTTTGATGAGTAAATCAATGTTGCATATACGCCGCACTTTTGTGCGGCAACTGGGGTCATATTTATTAGAATAAAAGAGTTAAAGAGAGAGTCGAATGCCGAGTAACACAGTTGAACAGTTCGCAAAAGAACTAAAAACGCCCGCCGATACGCTGCTAGAACAACTGCGTGCAGCAGGGGTTCAGGTAAAATCGGTAAACGATGTCATCACCGCAGCGGATAAAGCGAAATTGATGGACTCGGTTCGTGGGGCTAAAATCACCCTAACGCGCCGTAAAACTTCCGAAATCCGTCAGGCTGACGGGTCAGGGCGATCACGCACTATTCCTGTAGAGACCCGTAAAAAACGGGTTTTTGTAAAGCGTGATACCGCTGAGTTACTGGCAGAGGCTGAAAAAGCTCAAGCTACGGCCCAGCCTGCACCCCCTAAAGTGGATGCGGAGCCTGCCGTAGTGACCAAAACTACAGAGCCAAAATCTGTGAAAACCGATTCAAAACCAGCTCCTGCTCAGCCGGAGCCGGTTAATGAGGTCGCTTCAAAAACAGAAGCAACTCAACCCGTAGTACCTGAAAAGGCGGTGGAGCCTGATCAGGTCAACGCACCATCCGCACCAACCCAGGCGGATGCCAAACCAATCCCGCAGTCTGTGACACCCGAAGCCAAAGCTTCCGCTCCACAAAAACATGTTGAGCCCACTGCACAGACTCCAGTTAACAAGCAGCCTGATTCTGTGGAAAAGGCTGTAGAGGTAAAGCCTGCCGTGGCAGAACAGACGAAAAAACAGGATAACGTGGTCGACGAGAAAAAAACCGCTAAAAAGACAAGCCCTGCGCGTAAAGAGCAGACCAATAAAGGTCGTGGCGCAGCCCATTCCAAACCCCGCCCTGCGGCAAAAATGCCAGTGCCTTCTTTAGGGGATCGCCATCCTATTTCTGATGCCGTTGTGGATGACCCCGAAGCTGAGCGCGAGCGTGAACGTGCTCGCCGTGCTGCTGCTGCAGAGGCCGCTGCGATTAGTGAAATGCTAAATCGTCCACGCAAAGTATTGCGTGCGGCTGACCCTGAAAAGGAAAGCAAAAAAGCAACGAAAACAGCCAGCAAAAAAGACGCTAAAGCCTCCGAGGCGAAAAAAGTCGCTAAGCCAGCAAAAGCAGCAGATAATAGCGGTTGGAATGACAATCGCCGTAAAACGTCTAAAGCAGATGTGGCTGCAGCCGCAACAGGTAAAGAATCTTGGCGCGCCTCTTCCCGAGGTGGTCGTCGTGGTCGCCGCGGTCGCGAAGAAGAGCAGCGTCAGCAGCAGCCTCAGCAGCCCGAGTTTATCGCTCGCGAGGTTGCTGTGCCAGAAACCATTACGGTGGCTGATTTAGCGCACAAAATGGCAATTAAAGCGACCGAGGTGATTAAACACCTTATGAAGCTTGGTCAAATGGTCACCATTAACCAAGTCTTAGACCAAGAAACTGCTATGATTTTGGTCGAGGAAATGGGCCATACGGCGGTAGCCGCTAAACTCGATGATCCCGAGTCATTCCTAGAGGATGTATTTGTTGGGGAAGTCGAAGAAGAGCCGCGCGCGCCAGTCGTGACAGTAATGGGGCACGTTGACCATGGTAAAACATCATTGCTTGACCACATTCGTCGTGCCAAAATCGCAGCGGGTGAAGCCGGTGGTATTACCCAGCATATTGGTGCATACAACGTAAAAACCGATCGCGGTAATATCACGTTCTTAGATACTCCCGGTCACGAAGCGTTTACGGCGATGCGTGCGCGTGGTACAAAATCCACCGACGTGGTGATTTTAGTGGTGGCTTCGGACGACGGTGTGATGCCTCAAACACGAGAAGCCATTCACCACGCCCGTGCCGCCGAGGTTCCAATTGTGGTAGCGATTACCAAAATTGATAAACCCGAGGGTAATCCTGAGCGCGTCAAACAAGAGCTAGTGGCTGAGGAGGTCATTCCCGAAGAATACGGTGGTGATGTGCCTTTTGTTCCTGTGTCCGCACGTACCGGAGAGGGGATTGATGAGCTGCTAGAAAACGTTTTGCTTCAGGCGGAAATGCTAGAGCTAACGGCTCCCGTCAATACACCGGCTCGGGGCACTGTGATCGAAGCGCGCTTAGATCGTGGGCGTGGTCCAGTGGCAACGATTTTAGTCCAGAGTGGTACGCTACATCGTGGTGACACCGTGCTCGTTGGGGCTAGCTTTGGTCGAGTGCGAGCCATGACGAACGAGCTCGGTAAGAACTTGGCAGAGGCAGGGCCATCGATTCCTGTAGAAATCCAAGGTCTGACCGAGGTACCCGCTGCGGGTGATGAGCTCATTGCCATGGCAGATGAGCGTAAAGCTCGTGAAATTGCTCTGTTCCGTCAGGGTAAATACCGCGATGTAAAACTAGCGCGTCAGCAAGCAGCTCGCCTTGAGTCTCTCTTCGAGGACGCTAGCGACGAGGCAAAAGTGTTGTCGCTTATCATTAAAACGGATGTACAAGGCTCACAAGAAGCGCTTGTGTCTTCGTTATTAAAATTGGCTACGGACGAAGTTAAAGTTCAAGTGGTACACGCGGCGGTAGGTGGTATTTCCGAAAGCGATGTGAACTTGGCTATTGCTTCGAATGCCGTGATTTTAGGCTTTAACGTGCGTGCAGAAGCCACCGCACGTAAACAAGCCGAACTCAATGGTATTGATATTCGTTATTACAACGTCATTTACGATGCTGTAGACGAAGTCAAAGCCGCGCTATCCGGTATGCTGAAACCCGAAGAGCGAGAAGAAGTCATTGGTATGGTTGAAATCCGCGAGGTCTACCATATCTCTCGCATTGGTAAAGTGGCCGGTTGTATGGTGACCGAGGGTCTAGTGAAACGGGATTCGCAGGTGCGTTTGCTGCGTGATAACGTGGTGATCTGGACAGGGCACTTGGATTCTTTACGACGCTTCAAAGACGACGTGCGTGAAGTTCGTCAGGGCTTTGATTGCGGTATTACTTTACGCGGCAACAATGATATAGAGGTCGGGGATCAACTCGAAATCTTCGAAATCAAAGAAATTGCCCGTACTTTATAATTTTTATGGCAAGACATAAAACCAAACCTATAAGCGGACGTAATGTCCGCTTGGCTGACCAGATCCAAAAGGATCTGGCAGCTCTAATCCAACGCGAAATCGATATGTCGCAGGCGGGGCTTATCACCTTAACCGGTGTGGAACTGTCTGCTGACTACGCCCACGCTAAAGTTCACTTCACTGTGCTTGGTGCGGAGCCCGAAACCGCGACTGAAATTCTTAATGCCAAAGCAGGCTGGTTGCATTCGCAGCTATATAAAATGCTGCACATTCATACCGTACCTACTTTGCGCTTCTTTTATGATGATCACGTAGTACGGGGCATGCAGATGACTAAACTCATCGAGCAAGCGAACCGTCCTTTTAACGCTGATCTGAAACCTGACGACGACCCAGACGACCAGCCGTAATCGGCTGCCGTTTATAGTTTTTTTCTTTAGGAATAACGATCATGGCAAGCCGACGACGCGGACGCTTGTTGGACGGCGTGTTGCTGCTCGATAAGCCCGCCGGACTTTCAAGTAATCATGCATTACAACGCGCTCGTCGTGCTTTAGACGCGCGCAAAGCAGGGCATACGGGCACTTTAGATCCGTTTGCTACGGGGTTATTGGTATGTTGTTTTGGTAGAGCGACAAAATTATCAGGTTTGCTTCTAGAGGCCGATAAAGCCTATGAAGCTACCTTGCAGTTAGGGGTGGAAACCGATTCCGGTGATTTAACCGGAGAGCCGGTTGCCACGGCGACTGACTTTACCATTACACCTGAACAGGTGTATGCCATCTTGCCGCAATTTACGGGTGCTATACAACAAATACCACCGATGTATTCGGCGTTAAAACGCGATGGTAAACCTCTGTATGAATATGCCCGTCAGGGGATAGAGCTGGAGCGCCCTCCACGAGATGTGACGATTCATCAGCTGGAGGTTTTAGCGCTTAGCCCTACCGAAATTCGTATATTTGTACGTTGCAGTAAAGGCACATATATACGTACTTTAGCCCAAGATATTGGCCGTGCTTTAGGTTGTTATGCCCATTTAACGGCATTACGTCGCACTCAAGTTGGGCCTTTTTCTATTGATCATGCAGTAGAACTCGAAACCTTACAAAATCATTCGCATGGCGACAGTTTATTGTTAGCTCTAGACAGTTTGCCAGCGGAATTACAGCTAGACAACCTCAGGAAGGAAGCACTATGACTCGCGCCTTGCGCAATGTGGCTATTATTGCTCACGTAGACCACGGTAAAACGACTTTAGTTGATCAGTTACTTAAACAATCCGGTACGTTCCGTTCCAATGAGCATGTGACGGATCGCGTGATGGATTCGGGTGATATTGAAAAAGAGCGTGGTATCACCATTCTAGCCAAGAACTGTGCGGCAGAATTTGAAGGAACGCATATTAATATTATCGATACGCCCGGACACGCCGACTTTGGGGGTGAGGTGGAGCGTGTGTTATCGATGGTAGATGGCGTTTTGTTGTTAGTGGAGGCGGTAGAGGGTCCAATGCCACAAACCCGCTTCGTCACGCGCAAAGCGCTAGAAATCGGCTTAAAGCCTATTGTGGTCGTGAATAAAATTGATCGCAGCGGAGCTCGCCCTGATTTTGCAATTAATGAAACCTTTGATTTATTCGACAAGCTGGGTGCTACGGAAGAGCAGTTGGATTTTCCGATTATTTATGCTTCGGGCTTAGCGGGTTTTGCTGGACATAGTCCTGATATCCGCGAAGGCGATATGCGTCCTTTATTCCAGGCGATTATTGATCATGTTCCCCAGCGTGATGATGATCCCGATGGCCCTTTGCAATTACAAATTTGCTCGCTCGACTATAACTCTTACGTTGGGAAAATTGGCGTAGGACGAGTCAATCGTGGCCGTGTGCGTGCAGGGCAAGAGGTCGTTGTGCAGTTTGGACCCGAAGGCGAGCCGATCAAAGCCCGTATCAATCAAGTACAGACATTTAAAGGCTTAGATCGACAACAAGTCAAAGAAGCTCAGGCAGGTGATATTGTTTTGATTAACGGTATCGAAGAGATCGGTATTGGATGTACGGTGATGGATCCGAACCATATTGAACCATTGCCTTTGTTGCGTATTGATGAGCCCACCTTGACCATGAATTTTATGGTGAACTCCTCGCCTTTAGCTGGGCGCGAAGGGAAATTTGTGACCAGCCGTCAGATTCGTGATCGCTTAGAGCTCGAGTTAAAATCCAATGTAGCTTTGCGTGTAAATGATACCGGCGATGATACGACGTTTGAAGTCTGTGGCCGTGGTGAGCTGCATCTTACGATCCTCATTGAGAATATGCGTCGCGAGGGATATGAGCTTGCTGTATCCCGACCACGGGTGTTGATTCGTGAAGAAAATGGGGTCAAAATGGAACCCTATGAGCTACTTACCGTGGATGTGGATGACGCCCATCAAGGCGGGATCATGGAAGAGCTCGGCCGCCGTCGTGGTGAACTACTGGATATGCAACCCGATGGAAATGGGCGCACGCGACTAGAATACCGTATTCCAGCCCGTGGCTTGATTGGTTTTCAGGGCGAGTTTATGACCTTAACGCGTGGTACTGGTCTGATGAGTCATATTTATGATGAGTACCGTCCTATGCGTGAAGGCACCGTAGGGGAGCGTCGCAATGGGGTGTTAATTAGCCAAGATGATGGTGAAGCCGTTGCTTATGCGTTGTGGAAACTGCAAGAGCGTGGGCGTATGTTTGTTAGCCCCAATGACCCTGTTTACGAGGGCATGATTATTGGTATTCATAGTCGCGATAATGACTTGGTTGTAAACCCGATTCGAGAGAAAAAGCTAACGAATATCCGTGCATCGGGTAAAGACGAACACATTGACTTGGTGCCTCCGATTCGTTTAACGCTTGAGTATGCGGTGGATTTTATTGATGATGATGAGCTCGTTGAGGTCACACCTAAGTCCATTCGTTTGCGTAAGCGTTATCTCAAAGAACATGAGCGTCGTAAACACGCACGAGATGACGTTTAATGAAAAAGCGGACTTTATGTCCGCTTTTTTTATTTGAGATTGCCAGCTAAAAACTGCTGTAGACGTGGGCTTTTTGGGTGGTCCAGGACCTCTTTAGGTGAGCCTTGTTCTTCGATCAGACCTTGATGTAAAAAAACCACCTCGCTGCTCAGATTACGCGCAAAGCCCATTTCATGTGTGACGACCAGCATGGTACGACCCTCTTCGGCTAGTTGCTGCATGACACGCAGTACATCGCCGACCAGCTCGGGGTCTAAGGCAGAGGTGGGCTCATCAAAGAGCATGACCTCAGGTTCCATAGCTAGCGCACGAGCGATGGCCACGCGCTGCTGTTGACCACCAGACAAGTGGGCCGGGTATTGTTTATAAGCCGCTACAGGTAGACCCACTTTTTCTAAATAGTATTCGGCACGCTCTTGTGCTTCTTTTTTGCTTATTTTTAATACTTGCGTGGGGGCCTCCATGACGTTAGCAAGCACATTCATATGCCCCCATAGATTAAAGTGCTGGAAAACCATGGCTAAACGTGTGCGCATGGCTCGCAGTGTTGTTAGATCAGAGATGGTAGGCTTCCCTTTTGAGCTGCGAATAGCTTCTACGCTTAGCTGATCTAGCTGGACTCGCCCTTGATCAGGCAATTCTAAAAAATTAATGCAGCGCAAAAAGGTACTTTTTCCAGAACCACTTGAGCCAATGATGGAAATCACATCGCCTGCCTGTGCGCTTAAGGATACGCCTTTGAGCACATGGTGATCGGCGTAGCTTTTATGAATATTATGAACAGTAAGTTTAGGACTGGTGGACATGACTTAATGGGTGTGAGGCTGAAGAGGAAGGAGTAAGCGCTTTTCTAATAAACGAAAAATGCCAACAAAAATAAAAGAAATCACTAAATAAATCAATGCCGCTAAGCCATAAGAGGCAAAGGTTTCATAGGTGGCAGAGTTCGCGTCACGAGCTATTTTTAAAATGTCGGGTACAGTAGCCGTGAAAGCCAACGAGGTAGCGTGAAGCATTAAAATGACCTCATTGCTATAAGCGGGTAGCGCTCGACGCAAAGCGGAAGGCAAAATAATACGACGATACATCGTACTTTTTTTCATGCCATAGGCACGAGCGGCTTCAATTTCTCCGGCGGGAGTTTGGCGAATCGCTCCGGCAAAAATTTCTGTGGTATAGGCTACGTTATTTAGTACCAAAGCCAATACCATGCAATTAAAACCACTTTGAAAAAAAGCATTTAGTGCGGGGGTTTGTTTGACGAGCTCTAGGCTGTACATCCCTGTATAAATAAAAAGGATCTGTACATATAAAGGTGTGCCCCGAAACACATAGGTAAAGAGCCAAATAGGCTTAGCGATATAAGGGCGAGCGGAGTTGCGGCCAATGGCCATAAATAGGGATAGCACAAAGCCAATGGCTAAGGAAATAGACAGCAGCCACAGTGTAATCGCAAGCCCCGATAGCTGCCCATTGCTAGAGTAAAGATAGGCCTGCCAAAATTCTTCGATAACGGTATTCATAACTCAGCCTGTTTTACCCCAACGGAATAGCGTTTTTCTAAAAGGTACAACACCCCATTAGAGACCGTAGTGAGTGCTAAGTAAATCAGGGCAGTAATGCTGATAAACAAAAACACTTTAAAGGTGACATTGCCCGCATTTTGTGCCACCTTGACAAGGTCGTTAAGTCCGATGAGCGAGACCAGCGCTGTGGCTTTTAGTAGTACCTGCCAGTTATTTCCTAGGCCGGGGATAGCATGGCGCATCATTTGTGGAAACTGAATGCGGTGGAAACGTTGCCAGCGGGTTAGGCCATAAGCGATCGCGGCCTCGTCTTGGCCGGGGGGGATGGCCATGAACGCACCGCGGAATGTTTCGGTAAAGTAAGCGCCATAGATAAATCCAAGGGTGAGTACCCCAGCGGTAAAAGGCTCAATATCGATATACGGTAAATGGAGTAAATCCGTAAGCTCATTGAGGTACATTTGCATACTGAAAAAAATCAGCAGCAGTAAAACCAAGTCAGGGATACCGCGAATTAGCGTGGTGTAGCAGGCAGCCAGAGTACGAGCGAGCCAGTTTTTTGATAGTTTGGCGCTTGCGGCGATTAAGCCTAATACTACGGCTACTATCAAAGAGAGTATTGCTAATTTAATGGTTTCCCATGTTCCCGCGACCAGTTGCGGGCCATAACCCATTAAGAACATGTGAAAAAGTAATAAAAGCTAAAGACAGTATAAAACCCGCATAAAACGGGTTTTATAGTAAAAGTGATTGATTATACGGGAGTTATTTACCAGAGGGGAACTCGATGGTATTTGGCTCGAAGTATTTTTGGCTAAGCTGTTGGATTGTGTCATCAGTCAGCATCGCTTGAATGGCTTCATCAACCGCTGCTTTAAGCTTTTTATTTCCTTTACGTAAGCCAATGGCGATGGGCTCATTTAAAATAGCACTATCTTTAATAGTGTCGCCCGTAAGTTGAAAATCAGCACCTTCGGGTTTATCTAAAAAGCCGTTTACCGCATTGGGGGCTTCTTGGAAGGAAGCATCAATACGGCCCGCCGCCAAGTCGGTAAACGCATTGGTGTAGCTTGGGTAAGCAATGATCTGAACCCCTTTAGGTGCCCACTCTTTGCGAGCATAGGTTTCCATGGTGGTCCCCTGTTGTACGCCAACACGTAGCCCCTTTAAGGACTCTGCCGTGGGTTCTAAAGGTTTATCTTTGTGTGCAACCAAGCGCGAGGCAACGATGTACAACGGGGATGAAAAATCAATGACTTTGCGTCTAGCGTCGGTCGCCGTCATCGTGGAGTTCGCCAGGTCAAACTTACGTGCTTGTAAGCCTGGGATTAGGCTATCAAAAGACTGGTCAATCCAAACACATTTGGCTTCTAGGCGTTTACAGATTTCATTGCCAATATCAATATTAAAGCCTTGGAGCTCGCCGTTGGGAGCGATATATTCAAAAGGCGGGTAGCCGGCCTCTGTGGCAATACGAATTTCTTTAAAGTCGCTAGCCTGTGCTAGGGAGGCGACAGAAAATAAAGTCGCAGCCAATAGGCGTGTTATATGTTTTCTCATCATTAATCCTTGGTGTAGGGCGTTTCTTGAGGAAGAGCTGGTGCTTTATCGCTTTCAGAAACGATTTGCGAACAGCAAGCATTCACAATATCCATCACTTCATCTAAGTCATCCGTAATTGTGACTAAGTTTACGTCATTTGGCGAGATAAACGCATGGGGAATTAACTGATCTTTTACCCACTGGACCAAGCCTGACCAAAACTCAGAGCCGACGAGTACAATAGGAGCAGGCGGATTTTTACGCGTTTGCACAAGGGTGATAGCTTCAAACAGCTCATCTAGGGTTCCAAAACCACCAGGCAGGGCAATATATGCCGCGCTATGCATAAAAAAGGTGGCCTTGCGCGAATAAAAGTATTCAAACTGTAAGCTATGAGTTTGATAAGGGTTATTAGAGGTTTCACGGGGTAGGCGTATATTTAGACCAACACTTTTGCCGCCTGCTTCATAGGCGCCTTTGTTGGCTGCCTCCATAATGCCAGGGCCGCCGCCGGCAATCACAGGATAGCCGGCGTTGGCTAAGCGCTGTCCTAGTTCTTCGGCTAATTGGTAGTATTTATGCTCTGGCTTAATGCGAGCGCTACCAAAAACACTTACACCCCAACCGATTTCCTGTAAAGTATCTGCAGCTGTGTGCAGTTCTTTGCTGATGGTGGGGATTTGCATCGATGCAGGTAAACGAACAATTTTATTATTAGACATGAAAAAAACCTTGTTGCTAGTTGATGGGTCCAGTTATTTATATCGTGCGTATTATGCAATGTTGCGTAGTAATTTAACGAACGCACGTGGTGAACCCACGGGTGCCATGTATGGTGTGATCAATATGCTACGCAAGCTTCTGCAAGACATTGATGCGGATTATATGGCTTGTGTGTTTGACGCTAAGGGTAAAACCTTCCGAGATGAATTGTATACGGAATATAAGGCTCAGCGCGAATCCATGCCCGAGGATTTAGCCCAACAAGTTGCCCCTTTGCATCAGATTATACAAGCAATGGGGTGGCCTTTACTGTGTATCCCAGGGGTAGAGGCGGACGATGTGATTGGGACCTTAGCTTGCAAAGCCAGCGCCAAGGGCGTGCATACCATCATTTCCACCGGTGATAAGGATTTAGCTCAATTAGTAAACGAAAACATTGAGCTAATAGATACGATGAAAGATGAACGGTTGGATGTGGAGGGAGTAATACAAAAGTATGGGGTAAAGCCTGAACAGATTATTGATTATTTAATGCTGATGGGAGATACCTCTGATAATATCCCCGGCGTGCCTAAGGTAGGGCCCAAAACAGCTGCTAAATGGATTAACCAATACCAGAGCTTGGATAATCTAATTGCCCACGCTGATGAAATCAAAGGGGTAGCGGGTAATAATTTACGTGATTTTATCCCTAATTTTGAGCTAACTCGCCAGCTGGTGACTATTAAGTGTGATTGCGAGCTGCCTGAGACAATTACCGATATTACGCACTTAGCACCGCGAGCCCAAGACACGGCCAAACTAGAGCATTATTTTAATGAATATGGTTTTAGAACCTGGTTGCGAGAGCTGACGGGCAATGAAGACCAATTACCCACCCAAGATCGCAGTAAAGCTTCTGCGGCTCCCTCTGCGCCACAAGCCGCTGCAGAAGCGGTACCGGTATTAACGATTACTTCGACGGATTACCGCACGCTGCTAGATAAAGCGGAGTTTTTGCAATGGGTGGATAAATTGCAGCAAGCTGAACTAGTGGCTTTGGATACGGAAACCACCTCATTAGATCCAATGCAAGCGCGCTTAGTGGGCTTGT
Organism: Paenalcaligenes hermetiae; assembly: GCF_039543645.1. NCBI lineage: Bacteria > Pseudomonadati > Pseudomonadota > Betaproteobacteria > Burkholderiales > Alcaligenaceae > Paenalcaligenes > Paenalcaligenes hermetiae. Next base: position 50,473 of record NZ_BAABKD010000008.1, on the reverse strand, counting down.
CTTTTTCGGTGGAGCCGGGCCAAGCATGTTATATCCCGTTGGCGCACCGTGGTCCAGATCAAGTGCAACAGCTCGATAAAGCATGGGTGTTAGAACAACTTAAACCGTGGCTTACCTCCTCGAAGGCAGCAAAGCTTTTACACAATGCTAAATATGACGCACACGTTTTTGCGAACGAGGGGATTACGTTGGCTGGCATTGCCGAGGACACCATGCTGCAAGCTTATGTATTGCAAGCGCACCAACGTGTCAATATGGAAGACCTTATGCAGCGTTGGCTTGGTGTGACAGGGACATCGTATGAGTCCATTTGTGGTAAAGGCGCTAAGCAAATAGGCTTTGATGAGGTCGCTGTGGATGTAGCAGCCCATTATGCGTGTGAGGATGCGGATATGACATGGCGCTTGCACCGTGTCTTACGTCCACAGGTTAAAAATCACGAAGGGCTAGAGCGTATTTATCAGCTAGAGCTAAAAACGTCCGAGGTGTTAACAACAGTAGAGCGCAATGGTGTAGCAATTGATACCGCATTGCTACAGAAGCAAAGCCAAGACTTGGGTCAGCGTTTGGTTGACTTAGAGCAGCAGGCTTATGCTTTAGCAGAGCAGCCATTTAATATGAACTCGCCTAAACAAGTTGGGGAGATTCTTTTTGAGAAAATGGGCATACCGGTTGTACGTAAAACTGCAGGTGGGGCGCCCTCAACCAGCGAGGATGTTTTACAGGAGCTGGCATTGGATTATCCTTTGCCTAAGATCCTATTAGCATATCGTGGTATTGCTAAGCTGAAATCCACCTATACTGACAAGCTGCCTAAAATGGTGGATCCCAATACTGGTCGGGTACATACACGTTATGCTCAGGCGGCTGTGATTACTGGTCGTTTGGCTTCGTCAGATCCTAATTTACAAAATATCCCTGTACGCACGCCCGAGGGCAGACAGGTTCGAGATGCTTTTGTTGGAGCTCAAGGCAAGGTGGTTGCGGCGGACTATTCGCAAATTGAACTGCGCATTATGGCGCATGTGTCTGGAGACAAAAACTTACAAAAAGTATTCGCGCAAGGGGGGGATGTGCACCGAGCTACTGCAGCGGAGATTTTTCATATTGAGGAAGATCAGGTTACAGCAGAGCAGCGCCATGCGGCCAAAGCCATTAACTTTGGTTTGATTTATGGCATGGGGCAATATGGCTTAGCCAAAAGCCTGGGGATCACGAATGCGGCGGCCAAGTCTTATATTGATCGTTACTTTGCCCGTTACCCAGGGGTGGCCCAATATATGGAAAATATCAAAGCCTTGGCAAAGGAGCAGGGCTATGTAGAAACGGTATTCGGGCGACGTTTGTATTTTCCAGAAATTCACGCTAAAGGAGCACGTGCCGCAGGGGCGCAGCGAGCTGCTATTAATGCACCTATGCAAGGAACAGCGGCTGATTTGATTAAAATGGCGATGGTAGCCGTGCAGCAATGGTTGGATCAACAACAGCTGAAAACGAAAATGGTGATGCAGGTTCATGATGAGCTGGTGTTTGACGCCCCTGAAGAAGAGGTGCCTTTATTACAAAAACATTTACCTGAGTTAATGTGCTCCGTTGCCACATTGGCAGTGCCTTTGGTGGCTGATGTTGGGGTGGGGGATAATTGGGGACAAGCTCATTAAGAAAAAGCCGCTTTTAGAAGCGGCTTTTTTGTTGAGGGTTAGTGCTGTTGTAGGGCTCGAATCCGGTCTTCGATAGGAGGATGCGAGGCAAAGAGCGCACCTAAAGAACGGCCTCCGGCAATACCTGCTGCTTCAAAGGATTTGGGTAGATCCGAGGTCTCGATCCCCCCTAAGCGGGCAAGAGCATTGATCATGGGGCGGGGTGAGCCTAAGAGTTGCGCTGCACCAGCGTCGGCTCGGTATTCACGTAAGCGTGAGAACCACGCCACGATCATTGAAGCCAAGACACCAAAGAGAATCTCACAGACAATGACCGCTGCATAATAGCCTGGCCCCACGCCGTCCCGATCATTTTTAAGCAAGACGCGATCGACAAAGTAGCCCACAATACGAGCAAAAAACACCACAAAAGTGTTCACCACACCTTGAATAAGCGTGAGGGTGACCATATCGCCATTGGCGACGTGGGCAACCTCGTGGCCTAGTACAGCGGCGATCTCTTCTTGATTCATGGTGGCGAGCAAGCCAGTAGAAACCGCCACCAGCGCATCGTTTTTAAAGGCCCCGGTAGCAAAAGCATTAGGCTCGCCTTCGTAGATAGCGACTTCGGGGCGTCCAATACCAGCATTGTCTGCTAACTGATGTACCGTGCTGACAAGCCAGGCTTCTTGTTGGTTACGAGGATTGTTTGGATCGATGACATAGGCGCCGGTACTTTGCTTTGCCATCCATTTGCTCATGAGCAAGGAAATGAAGGAGCCAGTAAAGCCCACAACTAATGAAAAAATTAATAGCTGCGGCACGTTGATGCCTGAGCCAGCTAAAAAGCGATTGGCACCGAGCAAATTTAAAATAATGCTCATGACCACAATCACCGCTAAGTTAGTGGCTAAAAATAAAAAAATGCGCTTCATGCGTACTTCCTATAGCGTGATAAAACATATCGGGCGAAAACGCCACAGTGTCCGATGGTTGATTGATAAACTGAGGCTAATTGTATCTTTTACAAGGGCGCAGAGTATAGTATGAGATTTACGCCCACTCATAAGGTCATTATTGCATGCAGTCGTTATGGATGTTGGTGGCATGTGCGATGTTTGCGTTGATGGGAGCCTGTGTGAAATTGGCTTCCGACTACGATGCTAACATGCCGCAGATTATACTTTTCCGAGGCATTCCCTCTGTTATTTTATTGTTTTTATGGACGCAATACCATAAAAAAAGCTTGCGTCCCAAAAGCTGGAAAGCACATTTGCTGCGAAATGGCTTTGGCGTGACCTCGATGTGGCTAGGGTTTATGGCTTTATCCATGTTGCCACTCTCAACGGCCATCAGTCTAAATTATACCGCGCCCTTATTTATTGGTTTTTGGATGCTGCTTTTTGGTGGCACACAGCGTGATCCGATTCGCATCATTGCGGTGATGTTTGGTTTTTTAGGGGTGGTAGCCGTGTTACGTCCTAGTTTGCATGCAGAGCAGCTACCTTATGCGCTGCTGGGCTTGATGGCAGGGGCTTGTGCGGCGGTGGCAATGATGCAGATCCGTCAACTTGGTCGTTTGGGTGAGCCGGAGTGGCGCACCGTGTTTATTTTTTCTACTTTTGTTTGTATAAGTGGGGGAGTGACATTGATGGTGTTGGGTTGGCCAACCTTGGGCTGGCAGGCGTATTTAGCTTTGATAGGGGTAGGGGTAAGTGGTCTATTTGGGCAGTTAGCGATGACGCGCGCCTTTGGATTGGGCTCTGCCTTATTAACTGCAGTTCTGCAATACTCAACCATTATTTTTGCTGCGCTATTAGGTATTGTGGTGTGGGGAGATCTTCCTGATGTAATGGCTTGGGGGGGAATGGCCTTAATTATTGTGTCTGGATTGATCTCTGCTTGGCGTACTTATACAGAAGATCGTATTATGCGTGGTCAAGCATCTGCGGAAACCATCAGTCAAAAAGGATAGTCAATGTCTGAACTACTTATTCGCGCTCAAGAGCTCCAGGCCTTATTACACGAACCTGACATCATTATTTTTGATGTGCGCCATGATTTGCACCAACATCGATTAGGGCGCCAGCAATATCTTCAGGCGCATATACCCGGTGCTTATTTTTTAGATAATGAAGCCGAGCTGGTGGGGGAAAAAACGGGTACGAATGGGCGTCACCCCCTACCTGATTTGGCGGTTTTTTCTCAACTGATGCAGCAGTATGGGCTAAAACCAGATACCCCTATTGTGGTTTATGATGCGAGTCAAGCACATATGGCAGCACGTACATGGTGGCTATTGCGCTGGGCGGGCTTTGAGCGGGTACGTATTTTAGATGGGGGGTGGCAAGCATGGTTAGCCGCAGGGGGGGTGACTGATACACAGTTGGCATTACCGCCTGTGCCGCGTACTCGCAAACCGGGTATGCCTGAGCCTAAACAGCCTACCGTTACGGCATCGCAAATTTTAGCGCAGTTAGCCCAGCCGTGCTGGACGTTGGTCGATGCCCGTGCCGAGCCGCGTTATCGGGGGGAGATGGAGCCTATAGACCCTGTGGCGGGCCATATCCCTGGAGCGCTTAACCGTCCTACTGCATTTAACTTGCAAGAGGATGGCTGCTTTAAACAGCCGCAGCAGCTACGAGCCGAGTTTGAGCAGCTGCTGGGCAATATACCGGCCGAGCAGGTGGTGCATTATTGTGGGTCCGGTATTACGGCTTGTCATAATCTATTTGCGATGGAATTAGCGGGTTTAAGTGGCTCTGTGCTGTACCCAGGCTCTTGGAGCGAGTGGATTACAGATGCGTCACGTCCTCGAGCGACTGCCCAGAGATAAATCTCTCGCTTTGTCTTTATCCAATCCTAGGTACAATGGATACCGTTATAGCAATTTTGGACTCCGTTACTATGTCTGAATTCACTCCGGATGATTCGCTGCCACAAAATTTTGAACAGGCATTGGCAGCGTTAGAGCAGATCGTTACCCGCATGGAAAGTGGGGAGTTGGCGTTGGAGCAGTCGCTGGCTGCTTATCAGCAGGGTGTGCAGCTAGCACAAATCTGTCAAAAGCGCTTAGACGAAGTGGAACAACAGGTACAGGTCTTGCAGGGCCAGTTTATGCGCCCACTTACCGATATCGATACCGATCAGGATTAACCTATGCCCAACAAAGAACAAAACCAGCAATGGTTAGAGCAGCATATTGAGCGCGTAGCGCATTTCTTGGAACAAAACATGCCAATGGCAGAAACCACCCCTGCCGTTTTGCATGAGGCGATGCGTTATGCCGTACTAGGAGGTGGAAAACGGGTACGCGCTGCTTTGGTATATGCCGCAGGCGAGGCGGCTGTACAAAATGCCGAATTAAGCAGTGCTCAAATTAAAGCGTTGGATCATGCTGCAGCAGCAGTAGAGTTAATCCATGCCTACTCACTCGTGCATGATGACCTACCCTGTATGGATGATGATGAGTTGCGCCGCGGGCGTCCTACAGTGCATGTGGCGTATGATGAGGCCACTGCTATGCTGGTGGGCGATGCGTTGCAGCCTTTAGCTTTTGAGTTTTTGGCAACGATGCCTATCGCCCCAGCTTTAGTGATTCAGGCTGTTGCTGCTTTGGCTAAAGCCTCGGGTAGTTTAGGTATGGTGGGTGGTCAAGCCATTGACTGTGCTAGCGTAGATAAACACTTGTCGCTAGAGGAATTGCGTCAAATGCACCGCATGAAAACCGGGGCTATGCTCGAGGTTTCCGTACTGTTGGGCGGGATTGTTGCCGGGGCCAGTTCTCCCGTGCGTCAGCGCTTAACCGAATACGCGCAAGCGGTTGGCTTGGCTTTTCAGGTGGTCGACGACATTTTAGATGTGACGGCGGACACCGCCACCCTTGGGAAAACAGCAGGGAAAGACGCAGCGGATAACAAACCCACATATGTCTCAGTGATGGGGCTTGAAGCCTCGCGGCAGTTGTTAGCAGAGCTAAAAGACCAAGCACATAAAGCCATATTGCCACTGGGTAATGGTGCGCAAAGTCTACAGCTTTTAGCAAACTTTATTGTGGATAGAAATCATTAGCACTTGTCGCACTGAGCCCAAATGCGTCTACAATAGGCTTTATTCTAATTATTCTTAGGCGCTGTAGCGCCTATTTTTGCCCCACTCTCACAATCGTATGGCTAATGTATCTTTGCAGCATATCCAGTCTCCTCATGATCTGCGCGCCCTAAAACGCGCTGATCTCGATCAGATCGCGACCCAGCTGCGTGAATATATCTTGCAGTCGGTGGCTCGCACTGGGGGACACCTTTCTTCCAACCTGGGCACAGTAGAGCTTACTGTGGCGCTTCACTATGTATTTAATACCCCGCATGACCGCATTGTGTGGGACGTTGGGCATCAGTCTTATCCCCATAAGATATTGACAGGGCGCCGCGAGCAAATGGCTTCTTTGCGCCAGTATGGGGGGATATCAGGCTTTCCAAAGCGCTCTGAATCCGAATACGATGACTTTGGTACGGCGCATTCCTCAACCTCGATTTCAGCAGCTTTAGGAATGGCTGTGGCTTCGCGTAACCAGGGCGTGCAGCGTCAGCATATTGCCGTAATTGGAGACGGTGCCATGACCGCGGGCATGGCCTTTGAAGCCCTAAACAATGCAGGGGTCACCCCAGGCATTAATATGCTGGTGGTATTAAATGACAACGATATGTCGATTTCGCCGCCAGTGGGGGCGCTTAATCGGTACTTTGCTCGCTTGATGTCTGGGCAGTTTTATGCCAAAGCTAAAAATATGGGTAAGGCAGTGCTTCAGCATATGCCCCCCATGCTGGAGCTAGCGCGCCGTTTCGAAGGTCACGCCAAAGGTGTATTGACCCCGGCTACCTTGTTCGAGGAGCTCGGCTTTAATTATGTCGGACCTATTGATGGCCATGACTTAGACTCCTTAATCCCTACTTTAGAAAACTTGCGCGAGCTCGGCGGTTTGCAGTTTTTACATGTGGTCACTAAAAAAGGACATGGTTATCAGCGTGCCGAAGCCGATCCTGTTTTGTATCACGGACCGGGTCGCTTTGATCCAAAGCAGGGTATTGTTAAATCGTCCGTGCCAGCGCCTCAAACGTTTACACAGGTGTTTGGTCAGTGGTTGTGTGACCAAGCTGCAGCGGACGAGAGATTAATAGGTATAACTCCCGCCATGCGAGAGGGCAGTGGCATGGTGGCGTTTGAAAAACAGTTCCCGCAGCGATATTTTGATGTGGGCATCGCAGAGCAACATGCGGTCACGTTTGCGGCGGGGTTGGCTTGTGAGCAGCTCAAGCCAGTGGTAGCGATTTACTCCACATTTTTACAACGGGGTTATGACCAGCTCATTCATGATGTGGCGTTGCAAGACTTAGATGTCACGTTTGCCTTAGATCGTGCGGGCCTGGTAGGGGCGGATGGGGCTACCCATGCGGGAAATTATGATATTGCTTATTTGCGTTGTATCCCGAACATGGTGATTAGCACCCCTTCTGATGAAAATGAAACTCGTTTGCTGCTAAATACCTGTTATCAGCATACAGGGCCTAGCTCTGTGCGTTATCCGCGTGGTGCAGGCTGTGGGGCAGAGGTCACCGCTGACTTAACAACGGTGCCTGTAGGCAAAGGGGTGGTTCGCCGTCAGGGTCAGAAAATTGCGATCTTAGCGTTTGGTACGTTATTGCATAATGCCAAGGCTGTAGCGGAGCAATTGGATTTGACCTTGGTGGATATGCGTTTTGTGAAGCCTTTGGATACGGCGCTCATTGATTCGCTCTTACAAAGCCATCAAGCCATTGTGACGCTAGAGGATGGCTGTGTGATGGGCGGGGCCGGCAGCGCTGTGTTGGAATACCTGAGCCAAGCTCAAGCTAATGTCCCAACGTTGTTATTGGGTTACCCTGACCGGTTTATTGATCATGGCGAACAAAAGCAGCTACATGCTGAAATTGGCTTAGATAGCGAAAGCATTGCCGAGCGCATTCAATCTCGTTTTACCGATTTGTTAGCCAATCAGAACTAATTAAATGCCCTCAATGATTGGGGGTATCTTATGTTTTAGGCTTCAATTGTTTCATAATAGTTGTACTGATTATCATTTATAGAAGCGTCGCTGACGCAGACCGGAACCGATTATGTCGACTTTGACTACTCCTGTAGAAAGCATGCCAGATGTCCAAAGTAGCGTGGATACGCGTCGTATTCCTATTCAAAAAGTAGGGGTGCGGGATGTAAGCTATCCGCTTTTGGTGGATAATGGCACAGAAACCATGCCAACGGTGGCCGAGTGGGAGCTAACAGTAGCTTTGCCGGCCGAGGAAAAAGGCACGCATATGTCGCGCTTTTTAGAATTGCTCGAAAAGCATCGTGCTTCGCCGTTAACCATGCAGGGGTTTTGTCAAATGACAGGAGAAATGCTAGGGTTGCTCAATGCTACCGAAGGCGATGTCTCCGCGTCCTTCCCGTATTTTATGCACAAAAAAGCACCTGTTTCCGAGGTCGGAAGCCTGTTGGACTATCAGGTGAGTTGGAGTGCAAATGCTGTGGCTACCGTAGACGGTCAAGCTGATGTGCAGTTTGAGCTTACGGTGTTGGTGCCTGTAACAAGCTTGTGTCCTTGCTCTAAGGCAATTTCAAAATATGGGGCGCATAATCAGCGCTCTCACATTACTGTTTCTGTCGTGGCGCATCCAGAGCATTTGGATTTAAATGCATTGATTCAAACCATTGAGGCCCAAGCGTCATGTGAGCTATGGGGTTTGCTAAAGCGCACAGACGAAAAATACGTCACAGAGCGTGCTTATGAAAACCCAAAGTTTGTCGAAGACTTAGTACGAGATGTGGCGGTTGCTGTGGCTGCTATGCCTGGGATAGAAGGCTATCGTATCGAAGCCGAAAACTTTGAGTCCATTCATAATCATTCAGCATATGCTGTTGTTGAGGGCTAGCTACATTTTTTGCTGTTATTAAAAAAGCGCTCGTGCTTACTTGCACAGAGCGCTTTTTGGTTTTATAATTAAACGCTTTATTCTTTGCTCGAATCCATAAGTGGGTCGGGCTATCTAGGCTCAAATTTTAGAGCGATATCCACAAGGAGTTATACATGCGTCACTACGAAGTAGTGTTTATTGTACACCCCGATCAAAGCGAGCAAGTGCCCGCCATGATCGAGCGCTACGAAGCCATTATCACCAGCGAAGGCGGTAAAGTCCACCGTCTAGAAGACTGGGGTCGTCGTCAGTTGGCTTACCCAATCCAAAAATTGGTTAAAGCCCACTACGTCTGCATTAACATCGAAGTAGGTCAGTCCACTCTGGACGAGCTAGAGCACTCTTTCCGCTACAATGACGCTATTTTGCGTTACTTGATCGCCAAAATCAAAGATGCTCCCGAGGGTCCTTCGGTTATGATGAAATCCGTAGAGCGCGAAGAAAACCGCAAATCCAACACAGCGGATACACGTGCTGAGCACACTACCGAAGAAGACGAGGACGAGGACGAACAGTCCGAAGACTAATTACTAGGGATTAGGTGAACGATTTACACATCCAAGGGCAGGTACTACAAGCGCAGCCCTTACGTTATACCCCCGCAGGTATTGCTGTTTGCGAAATAACACTACAGCATCAATCTGTGGTCGAGCAAGCCGCTATTCAGCGCCAGCTCGATTTTAGCGTAGAGGCCATTGCGATGGGAGATGTGGCAAATTATTTGGCCGCTGTACCTATTGGATCGTTTTTACAGATTCAGGGCTTTATTGCCCCCTTGCGTAAATCATCGTCGCGCTTAGTTTTGCACATTCAAGAGTTTCAAAACCTAAACGCTCCACCTAGTGCGCTAGTGTAAAAAACATAACGGCTCCTGCCGTTTTACTGAATTCAAGAGAGGTTAATTATGGCTTTCGCTCGTAAAGGCAAAGATCGCCGCCGTCGTTTTGGTCAACAAAACCCCCTATTTAAACGTCGCAAATTCTGCCGCTTTACCGTGGCCGGTGTTAAAGAGATCGATTACAAAGATTTAGATACTTTGCGTGATTTCATCCAAGAAAACGGCAAGATCATTCCTGCTCGTTTAACTGGCACAAAAGCAAACTATCAGCGTCAACTTGATACCGCTATCAAGCGTGCACGTTTCTTGGCTTTGTTGCCTTACACTGACAACCACAAATAATCTGGGGGATTATCATGCAAGTAATTTTGCTCGAAAAAGTCGTCAACCTCGGTGATTTGGGTGATGTGGTACGTGTACGTAATGGTTATGCACGTAACTACTTGATTCCTCAAAAAATGGCTCGTCGTGCTACGCCTGAAGCCATCGCCGAATTCGAAGCTCGTCGTGCTGAGCTAGAACAAGCTCAAGCCGAGCGTTTGGCCGCTGCACAGGCGCTTGCCACTAAACTTAACGATTTGCGTGTTGAGATCACTCAAAAAGCAGGTGTAGATGGTCGTTTGTTTGGTTCTGTTACCAACATGGATATCGCCGCTGCATTGAATGCTCAAGGCTTTGATACGATTGTTAAGGCACAGGTTCGTTTACCCGAAGGTCCTTTTAAGGCAGTTGGCGAGTACCCTGTACAAATCGTTTTACACCCTGACGTAGCAGTAGAGGTTACTGTTGCTGTAGTGGGCGAAATGGCTTAATTCCAAAATGGTTTAAGCATGGTACAGTATTCCTGTACCGATCTAAAAAGCCGGTGCAAACCGGCTTTTTTTATTTGTTATTAGAGGTCTTATGATAGAAAACAGTCCTGTAGCTACTGATACTGGCTTAGATTATTTACGTGTACCGCCTCATTCTATTGAGGCAGAGCAATCTGTTTTAGGTGGGCTGTTGCTGGATAATGCTGCATGGGATCGCATTGCCGATATCATCTCTGATGACGATTTTTACCGTTTTGATCATCGTATCATCTGGCAGCATATTACCCGCCTTATTGGCTTAGCACGACCGGCTGATGTAATTACTGTTTATGAGTCCTTGTCCAATGCGGGCAAAGACGAAGAGGCAGGTGGGCTGAGCTACCTAAACGCTTTAGCACATAACACTCCTTCTGCTGCCAATATTCGCCGCTACGCAGAAATCGTACGGGAAAAATCCATGTTGCGTAAACTGGTTTCCGTGGCGGATGACATTGCGTCGGCGGCATTTAACCCTCAGGGCAAAGAGGCGCGTCAGATATTGGACGATGCTGAGGCGCGCGTATTTCAGATTGCTCAGGAGGGAGCCAAGGGTAATAAAGGTTTTCAGGATATTCAGCCTTTATTAGCGCAGGTGGTAGAGCGTATTGATGAGCTGTATCATCGAGAGGGAGACTCCGAGGTCACGGGGGTGCCTACAGGCTTTGTGGATTTGGACCGAATGACCTCTGGGTTGCAACCTGGAGACCTCATTATTGTAGCGGGGCGCCCCTCTATGGGTAAAACCTCATTATCTATGAACATTGGTGAGCATATCGCCATTGAGCAGGGTTTGCCCGTTGCCGTCTTTTCTATGGAGATGGGGGCGGTGCAGCTTGCGATGCGTATGGTTGGCTCGGTTGGTATGTTGGATCAACATCGCATGCGCACCGGTAAATTGACCGAAGACGATTGGCCGCGTTTAACCCACGCTGTTAAAAAGGTACAAGAGGCACAAATTTATATTGATGAAAGCCCAGGCTTAACCGCTATGGAGGTTAGGGCAAGAGCACGACGCTTAGCGCGTCAATGTGGTCAATTAGGCCTAATTATTATTGACTATTTGCAGTTGATGTCAGGTAGTTCTGGTTCGGAAAACCGAGCCACAGAGATTTCGGAAATTAGTCGTGCGCTGAAAGGATTAGCACGTGAATTGAATTGTCCCTTAATTGCTTTATCGCAGCTTAACCGTAGTTTAGAGCAGCGGCCAAATAAACGACCCGTCATGTCAGATTTGCGAGAGTCGGGGGCTATTGAGCAGGATGCGGATTTGATTTTGTTCATCTATAGAGACGAGGTATATAATCCGGACTCTCCAGATAAAGGGACTGCAGAGTTAATTATTGGTAAGCAACGTAATGGCCCCATTGGTACGGTACGCGTCGCCTTCCAAGGGGCAAGTACTCGGTTCTTAAACTACAGTCCCGTATAAGATTGGTTCTACATGACTAGGGCTGATGGGAAACACCCCGAGTCATTTGTAAAGCGGTGCTAAATGCCACTTGCAAAGAGGTAGGGTCTGCAATACCTTGTCCAGCAATATCATAAGCGGTGCCATGATCTACGCTGGTGCGTATAAAAGGAAGTCCGATAGTGGTGTTGACGCCTTGTTCCACTCCTAGGTATTTGACGGGAATAAGGCCTTGGTCATGGTATTGCGCAACCACAATATCAAACTCGCCACGGCGTGCGCGCATAAAAATCGTGTCCCCAGGCCATGGGCCGGTAGCATCAATGCCCTCATTGCGAGCGGCGAGAATGGCCGGCTCAATAAATAGAGCCTCCTCATTACCAAAGCGACCATTTTCACCGGCATGGGGGTTAAGGCCAGCTACCGCAACTCGAGGGCGTTTAATGCCTGCCTGTAAACAGGCTTGGTGAGCCAAGCGAATGGTACGCAGTTCTTTGTCAATAGAGAGCAATGGGCTGACAGCAGTAATGGGCACATGGATGGTAACTAATATGACGCGTAACTCTGGGTTGCTGAGCATCATTGCAAAATCCGTGGTGCCGGTACGTTGAGCCAGAATTTCAGTGTGCCCCGGGGCGTCAATTCCACCAGCAAGAAGCGCATCCTTGTGTAAAGGCGCCGTGACAATAGCACGGATTTTTTGTGCGATGGCATCATCAATGGCATGACAAAGGTATTCATAGGCCCCACGTCCGGCTTGGGCTTGAACTTGGCCATATGCGATAGTAGGTAAGGGCTGCCAGCGGTTGAGTACGCCAATGCCTTGATCGGGGATATCACGGGGGGAGGCAATGGAAATAATAGGTAGAGCAATGCCCAAATCTTTGGCTTGTTGCTTAAGAATGAGAGCATCACCATAGACTACAGCAGGATAGGGGAGCCCGGCAGCAAAGCTCTTTAGAATAATCTCTGGGCCTATCCCAGCGGCATCTCCCATGGTGATGCCGATGGGTAAAACAGTGTTGTGCGTCATAAGGCTTCGTTCGCATAATCGGCAAGGCGTGAACGCTCACCGCGTTGTAAAGTAATGTGCCCCGCATGAGGCCAGCCTTTAAAGCGATCCACCACATAGGTTAAGCCTGAGCTCCCTTCGGTTAGATATGGTGTATCAATTTGTGCGATATTCCCCATGCAGACGATTTTTGTGCCAGGGCCAGCACGCGTGACCAAGGTTTTCATTTGCTTCGGTGTCAGGTTTTGGGCCTCATCAATAATAAGGAATTTATTTTGAAATGTGCGCCCCCGCATAAAACTCATGGATTTGATTTTGATATGGGCACGAATCATATCCATGGTGGAGTTGCGGTTAGCGTCATTATTGAGTGCAGAGAGGCGATTGTTACCCAGATGTAGTACCTCGAGGTTGTCTTCTAGGGCACCCATCCATGGCGCCATTTTCTCCTCTTCGGTACCCGGTAAAAAGCCGATCTCATCACCAACAGGCACCGTAGCGCGGGTAATGATGATTTCGTTATAAAGCTGGGTTTCCAATGTTTGTGTGAGGGCGCTCGCTAAAGCAAGCAGGGTTTTTCCCGTGCCTGCCTGACCAAGCAGTGACACAAAATCACAGTCGGGGTTCATGAGCAGGTTTAGCGCAAAGTTTTGCTCGCGATTACGTGCTGTAATCCCCCAGACGTTATTTTTGCTATGACTGTAGTCCCGAATAGTTGCTAGCACCGCTTTGTGGTGGGTGACTTGCTTGACCTGGGCGACCAGTCCGGGCTCTTGTTCGCTATAGACAAATTCATTGACGCTTAGCTCGGCGCAAAGTGGGCCTTGCACTTTGTAGAAAGTGATCCCCCCTTGTTGCCACGACTCCATTTGGTTGCCGTGCGTTTGCCAAAAATCCTCTGGCAGCTCGCGCGCACCCTCGTAGAGAAGGTCAGAGTCATCGAGAACATGGTCATGCTTATAGTCTTCGGTGGGAATCCCCAGTGCCCGGGCTTTTAAGCGCATGTTAATGTCTTTAGACACCATGACTACATGCTTGTCGGGATGCTGCTGTTTTAGCGCATGGACCACATGCAAAATGGCATTGTCGGCCACACCCATTGGTAAATGGATAGGCAGCTTAGCATTCAGAGCGGTAGTTTGAAAAAAGAGTTGTCCGCGGGCCTCTATGTGACCAGCACTATTTAGAGCAATGCCTTGTGTAATGTCGTGCTCAGCAGTCAGGGCTTCAAGATGGCGACTGACTTGCCGTGCATTGCGAGCCACTTCAGATAAGCCTTTTTTTTGATGATCTAACTCTTCGAGTACGATCATGGGGATAAACACATCATGCTCTTCAAACTTGAATAAGCAGTTTGAATCATGCAGCAGGACGTTTGTATCCAGTACAAATAGTTTTTTATTAGCTACTGAGGCAACAGCAGTCGTATTTTCTACTGCTTTGGGTGCGGTCGGCTGTGGTGTTGTAGGCGGATTTGTAGCCTGGCTAGCAGGTGCAGGAGACACTACTTTTTTAGGAGCCGTTTGGGCGCTTTGGGTGCTCAAAGTAGGTGAAGCTGGCATGAGCACGCTTTTAGGAGGGGTGGCCTTAGGGGCCTGTTTGATTTCGTCTGCGCTTAAAGTAGCCCCCAGTTTTGAAGGCAACGTGGGTAAGGGCATAAAGATAGCTCCGTAAGAGCGCTGCCAGTAGGGCAGCGCGAGAAAATTAGAGTTGACGTGCGGCTTCTAGTACCTGATCCACATGACCTGGTACACGTAAACCTCGCCATTCTTGAACAAGCACACCATCCGCATTGACTAAAAAAGTGCTGCGCTCAATACCTCGTACTTGTTTACCGTACATGTTTTTCATTTTCATGACACCAAACAGCTCACAAAGCGCTTCATCTAGGTCGCTAATTAGGGCAAAAGGTAGCTCTTGCTTAGTAGCAAAGCGTTCGTGCGAACCCATGCTATCGCGAGAAACCCCAATGATTTTTACAGACAGTTTTTCAAACTCGGGCAGCTGATCGCGGAAATTTTGCGCTTGGGTTGTGCAGCCCGGTGTGTTGTCGCGTGGGTAAAAGTATAAAACGTACGCTTGACCTTTTAGTGCAGTGGAGTCGATAGTGCCTTGGGTGCTTTCAGCAGTAAAGGCGGGAATAGGTTGACCTACGGTAATGGTGGACATGATTTTCCTTTTTGCATGAAATGATTAAATAATCAGTGCGGCAACGACACGGCGGCCCTCTGACATAAGAATATTATACGTGCGCGCGGCGGCTTGGCTGTCCATGACTTCCACGCCCACTCGAGCGTTGAGTAGCTCATGTAACAGTTCAGGCGGTAAAAGTTGTTGCGTTTTTCCGGTACCGATCAATAACACCTCGATTTGCTCTGGGTTTTCAAAGCGGGGTGCAGCATGATCAAGAAAGTCCATTGGGCTTTTGGCCGCGGCGCATACACCGGTGATCTTTTGCAATAGCTCTGTAGTAAAATCAAAGGGGCTTTGTATACCTAGATCATAAATTTGCCCCTCTGGTGTGAAATAAATCGAGCGTTGATGGCGTGTTTTATTGATTTCAATATAATCATCACCATAGGCGGTTACTGTATTGAGCGCAGGGTTAGTGTCTTTTTGCAGATGCACAATAAATCTCCATGATACGTACCTTGATCATAACGCAAAGCCGACCCTTTTCGTTGAGTGGATTTTCCACTTTGTCTCGGTTCGATTACACTAATTGATTCGGACTTTTGTTCATTTTTGCACATCCAAGGAATCCCATGAGTAGCTTTCCTCGCATAGATCGTTTGCCACCTTATGTTTTTAATATTACCGGCGAACTCAAAATGGCGGCGCGTCGTCGCGGCGAAGACATTATTGATATGTCGATGGGTAATCCTGATGGTGCCACTCCACAGCACATTGTAGACAAATTGGTCGAGGCCTCAAGCCGTCCTGACACCCATGGTTACTCCGTGTCGCGCGGTATTCCTCGTTTACGTAAAGCGATTGTGGATTGGTATGATCGTCGTTATCAGGTCAAACTTGACCCCGAAACCGAGGCGATTGTTACCATTGGCTCCAAAGAGGGTCTTGCCCATTTGATGTTAGCCACATTGGATCGTGGCGATACGGTATTGGTTCCCAATCCTAGCTATCCTATTCATATTTATGGCGCGGTGATTGCAGGGGCTAATATCCGTTCCGTGCCGATGATCCCCGGGGTGGATTTTTTCGAGGAAATCGAGCGGGCCGTTAAAGAAGCCATTCCTAAGCCTAAAATGATGATTTTGGGCTTTCCCAGTAACCCCACAGCACAGTGTGTGGAACTGGACTTTTTTGAGCGTATTGTCGCGTTGGCCAAAGAGCATGATATTTTGGTGGTGCATGACTTGGCTTATGCGGATATCACTTTTGATGGTTATGTGGCGCCTTCTATTTTACAAGTAGAAGGGGCGCGTGATGTGGCGGTCGAGTTTTTCACCATGAGTAAAAGCTATAATATGGCAGGTTGGCGTATTGGCTTTATGGTTGGTAACGAAAAACTGGTCCATGCGTTGGCTCGCATTAAAAGCTATCATGACTACGGTACGTTTACCCCTATTCAGGTCGCGGCTATTACCGCGCTCGAAGGGCCTCAAGACTGTGTTAAAGAAATCACCGAAAGCTACAAGCGTCGTCGGGATGTGCTAGCCAAAGGTCTACAGGAAATTGGCTGGAATGTGGATGTGCCAAAAGCTTCTATGTATATTTGGGCCAAAATCCCAGATCATTATCTCGCAGAAGGTTCTCTAGAATTTTCTAAACGTCTATTGCAGGACGCCAAGGTAGCCGTTTCCCCCGGAATTGGTTTTGGGGAATACGGCGACCAGTATGTGCGTTTTGCACTCATTGAAAACGAACAACGTATCCGTCAAGCGATACGTGGTATTAAAGATATGTTCCGAAAGGACGGGTTGCTTAAATGAATCCAATCAAAGTAGGCCTACTTGGTTTAGGTGTTGTCGGGGGCGGTACATGGAAAGTCCTCAATCAAAATGCGGATGAGATCGCGCGTCGAGCGGGTCGTCGTATCGAAGTGGTAGCAGTAGCGGTGCGTGATGTCGCTAAAGCCAAAGCATTGGTTGGCGATCAGGTTCAAATTACTACCGATGGGATGGAGATTGTCCGCAACCCCGAAATTGATGTGGTTGTAGAGCTAGTGGGTGGTGAGAGCCTAGCAAAAGACTGGGTCATGGAGGCCATTGCTCAGGGCAAGCATGTGGTCACGGCGAACAAAGCGCTCTTGGCTACACACGGCAATGCTATTTTTGCCGCCGCACAGGAAAAAAATGTGATGGTGGCCTTCGAGGCAGCAGTCGCTGGTGGGATTCCCATTATTAAAGCGATGCGCGAGGGCTTAACCGCGAACCGTATACAGTGGGTGGCGGGTATTATTAACGGCACCACAAACTTTATTCTTTCTGAAATGCGTAGCCGGGGCTTATCCTTTGCGGATGCCTTAGCCGATGCGCAACGCTTGGGGTATGCCGAAGCAGATCCGACTTTTGATATCGAGGGAGTAGATGCTGCTCATAAATTGAGCCTCTTGTCTTCTTTGGCCTTTGGGGTGCCAGTCCAGTTCTCTAAAGCGCATATCGAGGGCATTACGACACTTTCAGCCGAAGACATTGCTCATGCAGAGCGTTTGGGCTATACCGTAAAACTGCTCGGTATTACACGTTCCCGTGAAAATGGTATTGAACTACGGGTTCACCCGACCTTGGTTCCTTCTTCCAGCATGCTGGCAAATGTTCAGGGGGCGATGAATGCTGTCATGGTACATGGCGATGCGGTGGGCTCAACCGTTTACTATGGGGCTGGGGCTGGTGAGCTACCTACGGCTTCAGCTGTGGTAGCCGATTTGGTGGATGTGGCGCGTTTGTTGACCGCAGACCATGACCACCGCGTCCCTTACTTGGCTTTCCAGCAAGATGCAATGGCAGATATCCCTGTGCTGCCTATGGCTGATGTTGTGTCGGCTTATTATTTGCGTTTACGCGTGGCGGACCGCCCTGGGGTGCTGGCCGATATTGCACGAATCTTGGCTGATGCTGGGATTTCGATTGGCTCTATGTTCCAAGAGCCGGCCGTCAATGACGAAACCGATATTATTTTCCTGACACATGAAGCACGCGAGGGCGATATTGACCACGCGATTCTAAAAGTACAAAAGCTGGACTTTGTACGTTCTCCTGTAACCCGTTTACGTGTAGAGAGCCTCTAATGCAATACGTTTCTACTCGTGGCGGTATGGCGCCACAGGCGTTTAGTGATATTTTACTCGAAGGTCTTGCTCCCGATGGGGGCTTGGCAATTCCCGAGCATTACCCTCAGGTAAGCGCTCAGACTTTAGCGCAATGGCGGGATCTATCCTACGCTGAGCTGGCTTTTGCTGTGCTGTCGTTATTTGTGGATGATATTCCTGCCGAGGACCTGCGTGCTTTAACGCAGGCAGCGTATGATCCTAGCTTATATGTGGGCGAGGCCATGGTGCCGGTAAAACCCTTGCAGGGGGATATGGCGCTTCTTGGGTTATCTCAGGGACCAACGCTTGCTTTTAAAGACATGGCCATGCAGTTTTTGGGGCAGGTGTTTGAGTACGTGCTCGAAAAGCGTGATAGTCATATCAATATTTTGGGCGCCACTTCAGGTGATACCGGCTCTGCGGCGGAGTACGCACTCCGAGGCAAAAAGCGCGTGAATGTGTTTATGTTGTCGCCCCATGGGCGTATGAGCGATTTTCAACGCGCCCAAATGTACTCTTTGCAAGATCCTAATATCCATAACTTATCTGTTAAAGGGGTGTTTGATGATTGTCAGGATATTGTCAAACAGCTGGCAGGGGATTTGGATTTTAAACAATCCATGCAACTGGGTGCTGTGAACTCCATTAACTGGGCTCGCATTGCAGCACAGGTGGTGTATTATTTTTGGGGTTGGCTGCGTGCAACCGATAGCGCGGATCAGCAGGTTTCCTTTGCTGTGCCATCCGGTAATTTCGGCAATATTCTGGCTGGGCATATTGCACGGCAGATGGGTTTACCCATTGCGCGCTTGGTATTAGCGACTAATGAAAATAACGTGCTCGAGGAATTTTTCCGCACGGGTATTTATCGCCCTCGCGATTCAGCCCATACCTATGCTACCTCTAGCCCCTCTATGGATATTTCACGGGCTTCTAACTTTGAGCGCTTTGTGTACGACTTAGTAGGGCGTGATCCTGATGCCTTGCGTGCGCTTTGGGACCAATTAGCGACTCAGGGTTACTTTGATCTGAGTCATCTTAAAGACCGCTTCGAATCTGAGTATGGTTTTGTAGCTGGCCAAAGCTCACATGCGGATCGTATTGCTACGATTGCTCAGGTTTACCGCGAAACGCAGGTTCTTATTGATCCGCATACGGCAGATGGGGTCAAAGTGGCACGCGACCATATGCAACCTGGGGTGCCCATGTTGGTATTAGAAACCGCGTTACCAGCTAAGTTTTCTGAAACCATTGAGGAAGCCATTGGGCAACCGGCCCCTGTACCCGAGCATTTGCAACACTTAAATGACTTACCCCAACGCGTGGTGGTCATGGATGCGGATGTGGAGCAGGTACGAGCCTACATGCTGCAGAACGCGTAGATCACTCCGCGCTTTTTGTTTCGCAAAACCCCGATCTTGTCAAAGGTTGGGGTTTTTTTATGGGTTAGTGTGGCTGTAAGGCCTTGGCAGCCATTATGCCACTGCGTACTGCACCCTCTAAAACCGCAGGGTAATCATTGTGAACCCAATCACCAGCGAGCAAGACATTTGGCCAAGGTGTTTGCGGATGGGGGCGGCTTAAATGGGGTTTAGCAATGAAAGTGGCTCGTTTTTCAGTAATGAGTTCAAACGCTGTGATGGTAGGTAATGGCCAGGGGCTTTGATGGTTGATCTGCGCAATGATAGCGCGAGCAATTTCTGTTTTATCGTGACCCTGAAGACGATTCGCGTAGCTGATCGTAACGGCGATGAGTGGATAAAGCTCGCTGTTATTGAGTGCGCCATGATTAAACACCCATTGCCCAGCCGCTAAGCCGTGTAGGTCTTCATCGAGCATACGCATAACATGAGGATTCTCCCACGGTTTTTCGGGCTTTAAATAAAGTGTAGCGATGGGGTTATAGTCAAGGGATGTAATTTGATTAGCAAAATCCAGTTTTTGTTTTTCAGTATCCAGGGATTGCAGGAGGCGATAAGCAGAGGGTGCATTGGTTGCAATAATTACCCCATCAAATGGTTGCCCATCCAGTAGGTACTGTTGCCCCTGTCTCTGTACAGCACGGATAGGGTGGCGAGTATGTATACGGGCATGTTGCAAAGCCCGCTGCGGCCATAGGTCACTCATATTACGTAAAGGGATAAGCATTTGGGTGGCAGATCGGTCTGCCCCTAAGCTATCACGTAAAACATGGGCAAATAACTGGGCGCAAGCTTGCTCAATGGGCGTGTTAAGCGCTGCTACGCACAAAGGGTGCCAGAGCTTTTGGGTTAAACGAGTGGATTGCCCCGTCTGCTGCAAAAGCTCTGCAACGGTCGTACCAGGCTGGACCTGCCACCGCTGTTTTTTTAAATAGCGTTGTAGCTGTTGTAGTTGTAAAAACTCACTGAACTTGACGCCTCGGCTCCGAAAAGGAGCGCCGAGCAAATGCCACGGGGCAGGCAAGGCAGCAGTACGAAAACAAAAGTCTGCTTTCATGCTGCTGATATCTAAATCAAAGCGGTGAAAATGCTGCTTGGGTTCCAGATCAAGCTCACGCATCAATGCAAGCGTGCTTTGATACGCGCCTAATAAAATATGCTGGCCATTGTCAGCAATTTGACCCAGAGCTTGTGAGGAATGCTTGCGCGCACGCCCCCCAATAATCGGTGCTGCCTCAAAGACGGTGGCGCGATAGCCCAACTTATGAGCTTGCCAAGCCGCCGCGCAGCCTGCCCATCCGGCGCCAATAATAGCAATATTCATCGACTTAATTTTTTGATCAGAGGTTTACCGCCACTTACCCATGTTTTCCACGCTAACCAAAATTTACGGATAGGTGTCAAAGAGATTCGCTTGTCTAAGACTTCCCAGCGATCACGGGCTATTTCTTCAAGTAACGCATAGTAAATAGCCGTCATCAGCAAACCCGGGCGTTGAGCACGTCGATCCTGTTCAGGTAAAGCGAGCATTGCTTCTTTGTAGAGTCCATATGCTCGTTCTGTTTGGTAACGCATTAAAGCCTCAAAGCGATCACTATGTTGTGCATCGAGAATCTCTACGGGGCGTACCTGAAAACGATCTAGGTCATCCATAGGTAAATAAATGCGGCCACGGCGTGCATCATCCCCTACATCGCGAATAATATTGGTTAACTGAAAAGCAAGCCCGAGCTTAACGGCATAGTCACTGGTTTGTGTGGTGGTTTGCCCAAAGATTTTTGCAGATAACAGTCCTACGACGCTGGCGACATGCCAACAATAGTTTTTTAGCTCATCCCAGTTTTGATAGCGGACCTCATCCAAATCCATTTCCATACCATCGATGACCGCGAGCAGCTCTGTCATTTTCAGGTCATAAGTATGAATATGTGGTGCGAGGGCCTGCATCACAGGGTGCGTTGCCTCTTTTGGGTTGTTGTAGAGTGCATTAACTTGCTCTCGCCACCAAATAAGCTTCATGCGGGCGACGGAAGGCTCAAGGGTTTCATCAACCACATCATCGACCTCACGACAAAAAGCATACAAGGCCGTAATTGCTTTACGGCGCTCTGGAGGCAGAAATAAAAACGCATAATAAAAACTGGAGCCGCTTTGGGCCGCCTTGTTTTGGCAGTATTCGTCTGGACTCATAATGAGAAAAAATTAAAAGCGTGTGAATAAAAGACGGCCACCTAAGCGTAACCAATCTGCCTTGCCAAGCTTAGGGCGGGCAGTGAATACATCATATTGCACTTGGTCTAAACGCTCTAGGATCCGTAGCCCCCCTAAGATGATCATTTTTAATTCTAAGCCTATCCGTCCAGGCAGGCGCTGAACCAAGGGCTTACCTTGCTCAAGCAGGCTACGCGCGTAGCGCACCTGCTCTTGCATGAGCTGTTGCCATTGTAGGTCTTGTTGGGAGGTTGTGGGCTGTTGCTGGCAACGTCGTTGAATATAGCTTTCATCGAGCTGATGTGCGTTGAGCGCATCGAGCGGCAAATAAACGCGATCTTTTTCCCAATCGATGGCAACATCTTGCCAGAAGTTGGTTAATTGTAAGCCAGTACAGATGGCGTCCGACATACGTAAACTATCAGGGCGTAGCTCTTGATACAGGTGCAGTAGAATACGCCCCACTGGATCGGCGGAATGCCGACAGTATTGGTGGATTTGTTCATAGCTTTGGTAGCGTTTGACTGTAATGTCTTGCTCGAAAGCTGTGAGTAAGTCAGCAAACAGATAAACAGGTAGTTGGTATTGCTCGATAACCGTCGCTAGAGGTGTAAAAATTTTATAGCGTGGATCAGAGGGGGGTAAATGTAAGCTGCCCTGCTCGATCTGGCTAAGCGCTTCACGGTATGCCGCTAGTTGTTGTAAACGCCAGCTATCACTGTGATCGCCTTCGTCGGCAATATCATCAGCGCTCCGAGAGAACCAATAAATATGGGTAATAGGTTGCCGAAGGTGCTTGGGCAGCAGCCACGAGGCAACGGGGAAATTTTCATAATGATCGACAGACATAAGTGGGAGTATAAATCACCATTGCGTTAAGATCTTATTATGCGGTTAAATGAACCGCATTCGAGTTCAGTATTTTGAAATTTTTAGGTAGTCTCATGCCTCGTCCTATTGCTGTCCAAATCTCTATTGCCGCAATGCGCCATAATTTAGCGCATATTCGTTCTACTTTGCACCATCAAGTAGCACCGCTAGGGCGACCGGCCCCGTTTATATGGGCGGTAATTAAGGCTAATGCATATGGTCATGGCATTGATCAGGCAGTTAAAGGTTTTGCACAAGCCGATGGGTTGGCATTGTTAGACATCAACGAAGCCATACGCTGCCGCGAGCTAGGTTGGACCAAGCCGATTATGCTGCTAGAGGGTTTTTTTTCGATAGAAGACCTTGCCGTACTCGATGAGTATACGCTGACAACAGTAATTCACCACTGGGAACAGATCACATGGTTAAAGCAAGCTCCTCGTTTGCGGCGTCCTGTAGCGGTAATGGCAAAGCTCAACACAGGCATGAATCGTTTGGGTTTTGCACCTGAGCAGTTCGAGCGGGCGTATCAGGCTTTGCTTGAGCTACAACAAGAAGGGGTTATTTCCTCGTTAGGGAAAATGACCCATTTTGCTCGCGCTGATGATGATCCGAGTATTACTTATCAACAATTACTGTGTTTTAATACAGTAACAGGCGCATTACCAGGTGCTATAAGTGTGTGTAACTCGGCCGGAACATTAACCGCTTCGTTGCAGCAGCACTTACCGGATCATACCGAACAATGGGTACGACCAGGGGTTTGTTTATATGGCGCGTCACCGTTTGCAGCGGTTTCAGCCCACGAACTTGGCTTGCAACCTGCGCAAACCCTGATGGCTGAAATTATCAGTGTGCGCGATATTGCTGCCCATCAAGGGGTAGGGTATGGACATCATTTCATTAGTCCTAAGCCGATGCGTCTAGGAGTGGTCGCGTGTGGTTATGCCGATGGCTATCCTCGTCATGCGCCCAGTGGCACCCCTATTATGGTAGATGGGCAGTTAACGCGCTTAGTGGGGCGCGTTTCTATGGATATGCTAATGGTGGATTTAACTGATATCACATCGGCACAGGTAGGCTCTCAGGTAGTGTTATGGGGGCAAAATGGTCCATCCGTGGACGAGGTCGCCCAAGCGGCCGGCACGATTGGCTATGAGCTACTGTGTGCTGTAGCAGCGCGAGTTCCGCGCCAAATCATAGAGTAATAGGACAAAAGATGAAAAATAAATGTGTACTAGTGACCGGTGCCACCAAAGGAATCGGTTGGGCGATTAGTCAGCATTTGGCTGATTTGGGAGCGCATGTTGTGGGGCTGGCTCGCCACACGCAGGATATTGATTTTCCGGGTTATTTATACGCTTGTGATTTGTCTAACGCTGGCGAAAGCGAAGAGGTCTTGCGGATGCTTCGGGAAAAATACCCTGTGGATGCGGTAGTCAACAATGTAGGCTCGGTGATGCCTCAACCCATTGGCGAGGTAGACTTAGAAACCCTTTATCAGGTCTTTGACTTAAATGTACGTGCGGCAGTGCAAGTTGCTCAAACCTTTATTCCCTCTATGAAAGCCCGTCAAGAGGGTCGTATCATTAATATTGCGAGCCGCGCCGCGCATGGGGCGTATGACCGTACCAGCTATGCGGCAGCTAAAAGCGCTTTACTAGGCTGTACGAATACGTGGGCCCTAGAGCTTGCTCCCTATGGGATTACGGTCAATGCGATTTCGCCTGGGCCTACAGAAACCGCTTTGTTTAGACAAAACTGTCCCGAGGGCAGCGAAAGAGAGCAGCGTTTGCTAAACAGCATTCCTATGCGCCGTTTGGCACAGGCTGATGAGATTGCGGCCGCGGTGGCTTTTTTTCTTAGTGATGCGGCGGCTTATATTACCGGTCAGGAGCTGTTGATTGATGGTGGCAGCAGTCTTATTGGGCGTTAGTGGGTATGGCAACTCGTAAAACTGCAAGCAAAAAAGCGAAAACGGCTTTTGTCTGTACCGAGTGCGGGGCAGAGAGCCCCCGTTGGGAGGGGCGCTGCTCACAATGTCAGCAATGGAATACTTTGCAAGAAATTGTTTTAGAGCCAGCTAAAGCGACAGGAGCGGTGAACCGGTATGAGTCGCTTGCTGGAGCTTCTCCAGTACAGAGCCTATCAGATGTGCAAGCTCGCGAGCTACCTCGTCAGCCTACTGGGCTTAGTGAGCTTGACCGGGCCCTCGGAGGCGGGTTGGTTGATGGGGGGGTAATTTTAATCGGCGGGGACCCCGGGGTGGGTAAATCGACCCTGCTGTTACAAGCTATGTCGGCATTAGCTACGGTGGTTCCTGTGCTTTATGTTACGGGCGAGGAGTCCGCCGAACAGGTGGCATTGCGAGCACGACGCTTAGAACTCCCTACACAGGGGGTAGAGTTATTAGCGGAAATCCAGCTTGAGCATATTACCCAAACCCTTTTAGAGCGCCAACCTAAAGTAGCGGTGATTGACTCCATCCAAACCCTATATTCCTCACAGCTAAGTGCGGCGCCTGGCTCCGTATCACAGGTGCGTGAGTGTGCGGCGCAGCTGACGCGGTTGGCTAAGCAACATGGCATTGCGATGGTGTTGATTGGTCACGTCACTAAAGACGGTTCCTTAGCGGGGCCGCGGGTGTTGGAGCATATTGTGGATACGGTGTTGTACTTCGAGGGGGATTCGCAGTCTTCTTACCGTTTAATCCGAGCATTTAAAAACCGTTTTGGTGCGGTAAATGAGCTGGGTGTGTTTGCTATGACTGATCGCGGTTTACGTGGGGTTTCCAACCCGTCCGCGTTATTCTTGTCTCGTCATCAGCAGCAGGTCCCGGGTTCATGTGTGATGGCCACCCAAGAGGGGACGCGTCCGTTGCTGGTGGAAATCCAAGCTCTAGTCGATACAGCGCATGTACCGAACCCAAGACGGTTGTCGGTGGGCTTAGATGGTGCACGCCTATCTATGCTCTTAGCGGTGATGAACCGACATGCTGGCATCGTAACCTACGACCAAGATGTGTTTGTGAATGCAGTGGGTGGGGTGCGTATTACCGAGCCTGCCTCGGACTTGGCCGTGCTTTTAGCTATTATGTCATCCCTTAATAATCGGCCTTTGCCTAAAGGGTTAGTGGTTTTTGGGGAGGTCGGTCTAGCTGGTGAAATTCGGCCTGCACCACGAGGGCAGGAGCGTTTACGAGAGGCTGCCAAGCTCGGGTTCTCCATTGCCTTGATTCCTAAAGCGAATGCCCCTAAACAGCCTATCGAGGGGTTGGAAATTTGGGCGGTAGATCGCATTGAGGATGCAGTGGCTTATTTACGGGCTTAACAATTTTTCGTTAACGGGGTAGGCTATCTAGATGATTCAAACACCGATACGAACCGTTGATGCAGATGGGATTCGTTATAATCCTGATCTTATTACCCCGCGGCTGGCATTATTTGATCCGGCTACTCCAGAGCTAAACGCCCAGCCTGTTACCCAAGGGGGGCGCAATGCGGCGTGGTTTATTCAGTGTGATGGGCAGTCGGCGGTGTTACGCCATTATCGGCGCGGCGGTTTAATTGCTAAACTCGTTAAGAAAACGTATTGGTGGTTGGGGGCAGAGCGCACGCGCTCATGGGCCGAGTATGCAGTAATGTTGCATTTACACAACAGTCGTGTGCCGGTCCCCCTGCCTTTGGCGGCTTGTTGGCAACGACGGGTTTTGGGCTATCAAGCAGCAATTATCACGCAGCGCATCGAAAAGGCTCAGCCCATAGCACAATACATAGAAAAAATACCGCCTGAATCCGTTGCAATCGTAGTCAAACAAATGCATGATGCCGGTGTGTGGCATGCGGATTTAAACGTATTTAATCTTTTAATCGATGCTCAGCAACAGATCTATGTGATCGATTTTGATCGGGCTCGTCGTTTTGATGTTGTGGATAGCAAACACCGCCAAAATAACTTGTTGCGTCTACGCCGTTCCTTGATTAAAGTGCGGGGCGAAATAGGGCAACAATGGTATGAGCAATTTCGTCGCGCTTATCTGCAACTTGCCAAAGCCTAGTCCCATTTTTTGCGCGATTTTATAGCGCACTCGCCTTTTGGTTTTCCATGTTTTATTTAAAGGGGTTCAAGACAATGAACTTCGGCTTAGCCAAACAATTTTTTGTGGGGGCAGCTTTGGTCGCTGCTTTTTCTGCAACACAGGCGCAGGACAACGTTGTTAACGTTTATAACTGGGCGGAATACACAGCGCCTGACACGCTGTCAGGCTTTGAAAAGGCGACTGGTATCAAAGTGCGTTACGACACCTTTGATAGCAATGACACCTTGCAAGCAAAGCTATTGACCGGTAAATCTGGTTATGACGTGGTGGTACCATCGACGCATTATGCGGCGCGCCAAATCGAAGGTGGCTTATTCCAAAAGCTAGATAAGTCTAAAATCCCAAACTGGGAGCATTTAGACCCGGATATTATGGCGGTTTTGGCTGATGTGGACCCAGGCAATGAGTATTTGATTCCATGGGGTTATGGAACAAATGGGTTGGGTTATAACGTCACCCAAGTGAAAAAAATCATGGGCGAGGACGTTAAACTCGGCGACTGGGATATGCTTTTTAAGCCTGAAAACGCCGAAAAGCTAAAAGCGTGTGGTATTTCCATGCTGGATGAAGCCGCTCAGGTGTTTCCTGCGGTTTTGCACTACTTAGGCAAGGATCCAAACAGCTCCGACCCCGAGGACTATAAAGAAGCCTTAGCCTTGCTCAAAACTATCCGCCCTTATATTCGTCAGTTTAGCTCTTCTGGTTATATCGATGAGTTAGCGGCAGGGGATTTGTGTATGGTCTATGGATTTTCGGGGGATGTCATGATCTCCGCGTACCGTGCGCGTCAAGCCAATAAAGACTACAAGGTGGATTACTATATTCCCGAAGGGGGTGCACCGGTTTGGTTTGATACCATGGCGATTCCTAAAGGGGCAGCACATGTTGATGCGGCACATGCTTTTATCAATTACATTGAAACCCCAGAGGTGCATGCGGCGATCACCAATACCATGTTCTTTCCTAATGCCAACAAAACAGCGAGAGAGCACGTCATCCCCGAGGTTGCGAACAACCCAATGATTTATCCGCCTGCCGATGTGGCAAAAACATTATTTGTGATTAAGCCTCAGCCATTGAATATTCAGCGTTTACAGACGCGTATGTGGTCTGAACTCAAATCCGGTCGTTAACGTTTCTTTATTTAAAGTAAAGGACACTTTGATGTTAGATAATCGCTCTGCGACCCCTTCGTGGGCTGGCGTGGAAGATGAGTTCGTCCGCGTAGAAAATTTAGTAAAAATTTTTGGGGATACCGTAGCGGTTAAATCCGTTAATTTGTCGGTACGTCGCCACGAGTTTTTTGCGCTGCTTGGCAGCTCTGGTTGTGGTAAATCCACGTTATTACGTATGTTAGCTGGATTTGAAGAGGCAACGTCAGGGCGTATTTACCTCGATAATGAAGACATCACGGATTTGCCGCCTTATAAGCGGCCAGTCAATATGATGTTTCAGTCCTATGCTTTGTTTCCTCATATGACGGTCGAAGCTAATGTGGCGTTTGGCCTAAAACAAGAGGGTGTTCCCGCTCATGAAATTCATGAGCGGGTGTTTGAGGCGTTGGATTTGGTACAAATGGCGGGCTTTGCCCGTCGTAAGCCGCACCAATTGTCTGGTGGGCAGCAGCAACGCGTAGCACTGGCGCGTAGTCTGGTTAAGCGCCCTAAGCTGCTATTGCTTGATGAGCCAATGTCTGCGCTCGATAAGCAAATTCGCCAAAAAACACAAGTGGAGCTTGTGAAAATTTTAGAGCAGGTTGGGGTGACTTGCATTATGGTTACGCATGATCAAGAAGAAGCGATGACCATGGCTGATCGCATTGCGGTTATGACAGCTGGACAGATTGAGCAATGTGGTACGCCTTACGATGTGTATGCCTTTCCTAACTCACGTTTTGTTGCCAGCTTTATTGGCTCAGCCAATCTGTTTACAGGGGAAATCGTGGTGGATGAATCGGATCATGTGGAAATCCACAGTGAAGATTTACCCAGCCATTTGCGGGTTGACCATGGTGTTAGCGAGCCCTTAGGGATGGAGGTGCATGTGTCTATTCGTCCTGAGCATGTTCAGGTGTCACACGATAAGCCCGCTCAGGAAACAAACTGGGGGCGGGGGGAAGTCACGCACGTGGCATGGATGGGCAGCTATGTACGCTACCAGATCCGCTTAGATAGTGACGCACTGATTGAGGCCCATATGCCTAGCTCGGTGTTAACTCAGGCTGATGCTCCAGAGGTAGAGGACGAGGTCTATGTCTGGTGGTCAGAAGATAGCGCAGTGGTGTTGGCCTCATGAAAAAACTGACTTTTTCTTCATTGAAACCGTCGGGGCGCAGTTTAATCATTGCTGCCCCGTTTGCTTGGTTGCTGCTGTTTTTGCTTGTGCCGTTTTTGTTGGTTTTTAAAATCAGCTTTGCGGATTTGCAGTTTGGTGTCCCTCCTTATACCCCCTTAGTCGAGTTCAAAGAAGAGACCTTAAACCTTATTCTGCATTTACGTGGTTATATTTTATTATTTAGTGATAATTTATATCTAGCCACGTATTTAAGCTCGGTCAAAATGGCGGGGATTACCACTTTGTTATGTGTGTTGATCGGTTACCCCATGGCTTATTACATTGCGCGCTCACATCCCAGTACGCGTAATTATTTGCTATTGGCCGTGATTTTGCCTTTTTGGACGTCATTGCTTTTACGTGTGTATGCGTGGGTGGGCATTTTGCGTAACGATGGGATTCTAAACTCACTTTTGATGTGGTTAGGGGTAGTTGATGCTCCATTAGAAATTTATCGTACGGATTGGGCGGTATATATTGGTCTTGTTTATGCTTACTTGCCTTTTTTTATCTTGCCGCTTTATGCCAGCTTAGTGAAATTGGACACCCGCTTACTTGAGGCAGCGTATGATTTAGGTGCGCGTCCTTTCACGGCTTTTCGTCAAATCACTTTGCCTTTATCCATGCCCGGCGTGATATCTGGGGCGATGCTTGTGTTTATTCCCGCCGTGGGTGAATATGTGGTGCCCGAGATGTTAGGCGGAGCCAATACGCTCATGATGGGGCGCGTGATGTGGAATGAGTTTTTTAATAATGCGGACTGGCCAATGGCTGCCGCTGTCACTTGTGTGATGGTACTGATCTTGATTATTCCACTGGTGTTTTTCCAATATAGCCAAGTCAAACACTTGCAAGAGCAAAAGGGATAACAGCATGTTAAAAACAAATCCATATTGGCGTGCATTAAGCTTGTTTATTGGCTTTGGCTTTTTGTATTTACCTATCGTGTTTTTGGTGGTGTTTTCTTTTAACGAGTCCGCCATCATGACCTCATGGTCTGGTTTTTCTTTGCGTTGGTATCAGTCCCTTTTTGCTGATAAAGCACTGCTAAACGCGGCCAAGCTCTCTTTTTTGATTGCGGCATTAACGGCTACTGCCGCGGTGGTGATTGGCACATGGGCGGCCTATGTGTTATCGCGCATGGGAAAATTCAAAGGGTTTACGCTTTATGTCGGTATGCTCAGTGCACCCCTAGTGATTCCCGAGGTCGTTTTAGGCATTTCATTACTTTTGATGTTTGTAGAGATGTCTAAGCTTTTTGGATGGCCGGATGGCAATGGGATTTTTACCATCTGGGTAGGGCATGTTGTGTTATGCGTAGCCTATGTGGCGGTCGTGATTCAGGCCCGTATACGCGATTTTGATCGCTCGCTCGAAGAGGCGGCCTTAGATCTAGGGGCAACGCCATTAAAAGTGTTTTTTAGCATTACGCTGCCTTTGATTATGCCTGCGCTGATGGCTGCCTGGCTGTTAGCTTTCACCTTATCCTTGGATGATGTGGTGATTGCTTCTTTTTTATCGGGGCCTGGTTATACCACATTACCTGTAGAGGTATTCTCGCGGGTACGCTTGGGCTTAAAGCCAGAAATTAACGCCTTAGCCACGCTCTTTATTTTTGGGGTGGGGCTGTGTGTGATTGTGGCTAGTCGTCTTCAAAAAAATCACTCATGACTCAGCCGCCGCAAGGCGGCTGCTTTTTATTATGATTACTCTTTACGGTTTAAAAAATTGCAGTACGTGTAAAAAAGCGATGAAGTGGCTTGATGAGCAGTCGCTGTCATATACGTTTGTGGATTATCGGGACCATCCTATCGAGGGCATACAGTTAAAAAGCTGGGCGCAACAGCTCGGGGGCTGGCCTAAGCTGGTTAATCGGGCTTCGCCGACTTGGCGTCAATTACCCGAAGATAAAAAAACACCAGCGACGGATGAAGATTGGCTACAATTAATTGCTGAATTTCCCACGTTAGTGCGTCGTCCAGTTACGGTAGACTCGCAAATGGTAACCGTTGGCTTTAAGCCAGATTTGTATGCTCAGCGTTTTGCCTAAGAAAAAATTATGTATACCCAAGATCAACTAAAACAACAGGTGGCAGCGGCAGCCATTGATTTTATTTTGCCGAAACTCCAAGCCGATACCATTTTAGGTATTGGTACAGGCTCCACTGTCGATCTGCTTATCGATGCCTTGGCAGAGCATAAGGATAAGTTTAAGGCCGCCGCATCAAGCTCAGAACGCTCGACCCAGCGGCTACAGCAACACGGTATTACGGTGCTGGATCTAAATCAGGTTGCTTCCATGGATTGGTACATTGATGGTGCCGATGAGATTGATGCGCAGTTAAATATGACTAAAGGGGGCGGTGGTGCGCTTACACGTGAAAAAATCGTGGCTTCTGTAGCTCAGCATTTCCTGTGCATTGTGGATGAGAGCAAAGTCGTAGCGCAACTTGGAGCCTTTCCTTTGCCCATCGAGGTCATCCCTATGGCGCGTCAGGTGGTAACGCGTCGCCTAGAGCAACTAGGTGGCCAAGTGAAATGGCGCAGCGGTTTTGTGACCGACAATGGCAATGACATTATTGATGTCCATGGCCTCACCATTACCGATCCAGCGCAGCTTGAAGCGCAAATTAACGACATCCCCGGTGTGGTATGTTGTGGCTTATTTGCTTTGTCTGGTGCTAGTGTGGCGTTGGTAGCTGGACAACAAGGCGTAACAACTATGTCATAATGTCGTAGTACAGTTATCACTGGTCCCTTTCAACTCGTCGCTTTTGCGTCTATGTAGGTTTTTATGATCGAACATACCAATAAACAGTTTCATTCCGACCTTGAAACCACACGCTCGTTGTTTTTACAAATGGGTGGGGTGGTGGAATCCATGGTAGACCAAGCCATGGAAGCTTTATTTAGTGGTGATTTAGCCTTAGTGGATCTCGTGCGTGAGCGCGAAAAAGAAGTCAATAGCCTCGAAGTTGAAATCGACGAGCGTATTACAAACATTATTGCTCGTAATCAGCCTACAGCAATTGATTTACGCATGTTGTTATCCATTTCTAAAATGCTGACGGATTTGGAGCGTTGCGGTGACGAGGCTGAACGCATTGCAAAAATGGCGCGTCGTCTTTACGAGGCCGATAGCGGCTATGAGCCAGTGGTTGAACTACGTCATATGAGCACATCAGTGGTGAGCATGATTCACCAGTCTTTGGATGCTTTTGCTCGCCAAGACATGGTGCTGGCAGCAGATGTCGTTCGTAAAGACAAAGACGTGGATAAAGAGTGGAAAGGGTCGTTGCGTCATATCATTACGTATATGATCGAGGACCCGCGTACGATTTCTCGCTCTATTGATTTGATTTTTATCGCACGTGCCTTAGAACGCATGGGTGACCATGCAAAAAATATGGCAGAGCGTGTGATCTATATGGTGCGTGGTGATGATGTTCGTCATACCGGTATGAAAAATACCGTGCGTACCGCGCTGGGTAAAGACATTGATTTTGATGACTAGGCCACAGCCTTTATTTTAAAAGCCCGCCATGCGGGCTTTTTTTATGCGCTAGGCGGGACGTAGCCTTGTGCTTCAATATCCTGATCATCAAATAAATAGCGCTGCATTTGCTCCGTAAGATATTTACGGGCGCGAGAATCTGCCAAATTTAAGCGATTCTCATTCACAATACGGGTTTGAATTTGAATCCAGTTCGCCCACGCTTCCTTAGAGATGGATTGCCAAATTTTGACACCCAGCTCCCCAGGGTAAGGGGGGAACTCTAGGCCTTCGGCTTCTTTTTTTAGTTTCACACATTGAACCATTCGAGTCATATCACACCTTTAAAATCATGGATTAGGCGCCATTGTAATCGCGGCAGGGCAGATACGATAGCATGCCGCGTAATTTATAGGCTTATGGCTTATTTGAGTTTTTTAATAAAGACTAAACTATTGCGTGAGCGGTTATATTGTGCTTGCTTTTCTTTAGGTAAGTGATCCACCGTACCTTGTACAAATCCCCGTTTAATAAACCAATGAGAGGTACGTGTGGTCAAGACAAAAAGGTAAGACGCGCCTAAGGTTCTGGCACGGCTTTCAGCATGGCGTAGTAGCAGTTCGCCTTCGCCCTCGCCTTGCCAGTCAGAGTGAACGATCAAGCAGGCCATTTCCACCATGCCTTCGCTTAAATAAGGCGTAATCGAAACACAACCGTAAATAATGCCATCGTGCTCAAGCACGGTAAAGCGCTCCACATCACGTTCTACAACGGCACGCCCTCGGGGGACTAGTGTGCCGTCTGCTTCGAGGGGCTCGATGAGCTGCAAGATGGCTCCCACATCATCTAAGGTCGCGGGGCGTAAATCATCGAGCTTATCCTCGACCACCATCGTGCCGACCCCATCATGGGTAAAAATCTCCATGAGAATGCTTCCGTCTAGGGTGTATGGCACAAGATGAGCCCGTGGCACACCGCGTTTTACGGCCAGCGAAGCGGACTCTAAAAAAACGGCACTATCTTCGTCCAAGCGTCCGGCCGCTAGTAGCTTGTCGGCCTCAATACGGGCTAATTCGCCGGCGATTTCTTCGCCTTCATCTTGGGTGGCTACTGCTTTTGGAGTGAGATAAATCAGTTTTTCGGCACGCAAGGCAACAGCGGCACTTAAAGCGAGCTCTTCCATGGCTAAATTAAAGGCCTCGCCGGTAGGGGAGAAACCTAAAGGAGAAAGCAGTACAATGGACTCTTGCTCTAAAGAACGTAAGATTGAATTGGTATCGATTTTACGCACAGCGCCAGCGTGCTTATAGTCAATGCCGTTGATCACGCCCATTGGGCGGGCAGTGACAAAATTGCCCGAAATAACACGGATTTGAGCGTGTGACATTGGGGTGTTGGGCAAACCTTGGCTAAATGCAGCCTCGATGTCCAAACGGATTTCCCCTGCGGCTTCTTTGGCACACTCTAATGCTTCGGCTCCTGTGGGTTCATTTTGACGCCCAAACTTAATATTATGACCTTTAACACGCAACTGCTCATTGACCTGTGGGCGTGACCCATGTACGAGTACGAGCTTAATGCCTAGTGCCGACATCAAGGATAAGTCAGGAATAAGGGTGTTTAAAAACCCATCACGAATCAGTTCGCCCCCAAAGCCGATCACAAAGGTTTTGCCTCTAAAACGATGCACATAAGGGGCAACCTCGCGAAACCAGCGCACAAACTGAGCGGGGGCAAATTCAGTGGCATCAAAGGCTGATAAGGTATCTAGGTTGGATTGGCTCATAGTCATGACATGAAGAGGGTGAACAAAGAGTAAAGCAAAATTATAATGTTGGACCGATTACGACAAAACGAGTTTCATGCAAAAATCTACAGATCAGCACCTATCAAAAAGACCTTTTCCGCAAATTCATTATCCTGAGGATCTCCCCGTTAGTGCTCGCCGCGAAGAAATTGCGGCGGCAATACAAGCCCACCAAGTGGTGATTGTAAGCGGAGAAACGGGTTCAGGAAAAACCACTCAGTTACCAAAAATTTGTTTGGAGTTGGGGCGTGGCCGTAAACGCATGATTGGTCATACGCAACCGCGTCGTATTGCGGCAACATCTGTCGCCAATCGTATTGCAGAGGAGCTAAACACAGAGATCGGTGATTGGGTCGGCTATCAGATTCGTTTCAGTGATAAAACCAGCCCGCACTCGGCAATTAAGCTCATGACCGATGGGATCCTGTTGGCAGAAACCCAGCGCGATCCGCTGTTGCGACGTTACGATACCATTATTATCGATGAAGCCCATGAGCGCAGTCTGAATATCGATTTTTTATTAGGTTTTTTGCGTCAACTATTGACGAAGCGTCGTGATTTAAAAATCATTATTACCTCGGCAACCATTGATGCAAAGCAGTTCGCACAGCATTTTGCTATTGATGGCAAACCTGCACCCATTATAGAGGTTTCAGGGCGCTTATACCCAGTGGAAATTCGTTATCGACCCATTTTAACCGATAAGGTTGATGAGACGGGGGAAAATAAAAACACAGAGGAGCGTGATCTTAACGATGGCATCATTGATGCGGTACAAGAGTGCCAACGCCTGGGAAGCGGTGATATTTTGGTGTTTTTGCCGGGTGAGCGTGAGATTCGCGAAGCGGCAGAAGCTTTGCGTAAGCAAGCGTGGATAGGTACGGAGATCTTGCCGCTGTATGCGCGGTTAAGTCATGCTGATCAAGCTCGCATTTTTAAACCTCAAGGAAACGCTCGGCGCGTGGTACTTGCTACGAATGTGGCGGAAACATCGTTGACTGTACCTGGTATTCGTTATGTGATTGATAGTGGCTTAGCGCGGGTAAAACGTTATTCGTGGCGTAACAAAGTAGAGCAATTACGTATTGAGCCCATCAGTCAGGCTTCCGCTAATCAGCGCGCTGGTCGTTGTGGGCGGGTAGGACCAGGTGTGTGCATACGCTTGTATGATGAGGCGGATTTTAAGCAGCGTGCTCCTTTTACCGACCCGGAAATTTTACGCTCATCGCTTGCTGCTGTGATTTTACGCATGAAGGCGTTACGCTTGCATGATGTGGAGTCCTTTCCTTTTGTGGATCCGCCATCAGGGCGAGCCATTGCCGATGGCTATCAGCTTTTACAAGAGATTGGTGCGTTGGATGAGCAACGACGCTTAACCAAAGTAGGCCGAGAATTAGCGCGTTTACCGCTGGATCCACGCATTGCGCGTATGATTTTAGCGGCACGGGATCAGCAGTGTCTGAGCGAGATGTTAATCATTGCTTCGGCCTTATCTGTGCAGGATCCACGTGAGCGCCCCTTAGAAAACCGCGACGCCGCGGAGCGCGCCCACCAAATGTTTGTGGAAACGCAGTCAGAGTTTTTGTCTTACATCAAAATGTGGCAATGGTATGCGGAGCAAGTAAAAAGTCGGCTCTCGCATCGTAAACTAGCTGCTTTACTGAAAGAGCGCTTTTTGTCGCCCATGCGTTTTAGAGAGTGGCGCGAGGTACATAAACAATTACACCAGCTGATTCGGGAACAAAATTGGCGCTTTAATGAAACGGCAGCGACGTATGAGCAGATTCATCTTTGTTTATTAACGGGGCTCATCGGTAATATTGGCCACAAGTCTGAAGAAACGAATGTTTATCAGGGCACGCGCGATATTCGTTTTTATATTCATCCTGGCTCGACGCTTGGAAAAAAAGCAGGGCGATGGGTATTAGCGGCAGAGCTTGTTGATACCACACGCTTGTATGCACGCTGTTTGGCTCGAATTGATCCAGTTTGGGTAGAGCGTGTCGGACATCATCTATTAAAAAAAACGTGGTCCGATGCGCGTTGGGAAAAACGCAGTGGTCGTGTAGTAGCTAATGAAAGAGCCACCTTATATGGGCTCACGATTTATAGTGGTCGGCGTGTTCACTATGGGCGTATTAATCCACAAGAAGCCCGTGAGATTTTTATTCGAGACGGCTTAGTGGCAGGGGAAATACAATCCACCTTACCTTTTTTAAAGCACAACCAGCAACAAATTGAAGCCATAGAAAAGTTAGAACATCAATCCCGCCGACCCGATATTCTTGTGGATGATGCGCTGATTTACGCTTTTTATGACCAACACATTCCTGCCGATGTTTATCAAACCGCTACCTTAGAGCGTTGGTATAAAAAACTACCCAAAGATAAAGCGCAAGCCTTACTGTTGAGTCGCGATCAGCTCATGCAGCACGAGGC
Source organism: Paenalcaligenes hermetiae (assembly GCF_039543645.1). Lineage (NCBI taxonomy): Bacteria > Pseudomonadati > Pseudomonadota > Betaproteobacteria > Burkholderiales > Alcaligenaceae > Paenalcaligenes > Paenalcaligenes hermetiae. Next base: position 13,771 of record NZ_BAABKD010000008.1, on the reverse strand, counting down.
CGCAGGGGTGACGACGGATGTGTTTCCACGCAATATTGAGTGGAAAGGGGTAAAACTGAAAGCCGATTATCATTTTGAGCCAGGCTCGGTGCGTGATGGCTTAACCGTTACGGTGCCACTATTTCATTTAAATCAACTGGATCAAGCGCGTGCAGATTGGTTAGTGCCAGGGATGCTTAAAGAAAAAGTGCAACAGCTGTTGCGCTCTTTACCGCAACGTTTACGGCGCGCGATGGTGCCTTTGCCTGATTATGCTGAAGGCTTCCATCAGCGTTGGTTTGACTATGCGCAAAAGCCAGTTAAGCCGCTTATTGACGTGTTAATCGATGACGTGTGGGCTCAGAAACGCGTGCGCTTGCAGCCATCCGACTTTAAGCTTGAAACTTTACCTAACCACTTGTTCATGAATTTTAAAGTGATAGATGAACATGGGCGTATGCTATCAGGGGGACGAAACTTAGATAAGCTTAAAGCCGAACATGGTCAGGCGGCGCAGGCCTCATTCCAAGAGGTCGCGGTACAGGATAAGTCCGTAGCCACAGCCTTAGACCATGATCAAATCACCTCATGGAGCTTTGGAACCCTGCCTGAAATACTTGAAATTCGGCGTCGGGGGCAAGCGGTGATCGGTTACCCCGCTTTGGTTGATAAGGGGGATTATTGCGAGCTGGATGTGTTTGATGATCCTGCGGCAGCAAAAAGGCAGCATCAGGTTGGTTTGCGTCGCCTTTTTCAAATCGCATTGCGCGAGGCAGTGAAATTCCAAGAGAAAAATCTTAAATCCCTAACGCCCATGGCATTGTTATACATGAGCTTAGGGACGCAAGAGGATTTACAGCGTCAGATCATCGATGCGGCGATAGATCAGTCTTGTTTAATGGCGCCTTGGCCCACGGATGAGGCTTCATTTTTACAGCGTTTAGAGCAGGCGCGTCCACGCTTTGGCTTAATCACTCAAGAAATCGCTAAGCAAACTGGGGTCATTTTACAGGCTTGGACGGATGTGTTGCGTAAACTGCCTACGGTTAAAACGCACACAGCAGCTTATGAGGATTTACAGCAACAGCAGCAGCGTTTGATGCATAAGTGGTTTGTGCGGGATACGGATCCTCAACAGCTACAACATTATCCGCGTTATTTAAAGGCGATGTGGGTGCGTATGGATAAGCTTCGAGCGGATCCAGCGCGCGATCAGCGGCTATTGGGTGATATTTTGCCATGGCAAACGAAGTACTTACGCGCTAAAGTGGCACTTAAGGGTGCGGAGGATCCTCAGTTAGAGCGTTTTATGTGGATGCTCGAAGAGCTTCGTGTCTCCCTCTTTGCCCAAGAGCTTCGTACCCCGATGCCCATTTCTGTTAAACGTGTAGAGCGTGCTTGGCACGCTATGCAATACTAAAACATGCTTATGACTTCCTCTTCCATACCCTTTGTGCATTTACGTAGCCACTCTGAGTTTTCAGTGGTGGATGGTATTACACGTATCCCAGCCATGATTCATAAAGCGGTGCAATATCAGCAACCTGCTCTGGCGTTAACAGATTTGGGTAACCTGTTCGGTTTAATTAAGTTTTATAAAGCCGCGCGTAAAAGTGGGATAAAACCTATCGTAGGCAGTGATTTATATCTAGAAAACGAAATTGATAGGGATAAGCCGTATCGTGTTGCTGTATTGGCCATGAATCACGACGGGTATTTAGCACTGTGCGATATTTTGACCAGAGCATGGTTAGATAACCAATATAAAGGTCGTGGAGAGGTGAAACGCGAGTGGCTCTGGCATCAGCCCGATTTGATTTTACTATCAGGGGCCCACCAGGGGGATGTAGGGCAGGCCTTACTTTCTGGAAATATTGAGCAAGCCTGGGCGTGGGCACAAGAGTGGAAAACCCATTATCCTGATCGCTATTTCTTAGAGTTGCAGCGTGCTGGTTTTGATGAGGAAGAGCGCTATATTCAAGCGGCAGTGTCGTTAGCTGGGGATATGAGCTTGCCGGTGGTCGCCACGCACCCGATTCAGTTTGCGGAGCCAGATGATTTTCGGGCGCACGAAGTACGTGTTTGTATTGCCGAAGGCGAACAGCTCGCTAACCCGAGGCGGGTGCGTCGCTTTACGCCAGAGCAATATTTTCGTAGTACAGAGGAAATGCAACAGCGCTTTGCGGATATTCCTTCTGCGTTGATCAATACGGTAGAGATTGCCAAGCGTTGTAACGTAGAGCTTAAGCTCGGTAAGCCGCATTTGCCGGATTTCCCCACCCCCGAGGGCATGAGCTTAGCCGATTTTTTAGTGCACCAAGCCGAAGAAGGCTTACAAGTGCGTCTTGCTCAGTTATATCCTGATCCGACCGAGCGCGCCCAACATCAGGCTGAATATCAAGAGCGTTTGCGTTGGGAATGCAAAACCATTATTGATATGGGCTTCCCTGGTTACTTTTTGATTGTGGCGGATTTTATTAACTGGGGGAAAAACAATGGGGTGCCGGTTGGCCCCGGTCGTGGTTCGGGTGCAGGCTCTTTGGTGGCTTATTGTTTAGGCATTACTGACTTGGATCCGCTACGATATGACTTGCTTTTTGAGCGCTTTTTAAACCCAGAGCGAGTCTCCATGCCTGACTTTGATATTGATTTTTGTCAGGATAATCGTGAGCGTGTGATTGACTATGTGAAACACAAATACGGTCGGCAGGCCGTCAGTCAGATTGCGACCTTTGGTACGCTAGGAGCCAAGGCTGTTATTCGTGATGTGGGTCGAGTCTTGGAACTACCATATGGTTTGTGTGATGGTTTATCTAAACTGATTCCATTTAGCCCCGCAGATCCGTGGAGTTTGAGCCGAGCGCTAGCAGAAGAGCCTGCTTTTAAAGAGCGCTACGAGACAGATGAAGAGGTTAAAGCATTAATTGATTTAGCAAAACCGCTCGAAGGCTTAACGCGTAGTGTCGGCATGCACGCGGGCGGTGTATTGATTGCGCCAGGCAAACTCATCGATTTTTGTCCTTTGTATCGTCAACCTGGCGAGGATGCAAATGCGGTTTCGCAATATGATAAAGACGATGTGGAAGATGCCGGCTTAGTGAAGTTCGACTTCCTTGGCTTGCGCAACTTGACCATTTTGGATTGGGCCGTGAAATATGTACGGCAATTTAACGAAGACAAAAAAGATTTTGATTTAATTCAGTTGTCTTTGGATGATCCGGGTGCTTATAAGGTATTGTGCGACGGTAATACAACGGCTGTATTCCAGTTAGAGTCGCGAGGCATGAAAGAGCTACTGCGAAGCCTGCGCCCAAGTCATTTCGAGGACATTATTGCAATGTTGGCCCTGTACCGACCTGGCCCCTTAGAGTCAGGGATGGTGGTGGATTTTGTTAACCGCAAACACGGGCGAGCAGAGGTCGATTATTTTCATCCTGATCTTGAGCCGGTACTCAAAAGCACCTATGGGGTGATCGTGTATCAGGAACAAGTGATGCTGATCTCTCAAATTATCGGTGGATATTCGTTAGGGGGGGCGGACTTATTACGGCGAGCCATGGGTAAGAAAAAGCCCGAAGAAATGGCGATGCACCGAGAGATCTTTGAAAAAGGAGCGGTGGAAAAAGGTTACGATGCCAAATTGGCTGTTAAGCTTTTTGATCTCATGGAAAAATTCGCAGGGTATGGCTTTAACAAAAGTCACTCTGCAGCTTACGCTTTGATCGCTTATCAAACGGCCTGGCTAAAAGCCCATCATCCGGCCGAGTTTATCGCTGCCACCATGCTATCGGATATGGATGACACGGATAAGATGCAGATCTTTTGGAAGGATGCTCTGGCAAACGGTGTCACTGTTTTACCACCTGATGTTAATGCATCAGAGTACCGATTCATTCCTGTCAAAGATGAGTACAGCGTGCAAGGGAAACCTCCGCGTACCATTCGCTATGGTCTAGGCGCTGTAAAAGGAGCAGGAGAAGCGGCCATCCATGCTATTGTGGCTGCCCGCCAACAGGGTGGTCCATTTAAAAGCTTATTTGATTTTTGTAAACGCGTGGATCGCTCAGCTCTTAATCGCCGCACCATCGAGGCCCTTATCAAAGCAGGGGCTTTTGATACGATTGATGAAAACAGGGCTGCGCTGTTAGCCACCGTGCCCCGAGCCATGGAAGCGGCAGAGCAAGCCGCACGAAATGCGCATCAGGTATCACTCTTTGATGATGATGCCGGGGATTTGATTGATCTCGAACTTGAGAAAGTCCCAGCATGGGATTTGCAAACGCGGCTGCGAGAAGAAAAAAGCGCAATGGGCTTTTATTTCAGTGGGCATTTATTTGATGCATGGCGAGATGAGGTGCGACGCTTTGCCCCTAGACCGTTGGCGAGTCTTGAGCCTTCTCGTGAGCCGCAGTGGTTTGCGGGGGTACTGTCTGGGGTGCGAGTACGTATGACACGCCGGGGGCGTATGATGATCGCGGCCTTAGACGATGGTTCGACCCAGCTTGAAGTCACCATTTTTAACGAGGTCTTTGAGCAGCACCGCCAGCGTCTTAAAGAAGATCAGCTCATTATAGTAAAAGGTCGTGTTAGTCACGATGATTACTCAGGTGGGCTACGCGTGTCTGCGGATGAGATCTATGATTTGCAATTAGCGCGTGAGGCTCGCGCTCGAGCGCTTAGCTTACATTTGTCTGCTGAGCATTGTCAGCTGGATAAGCTGCAGCAGCTGTTAAATCCTTTTCGAGCAGAACCAGAAAATAATATCCCTGGGGTCTTGGTGGAATTACAACTTGATCAAGGGCATTATGTTTGTACTGTGCGGCTGGGTACGGAGTGGCGTGTGCGTTTGGCAGACACGCTGCTTGAGCAATGTCAACAGTGGCTAGGAGAGCATGCTGTGGAGATCAGTTATTAAATGAAACCCTTGAAAATTCTTTATACCGAAGCGGCAACCGGTTACGGTGGGCAAGAGCGTTACATTCACCGTTTGATGCGGCAAATGCGAGCTGCTGGTCATGAAGTGCATGCTTTGTGCCAGTCGGACGCACGATTACGTCAATATCTGGAAGCAGAAGGTTTTACTGTACACCTGTTCTCCATGGATAGTGGTAGTGATTTTTGGCGCAACCTTTTAGCGTTACGACGGCTCATGCAAGAGCAGCATTATGATGTGGTCAATACAAATAGCCGCCGTGATACGATTCATGCAGGGGTAGCGGCTCGTTTAGCGGGGGTGCCTTTGGTCGTACGAACACGGCACTTAGCGCGGCCGGTAGGGTCGTTGCTTTCTTACCGGTGGGTGCCGCATCGTGTGATCGCTGTCAGCGAGTTCGTGCGTCAGCAAATCATACAGCGGGGGATGCCTGCGGAGGCGATCGATGTCGTGTACCCTGCCGTTGCTCTTCCAGACCCCTTGCCTAAGCAGCGGTTACGCCAAATGCTTAACTTAAGCACAGACGATATTCTTGTGGGAAGTATTGCCGTTTTGCGCAAAGAAAAAGGGATGCAAGAGCTGATTCAAGCGATGGCTCCGATTATTCGTGCGCGTACCGATGTGCATTTAGTTATTATTGGGGGTGGTGCTTTACAAACGCAACTGGAGCAGTTTGCTCAGCAACTAGATGCCGATGCCCAAGTTCATTTTCTAGGGGAGCAACAAGATATCTCTGAGCTAATAGGTGATTTGGATATTTTTGCGTTGGCTACCTATTTAGAGGCTTCTGGCACCGTGTTTGCCGAGGCCGCTGCCGCAAAGCTTCCTACTATCGGTACGCAAGTAGGTGGGGTGCCCGAAATGCTACTGCCAGGGCAAAGCGGTATGTTGGTACCTTTGCATGATATCGTGGCTTTACGACAGGCTCTCCAGCGTTTGATTGATCAACCTGAGCTACGCAAACAAATGGGGCTGGCGGGTTATGACTACGCGGTGACAGAACAGCGTTTTAGCTTAATCACCATGCAAAAAAAGACAGAGGCATGCTACCGCCGCTGGTTGGAGCAGAGACAATGATTAAACCGTCTGTTCCTGTGTTGATGTATCATCATGTGCGACCGGAAGGTGGCATGATAGCTTGTACACCCGAACATTTCGAGGACCAATTACGCTGGTTACAAAAAAACCATTATAAAAGTCTGACCTTAGATGAATTTGCACAGCACCTACAGGGTAAGCCAGTTGGCAAGGCCGTCTTGATTACTTTTGATGATGGTTATTTAGATAATTGGGTATACGCTTTTCCTTTATTAAAAAAATATGGTTTTCATGCAACGATATTTTTGGTGACCTCATGGCTACAGCACGGCGCTGTGCGACCCAATACAGAAAGCCAAGCCCCCTTACCTGATTGCCCTGAACACCGGGTGTGCGAGACGCTTATTGCACAGCAGCGTAGTGATGAGGTTATTTTGCGTTGGTCAGAAGTACAAACCATGCGCGAATCAGGGTTGGTCGAGTTTCATAGTCATACGCATACGCATACTCGATGGGATTTAGATAGCGGTGTAGATAAAAATGAAAAAATGCGTTGGGAATTACAGGCATCGCGGCAGACACTAAGGCAGGAATTAGGCGGTGTGTCATCTCACTTGTGTTGGCCCCAAGGCTATTTTGATGCGGATTATGTGCGCATTGCGCAAGACCTAGGTTTTGTTTATCTATATACGACTCAGCCTTTTGGGAGAAATACCTCTGCTACTTCTCCTGCATATATTCATCGTTTTGCTGTACGCAATCGGCCGGGGAAAACGTTAGGCAAGCGTATTCGCGCTAGTCATCATCCTCTGATTGCTCCTTTTTTTAACTCTTTTAAACAGTGGCGTCGTGCACGCCGTCTAGCCTGATGTTATCAGTCATTATTATCACCAAAAATGAGCAGGCGCATATTGCGGAGTGCATCGCCTCTGTTTCTTTTGCTACTGAAATTATTGTTTTGGACTCTGGCAGTACGGATGCTACCTGTCAAATCGCTCGAGAGTTAGGGGCAAAAGTCTACCACACCACTCATTGGCCTGGATTTGGACCACAAAAAAACAAAGCGTTGGATTTAGCCACCCAACCGTGGGTGTTATCTTTGGATGCTGATGAACGCGTACCTGCCTCATTGGCACAGGAGATTCAAGCCACCTTGACCAACCCGCAGGCTGATGCCTATACAGTAGCGCGAAAATCAAGCTTTGGTGATCGTTGGATTCAGCATAGTGGATGGTGGCCGGATCGCTTGGTACGTTTGTTTAAACGAGATCAAGGGCGCTTTAAAGACGTGGCGGTGCATGAAAGTGTTGTTGTGCAAGGGGTAACAGCCGACTTACAAGGGTATTTATTGCATTACCCTTATGATAGCTTAGAGACCTTGATCACTAAAACAAACCAGTACTCATCAGCGGCGGCCCAGCAATTGCATGAGCGGGGTAAGCGTATAGGTCTGTTAGGCATTGTTGCCAAAGCCTTTTGGACTTTTGTGCGTATTTATGTCATACGCCGCGGTTTTTTAGATGGTAAAGAGGGTTTTATTTTGGCTGGAGTGGCAGCGGCAGGCAGTTTTTTTCGTTATAGCAAACTCTGGTTTTTAAATAAAAACGTGCATTGGAAGCCTACGCCGCCCACGGATGAATAATCAATAATAATTAAATCCAGCCTCGTATCCAGTAGACGAGAAGACCAACATACTCTTTGATAATAGAGCGACTAGCATTGAGTGCTTGATAGCTAGGTAGCCAAATGGAAAGCCATGAAGCATTGGGGCGAGTAATTTGTGGTGCTACAGGAGCGGCAATGACTTGAACATTTTCTTTACGAAAAGCCGCTGCAGAGCGTGGCATATGCAGGGCAGAGGTAACGAGTAGCACGGTATGAAGCTGGTGCTCCTGTAGTAATTTAGCGCTGTAGAGGGCGTTTTCGCGCGTAGTGAAGCTTTGTTCTTCGATGAGAATGGCTGTGCTGGGGATGCCTTGATTTTTAAGGTAGCGTGCCATAGTCTGGGCCTCGCTAGTGCCACCATCTAAGGCAGCTCCTGAAACCATTATTACTGGTGCGCGTTGTGCCTGATACAGGGATGCTCCACGCTGAATGCGAGTGGTGGTTTTTTCTGGGTCATAAGCCTCAAACCAGTTATGACGGCTGTTAGCAGTGTGTCCACCTAAGACCACGATAGCATCAGCGATTGGGTTATGTTCGGCGGCCTGGTAAGTGTACTGGTTTTCTAAATGACCGCCTAACCATATTGAGGCGGCGGGCATAGACCAGAACCATGTCCATGCTACCGCAATCAAGGTAACGGAAAAGGCCCGTTTGCGTTTTTTGAATAATAGTAGCACTGTGGCCAGTAGCAGCAGTGCCATAGCAAAGTTAATGGGAATAACCAGTTGAGTTAAAAGATTGGCAATATTCATGGGGTCGTACTAATTAGGTGTGTGTGTTGTAAGACATTTTCTAGGCTTGGCCATTTTCCCATTTGCCCAAGGCAAATCGCTCGATCAGACCAAGGACCTGTGCGGGCAGCGTCGGTGACACCAATTAGTGTAATTTGTGGGGCATTGACGGCGGCGGCTAAGTGAGATACGCCAGAGTCATTGCAGATTACGACATTTACGCTTTTACAAAGTTGGGCAAAGGCGAGGAGTGGTAATGGGTCTAAGCGCGTTGCGGACGGGGCATTTTGCAAAGCTTGCTCCACTTCATTTGGTGGCGGGCACATGTAGACTTGGTAGTTTTGGGCTTGGAGCGCCTGGGTAAGCGCTTCGTAGTGAGGCCAGATTTTTACTTGACCCTTATGCAGACCCACAGCCGTCGGGGCGATGAGAATATTTTTTTGTTTTGGGTCTAAACCAAATAACGTAGGGTCGGCTTTAGGCACACCGGCTAAGTGCAAACTGCGCATGGGGGTGGGGGCGATAGGCTGTTGCCAGATTGTTGTTGCTTGTTTCGCTAAGTAATACCACGATTCTACGGCGTGGAGCGATGTTGTGGGTTTTTTAATAGACCAGCGTAATAAAAAGCGACGACCATCATCCCGGTAGCCAGCTGTAGGAATACCTGCCCAACGGAAAATCAAAGCACTGGATAAGGAGTCCGGTAGGCTAAGCCCAAAACAGGTTTTATGCTGATGGTTTTTTCTATATTGACGTAGCGTGCGTGCATCTTGGTGCCATTTCCCTTGCATTGGTACAAAGCCTGTGAGTGCGTAACCGGATAATAATGTTTTAGCCCATGGCCTGGCGCAGACGATGACACGATAGTTCCGAGCGAGTAATGCCTCGAGCGTGGGGAGGCTCATACACACATCGCCTAACCAGTTTGGAAGGCGTAAATACACTAAGGGAGATTCCATCATAAATGTTAAAAATACAAAAAATAAGGTCCTAGCTAGAGCCTAAAGGACTTAGGCGTTAAAATACGCCCATTCTCTAGTATATAAGTGAGACTGTAGTTGAAAAACCTAAAATCGCCTCCTATGTCGACTAATTTTAATGCGGAAGCAGAAATTTGGCGTCGAATTTACAGCCGTTTACGACCTTATTGGAAAATGGTCATTGTGGCGGTGTTGTTAGTTAGTATTGTATCGGCCACCAAGCCTGTTTTGGCTGTGATCATGAAACCTCTCTTAGATGATGGGTTTACAGGGGCCAAGCCTTATTATATTTGGCTATTACCGTTATCCGTGGTGGTGATTATGTTGGTACGAGGGCTTGCCTCGTATGCCAGTAACTATTTGCTTGCCTTGGTGGCAAACAATATGTTGCGTAATTTGCGCCAGGAAATGTTTGCGCGCTTACTGGTGTTACCGGATAGCAAGTTTAAAGAGGGTGATACAGGGCGCTTGCTCAACCGCTTTACCATTGATGCGGGCACGTTGACTAACGTTGCAACCGAGGTCATTACTGTATTGGTACGCGAAAGCTTAACGGTGGTGGCATTGATCGCGGTACTGCTTTATATGTCTTGGCAGCTGACCTTGATTGTTTTTGTGATGTTGCCCGTGGCTTATATAACCGCACGCATTATTTCTAAACGCTTACGTCGCATTAACCGTGGCGCCTTGGATATGAATGCGGAGCTAACCCGTGTAGTAGGGGAAACCATCGAAGGGCAGCGAGTCATTAAGCTGTTCGATGGCTACGAGCGCGAAGCTGAGCGCTTTCAGTATGTGAATGGTCGTATACGTCGCTTTGCCATGCGAGCGGCTAGTGCCAGTGCTGCTTTATCGCCGATTACACAGTTCTTTATTTCTATTGCGGTAGCGGCCGTCATAGCGGTTGCACTGTATCAAGCCACGGCTAAAGGGCTAACGGTGGGGGGGTTTGCTGCTTTTATGGCGGCGCTAGTCCAGCTGTTTGATCCGATTCGTCGTTTAGCGAATATCACGGGTACCGTGCAAAAAATGTTGACTGCTGCAGAGAGTGTGTTTGCTTTAGTGGATTACGACCCTGAGGCGGACACGGGGACTCAGCAGTTAGCTACCCCTATCCATGGTAAAGTCGAGTTCCGCCATATCTCACACCGTTATCCAAACCAAGACAAACTCACTATTCGTGATGTGTCATTTACCATTCATCCTGGGCAGACAGTGGCGTTAGTGGGGCGCTCAGGCAGTGGTAAAACTACGCTTGCTAATATGTTGCCGCGTTTTGTGGAGCCTACAGAAGGGGAGATCTTTATCGATGATATGCCTGCCTCTGCGCTGCAGCTTCACTCTTTGCGCTTACATCAATCCTTTGTAAGCCAGGATGTGGTGCTTTTCGAGGGTAGTATCAAGGATAATGTAGCGTATGGTGCTTATGCCGATGTTCCCGAGGAAAAGGTTTGGGAAGCCCTAGAGGCCGCTAACTTAGCACAGTTTGTGCGTTCCTTACCCGAAGGTATTCATACACAAGTGGGGGAAAAGGCCGGGAACCTTTCAGGGGGACAGCGCCAACGCTTAGCTATTGCACGTGCTTTGATAAAAAACGCTCCAATTTTAATTTTAGATGAGGCCACTTCAGCTTTGGATAACGAGTCAGAGCGTCAGGTACAACTCTCTTTAGAGCGACTCATGAGCAATCGTAGTACATTAGTGATCGCTCACCGCTTATCCACAGTCAAAAATGCAGACCGGATCATTGTCTTGGACGAAGGTCAGATTGTAGAGTCTGGCACGCATGATGAGCTTTTGGCACAGCAGGGCGTGTATGCCAATCTTTACGAAATGCAGTTTGCTACCACTTAAGGGAAAAAGATGAAAAAAATGCGATTGGCTCTGATAGCCTTGGCGGTTGGTATGAGCGGTTGTATGGCTACGGCAGATACCGGTTTGCGAGAGTTTGATTTACGTAAACCCATTTATGAACACCATGACACACCTATCTATATGGACTTGCCGACCGTACAGCGACGCCTTTACTTGCATGCACAAGCATGTGATATAGAGTACTCATTTACAAAAGATCCTTTGCAAGTACACTTTGCCACGGTGCGATATGGGCCAGCGGGGGCTACCGATTTAAAAGATCAAGTCATGCTAGATTTAACGGCTTACGCAACAGGTAAGCTAGGTGTGGTGGGATATAGCTATTATGCGAAAAATGCCCCCTTGATTTCGGGGGTGCTTCAAGCTTTGGCTAAACCGGATCGTTGCCCTCAAGGCATTCCCTCTAAAACAAAATAATATCGTATTGTTCTTGGGAATACATGGCATCTACCTCAAGCGAAATAGGCTTCCCTATAAAATCGCCTGTTTGAGCAAGATGCTGGCTTTCTTCCTCTAAAAACAAATCCACCACGTCTTGAGAGGCAAGGATACGAAACTCTTTTGGGTTAAACTGCCTTGCCTCTCGCAGAATTTCTCTTAGGATTTCATAGCACACGCTTCTTGCGGTTAACACCGAGCCGCGAGATTGGCAGGTGGGGCAAGGCTCACAAAGTAAATTCGATAGCGACTCGCGTGTGCGCTTTCGGGTCATTTCAACCAAACCTAGCTGACTAAAACCGCTAATCGTAATGCGGGTGCGGTCTTTTGCTACCGCATTACGTAACTCGTCCAGGACTGATTCTCTGTGCTCTGGGTTTTCCATGTCGATGAAATCCAGAATAATAATGCCACCTAGGTTGCGTAAGCGTAACTGACGGGCGATGGCAACAGTAGCTTCTAGGTTTGTCTTAAAGATGGTATCACCAAAATTCCTGCCGCCTACATAGCCTCCTGTATTGACGTCCACCGTCGTGAGCGCTTCTGTTTGATCAATAATTAAATATCCACCAGATTTTAAATCTACACGTCTAGATAAGGCTCGTTGGATTTCCTCTTCGGCACGTACTGTATCGAATAGGGGGCGGCTACCGCTATGATGATGGATTTTGTCGACCAAGGCTGGGGTGTAGACTTCGGCCCACTCTTTCATCTGCTGAAACACCATCCGCGAGTCCACAATAATTTTATCCGTAGAAGGGGAGGCAACATCGCGCAAAATACGTTGGTGTAAATGCAGCTCGGTGTAAAGCGTAGAGGGGCTCCCTTGCGTTTTTAGGCGTTGTAAAATAATCCCCCATAGCTTTTTTAGATACAGACAGTCTGTTTGTAGTTCCTCATCAGTAGCGATTTCTGCCTGAGTACGTACTATAAATCCACCTTCCTCTGTGCCGGCTAGCTGCTGCACCCGCTCTTTGAGACGCTGTCGGCATGCCTCATCATCGATTTTTTGCGAAACGCCAATATGGGGATCATAAGGCAGATAGACCAACATGCGTCCAGCAATACTAATTTGCGTGGAAAGTCGCGCACCTTTGGTCCCGATGGGATCTTTGGTGACTTGGACAATGAGAGACTGCCCTTCAAATAGGAGCTTTTCAATCGGCGTTGGGGGGGTTCCCTCAATGCGCTCCTTGCGATTTTGTCGCAGGTCCGCCACATGGATAAAAGCCGCTCGTTCTAGACCAATTTCAATAAAAGCACTTTGCATCCCAGGCAGAACCCGCACAACTTTGCCTAAGTAAATATTGCCCACATAGCCGCGCTGTATGCTTCGTTCTACATGCAGCTCTTGTACTTGGCCTTGTTCTACAAGTGCAACGCGGGTTTCAAATGGCGTAACATTAATAAGAATATCTTCGGACATGGGTGTGTAGGAACTATATAAATAGAGTAATAGTGTTAGCTTAGCGGTTTTAAGCATGAATAGGTATGGGGGCGTGCCCACCTCATCAGATTGAGGTATGCCATTTGTTTTTTTCTTTTCAAATAAGCTTGCTTTTATTTTTTAGGCTTGCTATAGTTACTTTTCTTTCGCAGCACCCCTTGGGGTTTACCCGCATCAGGGAACCCGGGTCAGAAAGAATCAGCATTAAGCGGCTTGACACAGGATTAAAATTGCTTCATAATTTAAATCTTTCGCAGTTAACGCAGCGCAGCAAAATTAAGCTTTACTTTTTATTTTGTTCTGTGCTATAGTTTAATGCTTTCGCAGGGAATTAAACCTAAACGTTTACCGGTTTACGGCAGCAAGCCAGCCACAAATTTTTATGTTTGATTTGAAAATAAAGCGGGTCACCTAAATACAGGTTGACAAAAATTTAAAAACGCTTCATAATTTCATTTCTCTGCAGCTAACAGCGCAGTGCAGTAGTCGCGATGTTAGTAGTAGTATCGATACCGCTTATGACAAGCGTGTGTCAATTGATCTTTAACAATGTAACAGCCGATAAGTGTGGGCGCTTGGAATGCGTGGGCCGATATCCTTTCACGAGGATAACGCCACAAAACTTAATCAAGTGCTCACTGTAAGAAATACAGGTTTTTGCCTTGTGCAACAACTGTTATTTCTT
>NZ_BAABKD010000007.1:0-131329 GCF_039543645.1 Paenalcaligenes hermetiae | reverse complement strand
GAAAGAGCGCTACGAGCGCGGAGAGAAGAAGCTGGGCTACGCCGGGCTGTGCAAGATGCTCACCGAGTGGCGCAACAGCACGGAAACGGCTTGGCTGGCCGATGCGCCTGTGCATCCACTGCAACAGGCACTGAGGGACTTGGAGCGGGCTTACTCCAACTTCTTCGCTAAACGCGCGGCCTTCCCGCGCTTCAAGAAGAAGGGCCAAGGCGACAGCTTCCGCTACCCCGATCCGAAGCAGATCAAGCTCGATCAGGGCAACAGTCGTATCTTCCTGCCCAAGCTGGGATGGCTGCGCTACCGCAATAGTCGCGAGGTGCTGGGCACAGTCAGAAATGTCACCGTGAGTCAGTCTTGCGGCAAGTGGTTCGTAAGCATCCAGACCGAGCGCGAAGTTGAGCAGCCCGTGCCGCAGGCCACCACGGCAGTGGGCATCGACATGGGCGTGATCCGATTCGCCACACTCTCGGACGGCACGTTCTACGCGCCGCTCAACAGCTTCAAGCGGCATGAAACCGCCTTGCGTAAAGCGCAGCAGGCGCTGGGCCGCAAAACCAAATTCAGCAACAACTGGAAGAAGGCGAAAGCCCGAATCCAGCGCATTCACTCCCGTATTGGCAACGCCCGCCGCGACTTCCTGCACAAGACTTCGACCGCGATCAGCCAAAACCACGCGATGGTGTGTATCGAGGATTTGCAGGTACGGAACATGTCCAGGTCAGCGGCAGGTACTACCGAACAACCGGGACGAAACGTTCGGGCCAAGTCCGGCCTGAACAAGTCCATCCTCGATCAAGGCTGGTTCGAGTTCCGCCGCCAACTGGATTACAAGCTGGCGTGGCAAGGCGGCTGGCTGGTTGCAGTGCCGCCACAGAACACGAGCCGTTCCTGTCCGTGCTGCGGCCATGTGTCTGCCGACAACCGGCAGACGCAAGCCCGATTTGCGTGTGTGGAATGTGGCTTCGAGGAAAACGCCGATGTGGTCGGCGCGATCAATGTGCTAAGGGCGGGACACGCCCGGTTCGCCTGTGAAGTGAGCGATGTAGTAGGGTCGCCAGCAGCAGGAACCCACCGAAGCGACTCAGGAGTGGCTCAATGCCGCGCCTGAGCGCCGTAGGAATCTCCGGCCTTCAGGCCGGGGAGGATGTCAATAAAACACGACGACGCTTGAGCAAGTAACGAATAACAAACCCAGGATACGCCAACACCAAAAACAGACTATATGTAATGGCATAAAACTCCCAGCCTTGTGGGAACACATTACCTAAGCTGGACTCAAAACCAATCCCAAGTACACCAATCAACCCATATAGCACGCTAACCTCGAGCAAGCGTGCAAAAAAGGATTTACTAATGGGTTGTTTACGTTGTGTCCAAGCAGGCACCGCTAACAATAAAGCGGCTACCAGCACACACGCCACACTCAATAAGAGTAAATGCATCGGACTCACAAATAATGTTTGGCTTAATGTACGATGCATTAGCCAACCCACAGCAAGCAAAACCCCCGTGTACACGATAAAAACCAACCAGCGTGCTAACACCGAGCGGTTTTGCTCACCTTTTTGTTGCCAGGGTAAAAACAACAAAGGTCGCTCAACAAAGAAGGGAATGTTGGCGCTGACCAAAGACAGCACAATTAATACCCAAATAGCAACGTTTTGACTCATGATAAACCCACATTAAAAGCGCAAAGATTCTTGAATAACGCGCATGCTTAGATCCATGAGACCACCGGGTAAAATCCCGAGAATAATGATCAATAAGCCATTCACCGCAAAAACAGCTTTGGCTGCAAAGCCGATTTGAATGGGCTGATCCAGCACATCCGTCTCGGGCTCGTCAAAGTAAGCCGCTTTAACCACACGAATGTAATAGAAAGCACCCACTAAAGACATCAGCACCGCCAATACAGCTAGGCTCACATGACCTGCTCCAACAACGGCCTGCAACACCGCTAATTTAGCGTAGAAGCCAGCCATAGGGGGAATCCCCGCTAGAGAAAACATGGTCAGCAACAGCAACAGAGCCAACATCGGATGACGACGATTCAGTCCCTTGAGATCGGCAATGTTTTCACACTCAAAGCCTTTGCGACTCAAGACTAAAATCAAGCCAAATGTTGCTAAGGTCGTTAGTACATAGACCACGCCATAAAACAAGGCAGAACCATAAGCATAATTTGCCATCATCACGTCTTGACCGATCAACTGGCGAATAAACCCAGTTAAGCTATCGGCCTGAGCGCTTTCTGCAGTCACACCAGACAATAAGCCTAAAAACACAAAGCCCATATGGGAAATGGTGGAATAGGCCAGCATGCGTTTAAAGTTAGTCTGTACTAAAGCGGTTAAGTTCCCTACCACCAAAGAAAGCACAGCCATAAACATCAGCATAGGTTGCCAATCCAACGCAATACCATGTAATGCTTCTACCAACAAGCGTAGGGTCACCGTGAGTGCCGCCAGTTTCGGCGCTGCAGCAATCACTAAGGTAACCGTGGTCGGAGCCCCCTGATACACATCCGGTGTCCACATATGGAAAGGCGCTGCGGTAAGCTTAAACGCTAGCCCTGCCACCACAAACACCACCCCAAAAATCAACGCTAAGCGCTCTGCTTCACCAGCATTAATGACCGCAGCAATGGCTTTTAGATCCAAATGTCCTGTAGCGCCGTAAATCATAGACATGCCGTATAACAGCACCCCAGAGGACAAGGCACCCAAGATAAAGTATTTCATTGCGGCTTCGGTCGCTTGCGCATTTTCACGACGAATGGCAACCAAAGCGTAGAGCGCAAAGGACATGAGCTCTACCCCTAAAAACACCATGAGCAAGCTGCCGGCAGAAATCATTAACAACTGCCCTAGCAATGCCATTAGCGTTAAAGAATAAAGCTCACCGCCACGCTCTACCATCTCGCGCTGCTCAGCATATTGACGCCCATACAACAGCGTCACGGCCACAGCCACACAAGAAAGCAATTTCAAAAAGTGAGATAGCGAGTCCACCACATACAAGCCACTAAAGCTTACACCGGTTAGACCTTGGCTCCACTGCCAAAGCACGGCTAATCCCACCACCACAATGCTTAGCTGACTAAGCGCAAAAGTACTATGTCTGGCTTCTGTTTTATTGAATGAATCAAAAATCAGCACACCTGCAGCTAGGATCAGAAGCAGGATCTCAGGCAAAGCCAGAGCGAAATCAAATGAGTTTTGCATAATGTTCCAGGTCTACAGTTTCGATACAGAGACGTGCTGCAGCAGAGCATCGACGGAGACGTGCATGATTTCCGTAAAGGGTGCAGGATAAATCCCCATGCCCAAGACGGCGATAGCCATCACGCCTAACACAAAGAACTCACGGCTGCTAAGGTCGCTCATTTCCTCTACGGCAGGATTTTTGATGGGGCCATACGCCACACGCTTGAGCATCCAAAGCGAATACGATGCACCGGTAATTAACGCTGTCGCTGTTAATAAACCGATCCAAAAATTGTATTCAACCGCACCCATAATCACGGTGAACTCACCAATGAAACCACTTGTACCTGGTAGCCCACTATTAGCCATGGAAAACAGGACAAAGAAGGTCACGAAGCGAGGCATCACGTTAACGACGCCACCGTAATCAGCAATCTCACGTGTATGCATACGGTCATATAACACACCAATACACAAGAACATGGCTGCTGAAACAAAACCGTGCGAAATCATTTGCATGATCGCGCCTTCCATACCGGTTTTGTTGAAAATGAAAAACCCGAGAGTCACAAAACCCATGTGCGCTACAGAAGAATAGGCCACGAGCTTTTTCATGTCTTTTTGTACGATGGCTACCAAACCAATGTACACCACCGCTACTAAAGACAAGGCGATCATCAACCCAGAGAGGCTATGCGAGGCATCTGGAGCGATCGGCAATGAAAAACGCAAGAAACCATAAGCCCCCAGCTTAAGCATAATAGCCGCCAAAACCACCGAGCCCCCTGTAGGCGCTTCCACGTGAGCATCTGGCAACCAAGTATGTACCGGCCACATTGGAACTTTGACAGCAAAAGCCATCAATAAGGCAATAAAGATCAGAATTTGCGTATTCAAACCTAAGGGCAGTTTATGCCAGGTAAGAATATCAAAGCTGCCTCCAGCCTGGTGCCATAGGTACACAAAAGCCACTAAGGTGAGCAAGGATCCCATTAGGGTATAGAGGAAAAACTTCACCGAGGCGTAGACACGACGCGGCCCACCCCAAACCCCTATGATGATGTACATGGGGATCAATGTGGCCTCGAAGAAAATATAAAAGAGCAAACCATCGAGTGCGGCAAATACGCCAACCATTAACCCCGATAAAATCAGGAAGGCTCCCATATACTGGGCGACACGATCGGTGATTACCTCCCACCCCGCTAATACCACAATAATCGTGATAAATGCGGTCAGCAGAACAAACCAAACAGAAATCCCATCTACGCCTAAGTGATAATTCACTGAGTATGATTGGATCCAAGGCGTAAGCTCCACAAACTGCATGGAAGCAGTGCTAGGATCAAAGCCCGTATAAAGAGGAATTGTGACAAGAAACGCTACGACTGAGCCAATCAAAGCCAAAGTACGAGTGAAATTGGCTCGATCGTCTCGCCCAAGGGCGAGGACTAATAGCCCCGCCACAATAGGCGTAAAGATCGCAAGCGTTAGCCAAGGAAAAGTAGAAGACGCCATATCGCTAGCCATTATTGAACCGTCAGCACGAAAAAGGTTAAGAGCGCCATAATGCCGAGAATCATGGCAAAGGCATAGTGATAGATATAACCGGTTTGTAAACGACGAGAAATTGCTCCAAACCAGCCCACCACACGAGCGCTACCATTGACAATCAAACCGTCAATCAAACCTGCGTCAGCACCTTTCCAAAGTCCAGTACCTAAGCAGCGCACACCGCGTGCAATCACTTGCTCATTAATCCAGTCCACATAGTATTTGTTTTCTAGAACACGATAGACACCCGAGAAATTACGCTTAAGCGCAGCAGGGATGCTGGGGTTTACGAGATAGAAATACCATGCGACCACTAAACCTGCGACCATTAGCCAGAACGGTACGGTAACGAAACCATGTAAGGCGTAGGCCACCCAACCATGCCAACCTTCAGCTAATGTCTGCATCACGGTATGTTCCGGATGAACGGTGATCACACCATTGAAGAAATCGCCAAACAACAATGGGTCAATGAACCAAATGCCAGCGATAACAGAAGGAATGGCTAAGAGGATAAGAGGCAGCGTCACCACCCAAGGGGATTCTTTAGGATCACCCTGAAGCGCTTCGTGCTCACCCAATGCCTCTGCGGGAGGATTACGGAAATTTTCTTTGCCGTGGAAGACTAAGAAATACACACGGAAAGAATATAAAGAAGTAATAAAGACCCCTATTAAGGTCGCATACTGAGCAAAGCCGGCGCCCCATACCCCAGAGGCTGAAGCCAATGCCGCTGCCTCGATAATATGCTCTTTGGAGTAAAAGCCAGAGAAGAAAGGCGTACCAACTAAAGCCGCTGTACCAATCAAGAACGTGATCCATGTGATGGGCATATATTTACGCAAGCCGCCCATGGCACGAATATCTTGATTATGGTGCATACCAATAATGACAGAGCCAGCCCCTAAGAACAGTAGTGCTTTAAAGAAGGCGTGTGTCATCAAGTGGAAAATCGCCACCGAATAAGCCGAGGCTCCTAGTGCGACAGTCATATACCCCAACTGGGATAAGGTGGAATAAGCCACCACCCGCTTGATGTCGTTTTGGATAATGCCCAAAATCCCCAAAAACAGCGCGCCAATTGCACCAATCACAATAATAAAGGACAACGCGGTATTGGAGTACTCAAACACGGGGGAGAAACGCGCCACCATGAAAATCCCTGCGGTTACCATCGTTGCGGCGTGAATCAATGCAGAAATCGGTGTGGGACCTTCCATGGAGTCGGGTAACCATGAGTGTAAAGGGACCTGTGCCGATTTACCCATCGCACCAACAAATAAGGCAATACACGCTACCGTTAGCAGCTGCCAACTTGTACCAGGGAAACTGAGCTGTGCCAATTGTTCGGCTTTAGCAAAAATTTCACCGTAGTGCATGGTGCCTGTATAGGCATAAAGCAAACCAATCCCCAAGGCAAAACCAAAGTCACCAACACGGTTCACCAAGAAGGCTTTCATATTAGCAAAGATGGCGGTTTCTTTTTTAAACCAGAATCCAATCAATAGATAAGAAACCAAGCCCACGGCCTCCCAACCAAAGAAGAGCTGTAGCATGTTGTTAGACATGACCAGCATCAACATGGAGAAGGTAAACAGGGAAATATAAGAGAAAAACCGTTGGTAGCCGGGATCCTCTGCCATATAGCCGATTGTGTAAATATGCACCATCAGCGACACAGAGGTCACAACCACCATCATGAGCGCGGTCAAATTATCAATTAAAAAGCCAATTTGCCACGTGGCATCACCAATAGTTGCCCAGGTATAAACCGGACCATCAAAGGTGTGACCGTTTAGTGTTTGCATCAACACCATCACGGAGCCAACCAAGGAAATCAATACACCTAAAATAGTGATTGAGTGAGCGCCTTTTTTGCACACAAATCGGCCTAAAAAACCGGTGCCAAAAAGCCCCGCAATCAGCGCCCCTGCTAAGGGAGCTAATGCAATGAGTAAATATAAATTTGGTGAGTTCATTGTTTGTGCTACCCCATCAACCCTTGAGCTGGTCAAGTTTTTCGACGTTGATTGTATTCAGGTTACGGAACAACAGCACCAGAATAGCTAAACCGATCGCGGCTTCAGCCGCTGCGACGGTTAAAACGAAGAAAACAAAGACCTGTCCGGCCGTATCCCCAAACCATGTGGAGAAGGCAATGAAGTTCATGTTGGCAGAAAGCAAAATGAGCTCTACCGACATCAACAGAATAATCAGGTTGCGACGGTTCAAAAAGAAGCCAAAAAGCCCGATTGTGAACAAAATAGCACCAAGAACCAGATAATGCGTTAGACCGATTGTCATCATTGCTTGTCTCCTGCATCGGCGGTAGTAGGTGTGACGGCTTTCATTTTGACCATACGTAAACGATCTGAAGCCTTAACGCGGACCTGATCTGAGGATACGGTACGTTTTACATCGCTACGTTTACGCAATGTCAACGCAATAGCAGAAACCATACCTACCAACAAGACAACGCCACCTACCTCTACGGCTAATATGTAGTCGGTGTACATCGCTGTACCCACTGCTAAGGTGTTGTTGTAGTCCGCAGGCATTTCTACAGCAGGACCAACATCTAACCAAGCCCGGGTCAGAACAAAGGCCATCTCTAAAATCATGATGCCGCCCACGGTTAAGCCCAATGGTAGGTAAGCTTTAAGGCCGCTTCGTAACGAAGGCATGCGCATATCCAGCAGCATAATGACGAACAAGAACATCACCATCACTGCGCCCACATACACCACGACAAGCAACAAGGAGAGGAACTCGGCACCGAGTGTCATCCAAATCATGGCGGCAGTAAAAAACGAGAGAATCAGATGTAAAGCAGCAGCCACGGGGCTGGCAGCGGTCACCACACGGAAGGCCGCCACCACCAAAACCAAGGCTAAGACATAAAACAGGATTGTAGTAAACATGTGTCAGTCCTTTGCCTTAGCGATACGGTGCATCGGCAGCGCGACGCTCGGCAATTTCAGATTCGTAACGATCACCAATCGCTAGAAGCATTTCTTTGGTGTAGTACAAATCCCCACGTTTTTCTCCATGGTATTCATGGATGTGAGTCTCTACGATAGAGTCCACAGGACAGCTTTCTTCACAGAAACCACAGAAAATGCATTTGGCCAGATCAATGTCATAACGAGTGGTACGGCGCGTACCATCTTCTCGCTCATGCGACTCAATCGTAATCGCCATCGCTGGACAAACCGCCTCGCACAATTTACATGCAATACAACGCTCTTCGCCATTGGGGTAGCGACGTAGCGCATGCAAGCCACGAAAACGTGGTGATGCAGGGGTTTTTTCATAGGGATAATGCAAAGTGACCTTGCGACGGAAAAAATATCGACCCGTCAGGCGCATCCCTTTCAGCATCTCCGACAGCATTAAGCTGCCAAAAAAATCTTTGATTGCTTCCATAATTTGCCCCTATGTCCTAGTTCCAGATATTAAGCGGCGTCTGCATCCAGATTGCCACAATCACGAGCCAAATACCCGTCAATGGAATAAAGACTTTCCAGCCTAAACGCATAATTTGGTCGTACCGATAACGTGGGAATGTGGCGCGGAACCAAACAAACATAGACACGACCACAAAAGTTTTTAGTCCTAACCAAAGCCAACCGGGAATCCACGTAAAGGGTGCATAATCCACTGGGGGTAACCAACCACCCAAAAACATGATGGATGCCAATGCAGAAAGCAAAATCATGTTGGCATACTCACCCAAGAAAAAGAGTGCAAAGCCCATACCGGAATATTCCACCATGGGTCCAGCCACAATCTCGGACTCCCCCTCTACCACGTCGAAGGGGTGGCGGTTGGTTTCAGCAACGGCCGAAATCACATACACCACAAATAAGGGCAACAAAGGTAGCCAGTTCCAAGAGAGGAAATTCACACCTTTATCTGCAAACATACCGCTATCTTGGCTCATCACAATGCCGCTTAGGTTTAAAGTCCCCGACACTAACAAGACGGTTACTAGCACAAAACCAATAGCGAGTTCATAGGAAAGCACCTGAGCGGCTGCACGCAGCCCCCCTAGCAAGGCGTATTTAGAGTTGGATGACCAGCCCGCTACCACCACACCATAAACCCCTAAAGAAGTAATGGCTAAGATATATAGCAAGCCAGCATTGACGTCCGCCAATACCATTTCAGGACCAAAAGGCATCACTGCCCATGCCGCTAGCGCTGGCATCAGCGTCACGACAGGTGCTAAAACAAACAATAAGCGGTTCGCATTAGCGGGGACAATGATCTCTTTGGTAAGAAGTTTGAATACGTCAGCAAAAGGTTGGAGCAAGCCGCGGTAACCCACACGAGTAGGTCCACGACGGATGTGCATAAAACCAATCATCTTGCGTTCCCAATAAGTGAGGTAAGCCACACATAAAATAATAGGAATCGCAATACAAAGAATCTTAATTAGCGTCCACACCACATACCAAGCGGTCGGGCCAATCAGACCTTCGCCAAACTGTTGAATCGTCGATAGCCAGTCCATTACACGCGCTCCACTGTCAGTTGACCAAACGCACTGCCTAAAGCAGCCGTTTCAGCAAAAGCTGCTGCAATACGCACACTGTTCACGGCAACGGTGTTGTCGAGCTGTGCAACCAGCGTGATCTCGCCTTGGGCAGAACGTACCCGCACCAGATCCCCATCTACCAACTGCAATTGCTCTAAGGTTTGAGCATGTATGCGGGCTGTGGGTAAAGCACTAGCGGGGGTTTGCTGCAAAGGCTCTGAACGACGAACCATCGCGTCTGTACGGTAGATTGGTACATCCGTGACTCGCTCAATCGTATTTGCTTCGGGTAATAAGGCTGGTTTTGCTTTAATGTCGTTACATAAACGCGAGGCCACCCCTGAGCTAATCACCGTATCGCGTACCGCCTCGGAAGTTTCCTCATCAAAACCATCTAGCTCGAATAAATTACCCAAAACACGCAGTACTTTCCAAGCAGGACGTGAATTTCCTACTGGGGCCGCTACACCTTTAAAGCTTTGCGCACGGCCCTCGGCATTCACAAAAGTACCAGAAGTCTCGGTAAATGGAGCGATAGGCAACATCACATCCGCCCAGCTTTCTGCCGCAGACCGATATGGAGTTAAGGCCACGGATAAAGTTGCCCCTTTTAGGGTCTCAACCGCACGAGCACCTAAATCACTATCCAGTTCAGGCTCTACGTTCAAGACAAAATAAGCGTGTAAAGACTGAGCCAACATTTGCTCAGCAGTTAAACCACCATTAACAGGCGTAGCTCCTGCTAAATAGCCCCCTACGGTATTTCCACCTGCGGTTAAGAAACCTAAAGTGGCGCCTAGGGTATTGGCTAAGACAGAAGCGTTAGCCATAATGACACTTGCCTGATCAGAAGCCACCGCCATATTGCCTAAAAACACAGCAACACGCTCACCTGATACCAGACTTTGTGCAATCTGTTTTGCCGCCTCCGAAGGCTCGAGTGTAGCGAATTCGTCAATAGGCGTTTGATTTTTCGCCTGAGCAACGGCTACAGCGACCTGTGCCACAGCATTAGCGATTTGACTAGGCGCAGTAGTGATACGCCCTGCAATATGTGTAAATAACGGATCATCGGCAGCCGAATCAATAAAAGAAACCTGCGCGCCCTTTTTAACCGCTTGACGTAAACGTTGTGCCATCAAGGGGTGATCTTTACGCAAGAATGAGCCGATTACCACAACACGGTCTAAATGATTTAGCTCGGCAATAGGCATACCTAACCATGGTGTGCCCTCAAGAGCTTGGTCAAAGCGTGCATCGGTTTGGCGTAAGCGGAAATCCACATTCTCAGAACCCAAGGCACGCGTTAAGCGTGCAAGCAAGGCGAGCTCTTCCGTCGTAGACTGCGGGCTGCCAATCGCCCCAATCTGATCACTACCAAATTTTTCCTGGATGGCTTTTACCCCATGCACAATCATCTGTAGTGCATCATTCCAGGAGGCCTCACGCCATGAGCCATCGTTTTCACGAATCATAGGGTGCTCAAGGCGATCTTCGTAAAGCCCAGCATAAGCAAAACGATCGCGATCACTGATCCAGCACTCGTTTACCTCATCGTTTTCAAAGGGCACTACACGTAGGACCTTGTCCATTTTGGCGTGGACAATGATATTCGCGCCCAAACTATCATGAGGGCTAACGGTGCGACGACGTGCTAATTCCCAAGAGCGTGCTTTAAAGTGAAAAGGCTTTGATAGCAAAGCTCCTACGGGACAAACATCAATCATGTTGCCCGAAAGCTCCGACTCCACGGCTCGCCCTACAAAAGTGGTGATTTCGGCGTGCTCACCACGCCCAACCATACCGACCTCTTGAATGCCAGCGATTTCCTCGCCTGTACGTACACAGCGTGTGCAATGAATACAACGCTGCATGGCCTCGGTGGAAATTAAAGGCCCCATAGATTTAGCGGCTACCACACGCTTTTCCTCTTGGTAGCGTGAGGCGGAGCCGCCATAGCCCACCGCTAAGTCTTGAAGCTGGCATTCGCCACCTTGGTCACAGACGGGGCAGTCTAAGGGGTGGTTGATGAGCAAAAACTCCATCACGTCTTTTTGCGCCGCTATGGCTTTTTCAGAGCGTGTGTGTACCACCATGCCATTGGTTACCGGCGTAGCGCAGGCAGGCAAAGGCTTAGGGGCTTTTTCTACGTCAACCAAACACATGCGGCAGTTTGCCGCAATACTGAGCTTTTTGTGATAACAGAAATGCGGCACATAGACCCCTGCACTGTGCGCAGCTTGAATAACCATGCTGCCTTCAGGGGCTTCTAGTTTGATGCCGTCGATGGTGAGTTCTACCATTAGTTTGTCCTGAGCCTACAAATATTGGGGCACCACACAGCTTTTGTGCTCGATGTGGTGTGCGAACTCGTCGCGGAAGTGCTTAACAAAACTACGTACAGGTAATGCAGCCGCATCACCCAAAGCGCAAATCGTGCGCCCCATAATGTTTCCGGCAATTTCATCAAGCATAGCTAAGTCTTCAGGCCGACCTTGGCCGTGTTCAATACGGTGAACCATGCGCCATAACCAGCCCGTACCCTCGCGACATGGTGTGCACTGACCGCAACTTTCATGGTAATAAAAATACGATAAGCGCAATAAGGATTTCACCATGCAACGGGTTTCATCCATCACGATGACCGCTCCCGAACCCAGCATGGAACCGGCTTTAGCGATGGAGTCATAATCCATATTGGTCTGCATCATGATGTCAGCGGGTACGACTGGCGCACTGGATCCCCCTGGGATCACGGCTTTTAATTTACGCCCGCCTCGTACCCCCCCTGCTAATTCCAATAGTTTGGAAAAAGGTGTACCCATTGGCACTTCGTAGTTACCAGGCAGCTCTACATCACCGGACACGGAGAAAATTTTAGTACCACCGGCATTAGGCACCCCGGCCTCTAGGTATTCTTTACCGCTATTGCGTAAGATCCAAGGCACGGCAGCAAATGTTTCAGTATTGTTGATGGTGGTAGGCTTGCCGTATAAACCATAGCTGGCAGGGAAAGGAGGCTTAAATCGCGGCTGGCCTTTTTTACCCTCTAATGACTCGAGCAGAGCGGTTTCCTCGCCACAGATATAAGCCCCATAACCATGAAAAGCATGTAGTTGAAAGCTAAAGCCCGAACCGAGAATATTTTCACCTAAGAAACCCGCAGCACGAGCTTGCTCCAGCGCTTCTTCAAAACGCTGATAGACCTCAAAAATTTCGCCGTGAATATAGTTATAGCCAACGCTGATCCCCATTGCATAGGCAGCAATTGCCATACCTTCGATAACGGCATGAGGATTAAAACGTAAAATATCACGGTCTTTAAAGGTACCAGGCTCACCCTCATCAGAGTTACAGACTAAGTACTTTTGGCCAGGTAAATTACGTGGCATAAAGCTCCACTTTAACCCACTGGGGAAACCAGCCCCCCCACGGCCACGCAATGCGGAGGTTTTAATTTCCGCAATCACGTCCTCTGGCGTCATACCCGTAGTCAGGATACGACGTAAGCCCTCGTACCCCCCACGTTTAATATAACCATCCAGGTCCCAATTCGTGCCATCTAAACCGGCAAGAATCTGCGGGTTGATATGGCGCCCATGAAAAATCATGCTACGCGATAAGTCATTAGCAGGATTGGGATCCAAGCCTTGTGATAGGCGTTTTAAAACATCTAAACTCATGCCGACTCTCCGTCCTTGAGGGCAGCCAACATGGCATCAATGCGCTCAGGCTCCATACGTACGCACATGTGATGATTATTCACAAGCATCACTGGTGAATCCCCACATGAGCCCATGCACTCGCACTCTTCAATAGTAAACAAACCGTCTTCTGTGGTTTGACCATAGTCGATGCCAAGCTTTTGTTTTAGGTATTCGCCGGACTTCACCCCATCTCGTAACGCACAGGGTAAGTTTGTGCAAACGGAAATGGTGTATTTGCCAACCGGCTGTAAATGGTACATATCATAAAACGTGGCTACCTCTTGTACCATTACCGGAGGCAAACCGAGATAATTCGCTATATCTTCAATGATGTCGGTAGACACCCACCCTTTTTCTTCTTGGGCTATCGTTAGCGAAGCCATAATGGCCGAGCGCTTTTGCTCAGGCGGGAACTTGGCTAGTTCTTTGTCGATGCGTTGATAGGCTTTTTCGGAAAGCAGCATAATTTGATTCCGTTATGTTGAATGCCGCCTTAGCGGTCGATCTCACCAAACACAATGTCTTGGGTACCGATGATGGTCACTGCATCAGCCAGCATGTGGCCGCGCGACATTTCATCCAAAGATTGCAAATGTACAAAACCCGGGGCGCGAATTTTCATGCGGTAAGGCTTATTGCCCCCGTCAGACACTAAATAAATGCCGAACTCGCCTTTAGGGTGTTCGATACCAGCGTAGACTTCGCCAGGTGGAACGTGCATGCCCTCGGAGAACAATTTGAAATGGTGGATGAGTTCTTCCATCCCCGTTTTCATGAGCTCACGTTTCGGCGGTGCGACTTTATGGTTATCTGTGATAACAGGACCTGGGTTTTTACGTAACCACTCTACACACTGGCGGATAATGCGATTGCTTTCGCGCATTTCTGCAATGCGTACTAAATAACGGTCGTAACAATCCCCATTGGTGCCCACCGGAATATCAAAATCCAAGCGATCGTATACCTCGTAGGGCTGCTTTTTACGTACATCCCACTCTACGCCAGAACCACGTAACATAGGCCCAGTAAAGCCTAAAGCCATGGCGCGCTCTGCTGTGACAATACCCACATCCACCAAACGCTGTTTCCAAATACGGTTATCTGTTAGAAGCGTTTCGTACTCATCCACGCACGCAGGAAAGCGATTCGTAAAATCTTCGATAAAGTCTAATAAAGAACCGGAGCGCGCCTCGTTCATCTGGCGCAGCTCTTTATCGCTACGATATTTATTACCCTGATATAAAGGCATGGAATCGGGCAGATCGCGATAAACCCCACCCGGACGATAATAAGCAGCGTGCAGACGCGCACCGGATACGGCCTCGTACATATCCATTAAGTCTTCACGCTCGCGGAACGCATACAAGAACACCGCCATCGCACCCACGTCCAGAGCATGGGAGCCCACTGACATCAGGTGATTGGATAAGCGTGTGATCTCATCAAACATCACACGGATATATTGAGCCCGCAAAGGGACCTCGATACCAAGGAGTTTTTCTACCGCCAAACAATAAGCGTGTTCATTACACATCATGGATACGTAATCAAGACGATCCATATACGGTAATGTCTGCAAATAGGTACGGTGCTCGGCCAGTTTTTCAGTGGCTCGGTGCAACAAACCAATATGCGGGTCGGCACGCTGGATGACCTCGCCATCCATTTCTAGTACTAAGCGTAAAACCCCGTGTGCAGCAGGGTGCTGAGGACCAAAGTTTAATGAGTAATTTTGAATTTCAGCCATATTAGCGCCCTACTCCATAATCATCTTCACGAACAACGCGAGGGACAATTTCCCTTGGCTCAATGGTTACCGGCTGGTAGATCACCCGTTTTTGCTCGGGGTCATAGCGCATCTCTACATAGCCTGATATCGGGAAATCTTTACGGAATGGATGGCCAATAAAACCATAATCCGTCAAAATACGTCGTAAATCAGGGTGGCCCTCGAAAATGATCCCATACAAATCAAAGGCCTCTCGCTCAAACCAGTTAACCGAGGGCCAAACAGAAAATAAAGTGGGAATAGAGGGGAACTCGTCATTGGTGCAGTAAGCGCGAACCCGCATCCGCCAATTATGAGTTAAAGAGAGAAGATGGATGACCACCGCGAATCGGTGAGGAAAACGAGATGCTGCATCGGTATAGGTTGGAGCACCCCATGCAGAATAATCAATACCACAAAGATCAATACAGGTTTCAAAGCGAAGTGATGGATGATCGCGTAGTGTGGTACAGATATCAACCCAGTTTTCTGCTGGGGCTTCTAGAGTGATTTCACCATGAGAGTGAATAATCGTTGCATCGTCGCCAAACACCGAGTGCAAAGTAGATTTAAGGGTTTCAAGCCGAGTCATGTATGTACCTTTGAAGCTTTAACGTGCAATGGTGTTAGTTAAGCGGATCTTATTTTGCATTTGTAATAAGCCGTAAACCAAAGCCTCTGCAGTGGGAGGACACCCTGGCACATAGATATCGACAGGCACAATGCGATCACAGCCACGTACTACAGAATACGAATAATGATAGTAACCGCCACCATTAGCACAGGACCCCATTGAAACCACCCAGCGCGGTTCTGCCATTTGATCATAGACTTTGCGTAAAGCTGGCGCCATTTTATTACAAAGGGTTCCAGCCACAATCATTAAGTCAGACTGGCGTGGGCTTGGGCGGAAAATAATACCAAACTGGTCTAGGTCATAACGGGCTGCCCCCGCATGCATCATTTCGACCGCACAGCAGGCCAAGCCAAAAGTCATCGGCCACATGGAGCCTGTTTTTGCCCAGTTCAGAAGCTTATCTGCACTGGTGGTAATAAAACCTTCTTTGAGAATACCATCGATAGCCATAGTTTTGCCTTTAAAGCGTTTAAGCTATTACTCCCAATCGAGAGCACCTTTTTTCCATTCGTAGATGAAGCCTACCGTCAACACCAATAGGAACACCATGACGGTCCAGAAACCCACCATACCTACCGTGCCCTGAGCCATAGCCCATGGGAACAAAAAGGCGATTTCCAAATCAAACATAATGAAAAGAATGGCGATAAGGTAGTATCGAATATCGACTTTCATGCGAGAATCGCCAAAAGCCTCGAAACCACACTCGTAGGGAGAGAGTTTTTCATCGTAGGGGCGGTGCGGTCCAAGAATACGCCCCGCTGCAATTAAAGCAAAACCGATTAAGGTTGCCACGATGATGAAGAGTAAAACGGGAAAATAATTTTGCAGATTCATGCAAACACCCACTCACAGTAAGTAAACTCTTTGATTGTAGCATTTTACATCTGGAGTTTACGTAAATCTGCCCATAAAACAAGCATTTATGGGCTTTTTAACGTGTAAGGCGCACCAGCATTCAGTTTAGAAACATTATCAGTTTTATCTAGCTGTACGTAGTGCGTACGAATTATTGCAAGCGTTTTGCAACGCACTTATTTTAACAGAGTTATCACTCTTATATAAGAGTAAACCCCAGATAATGTACTATATAAAACAACACTTTGATGACTTATAGGCATAAAAAAAGCCACTCCGAAGAGTGGCTTTTTATTCCAGTGTATTGCAACGCAGTCATCTGCGTTAAACAATTAGAACTGGTGACGTAGGCCTACACCAACCAAAGTGGATTTGGCATCAGGTGCAAACTGAACGTTTTTGGCGTAAGAACCAATTGCGTACACATTGGTGCGCTTGGATAGGGGGTGTGTGTAACCCAAGCTGTATGTGTGCTGTTTTTTGAACTCGAGGCCAGACAGATTACGGACAGCCTCAGGCGCTTTGTCTAGGTCAGCCATGTGCCAGGAGGCCATTACTTTACCAGCACCCACAGGAGCGCTTAGACCAGCTAGGTAGGAGTTAACACGTAGACCTTTCAAACCCTGGAAGCTAGGCAAGAAGCTCTCATCAGCGTAGGACTGTGTTGCAAACATACCGTCGCGTGTTTGACCACCAGCTAGGTGTAGCTTAACAACCTCGAAGTCGTAGCTGAAAGCCGCTGCCCAAGCTTTAGCCGTTACATTACCTACATCGTTAGCTTTAATGCCATTACGGTCCTTAAACTGATCGTAAGATAGCGCCGCACCGATAGGGCCGTTTACATAACGTAGACCGGTTGTCCAACCTGCCTTGTTGTTTTTGTTACCGTCACGATCCCAATCGTCGCCGTCTTTAGCATCAACGTTGGTAGAGTAACCCACACCAAACTGGAAGCCAGAGAAGTTAGGGGTTTGGTACATGACCATGTTGTCGTAACGAGCGGTGTTCGCTGCAGACAAAGCACCACCGATGTTAGCTTGGTCGAAACCACCACCAAAAGGATCACCCACACCAGGGATGTATTTGGAGGCGATGTTGGTTTGACGACCTAGGTCTAGTTGACCCCAGCTGTCACCAGCCAAACCTAAAGTGGCTTGACGACCGAACAAACGACCACCTTGAGCTTGGTTACCGTTAGCGATGTTGAAACCGCTCTCTAGTACGAATACAGCACGTAGGCCGTTACCTAGATCCTCGGAACCTTTTAGACCCCAACGGTTACCGGACTGAATACCACCGATCAAACCAGTACGCTTGTTTTTGAAGTCCTGACCACGCGTATTAGAGTAAGGATTACCAACAACTTCACCCTCGTCATTAAGTACAGGGTTAACAGAACCTTTAATTTGCTGGAAACCGATACCACCGTCAAGGATACCGTATAGAGTTACAGAAGTTTCTGCTTGAGCGATGCCAGCAAAACCGGCCATCAGAGCAGCAGCGAGCAGAGTCTTTTTCATTTGTGAAATCTCCGTGGATTTTTTGAGTAAATCAGAGCAGCCCAACAATCAATTTGTGTGCTACTGCTCTTTCTAACTCCGCAATGGGAAGTTGATGCTATTGCAGCAAAATTCTGGCCTACTGGCTATGGTTTGCAGCGAAAAACCGACATATTCCTGCTTTTTCGTTGCTTAACCACAACATTTCGTGGTTTTGTTGCCACAACCCAGATTTAGCTCGGGTTATGTAAAACAGCCAGTCCATGCATTTGCTTTGACGTGCATCACTTCAACCAAAGCAGTGAAGTGTTGATTCTATTTAAGCCTGTATCGGCATAAATATGCAAGCATAAAAAAACCGAGCCAGGCTCGGTTTTTAGTATTCTGGTGCCGACGGCGAGAATCGAACTCGCACAGCTTTCGCCACTACCCCCTCAAGATAGCGTGTCTACCAATTCCACCACGTCGGCATTGTCTGCGCTAACGCGCCAAACAACAAGATTTAAACTATAGCACCATTTTCACAAAAAAGGATGGTTTCCAGCAAAAAAACGACAAAACCACCCTGGTTCGTATAAAAAAAACAACAAATTAATCTTGTTGCTCTGCTGGGCTTGTGTTTTCTACATTAGGCACCGCGTCCACTGCGCTGGGCACAGAAGGCACACTTAAATTATTTTCTGGTTGTTGTACTGGTGCAACAACACCACCAGGAATAGCTGGCTCAAAGCCCTGCATAATGCTGCTCTCGGCCTCGACACGCACTGGATGATGAGCTACCCATGCTAAGCCCCCTGTAGCGACAAAGAACACAATCGCCGCCCATTTCGTCATCCGTGATAAAAAGTTAGCCGCACCTGCTGCACCAAACACACTACCCGAGGCCCCAGCCCCAAAGGCAGAGCCCATATCCGCGCCTTTACCCTGTTGTAAAAGCACCAAACCAATAATAGATAGAGAGGCAATGACTTGCACTGCTTGTAAAACGGAAGATAACCATTCCATGAAATATTCTCCGAGCCGTTTAGGCGGCCGCTATAGATAAAAAATCGTTG
This sequence comes from Paenalcaligenes hermetiae, assembly GCF_039543645.1. Taxonomy (NCBI): domain Bacteria; kingdom Pseudomonadati; phylum Pseudomonadota; class Betaproteobacteria; order Burkholderiales; family Alcaligenaceae; genus Paenalcaligenes; species Paenalcaligenes hermetiae. Next base: position 112,505 of record NZ_BAABKD010000007.1, on the reverse strand, counting down.
GCTTTTAAAGAAGCCCCGCCAACCAAAGCACCATCAATATCAGGCATTTTAAACAAATCGGCTGCATTTGTTGGATTTACACTGCCGCCATATAGGATACGTACGTTGGGGGCTTCGGCCTGTTGTAATAAACCACGAATATAAGCATGTACGCTTTGGGCTTGCTCGGGGCTTGCACTTTTCCCTGTTCCTATTGCCCATACCGGCTCGTACGCAATGACCAATCGGCGCAATAAATCAGGGCTTAATTCTAATAACTGCTGGAGCTGCTGCAAAATCACCGACTGGGTTTGGTTTTGCTCATGTTCGGCTTCTGTTTCACCGACACAAACCACCGGTGTCAGTCCGGCCTGCAAGGCGGCCTGCGTTTTAGCTAAAACCAGTGTATCGGTCTCGCCATATAATGCGCGACGCTCAGAATGCCCGAGCAACACCCATTGGCACCCAAAATCTTTTAGCATGGTGGCAGAGACTTCGCCTGTGAATGCCCCCGCTTCGTGCTCGCTCATGTTTTGAGCCCCCCATTGGATGGGCGAACCCGACAAAAGCTGTTGTAACTGGGCTAAATAAGGGTGTGGTGCGCACACAACAATATCTGTCTGTGAGTGGGCATTGCCTAGGTCAGCGATGAGCTGATTTAGTAACTGCGCATTTTGGTCCAAAGACCCATGCATTTTCCAGTTACCCATTACTAATCGTTTTTTAGTCATACAAAAACCCGGTTGTGTGGTTTACACCACAATTATTCTCAAACCCATTATTGTAGCCTGTCGCCCTAGCCTATGCCTAGACAGCCAGAATAATTTTACCGATCTGATCCCCCCTTTCCATTAAGGCATGCGCCTGTGCAGCCTCTGCCAAAGGAAAGGTTTGATAAATTAATGGTTTAACTTTCCCCTGTTCGAGTAAGGGCCAAACCTCTTGATATAAGGCTTGTGCTACCTGAGCTTTAAAAGCGGATTCTCTGGGGCGCAGGGTAGAGCCTGTAATTGTTAAACGACGGCGTAAGATTTGCCCAGCATCCAGCTGCGCTTTAGCTCCCCCTAAGAGCGCAATCACAACAATACGCCCATCATCCGCCAAACACGCTAGATCTCGATTTAAATAATCCCCGGCCACCATGTCTAGAATGACATCAACACCCCGACCATGTGTATGCGCTAACACCACCTCTTCAAAAGATTGCGTTTTATAGTTAATACCAATCGCGCCTAGCTGCTCTACAGCTTGAACTCGCTCATCTGACCCCACCGTCGCAAAAACCTGATGACCTTTAGCAACGGCAAGCTGAATGGCGGTAGTACCAATACCACTCGCCCCACCATGCACTAAAAGGCTTTCGCCTGCTTGTAACTGAGCACGCATCCAAACATTGCTATAGACCGTAAAAAAAGTTTCAGGAATGCCAGCGGCTTCGGTTAAAGACAAGCCTTTTGGCACGGGTAAACAATGCGAGGCGTCAACAGCAGCAAACTCAGCATACCCCCCGCCGGGCAGTAAAGCACAAACCGTATCCCCTATTTTTAAGCTCGTCCCGCGCAAATCCCCCGCTATCAAGGTGCCAGCCACCTCTAGCCCTGGCAGATCTGAGGCACCGGCCGGAGCAGGATAAGCCCCTTTACGCTGAAACACATCGGGGCGGTTAACACCTGCGGCCGCAACCTGGATCAAAACCTGACCTGCTGCTAGAGTAGGCATCGGACGCTGCGTAGGCTGCAATACCTCGGGACCACCTGGGGCGGTGATTTCTACAGCTAACATGGTGTTGGTCATATTTCCTCCTTAAATGGCTTTAAATCGAGACTGATTACATTGTAATTCAGTATTTTGCTCTATTTTCCGTACTTTTATAAAAAAAACGTGACAAATTTATTTTAATCGGTTAATATTATTTTTTTAGCAGTTATAGCAACTACTAAATATGTGTGATTAGGCACCGGAAGCGTGCCAGAGTGGTTGAATGGACTGGTCTTGAAAACCAGCGATGGGGTAACCCATCCGTGAGTTCGAATCTCACCGCTTCCGCCACAACACACAGCGCCGCATCCATGGCGGAATAGGTAGACGCAAGGGACTTAAAATCCCTCGAACGCAAGTTCGTCCCGGTTCGATTCCGGGTGGATGCACCAAAATTCAAAGCCCTGACAGGTAAAAACTTGTCAGGGCTTTTTATATTTGTTTTGCGTATAAAAAAAGCTGAGCGTACTCAGCTTTTCTTTACACCAATGGATTTTCTGTTTTAACAGAAAACCCGTGCTTGCGAAATTTACTCGTTTTCTTTGGTGTCTTTAGGGCCCTGAGGACCGCCTTGGGCTTCGATGCCACCAATGGCTTTCATCGACAAGCGTAAGCGACCCTTGTCATCGGCTTCGATAACCTTAACACGAACCTGCTGCCCCACCGCCAATACATCATTAATGTTATTGATACGGTAGTTAGCAATTTCAGAAATGTGCAATAGGCCATCTTTACCAGGCAGGACTTGAACAATAGCACCAAAGTCCAATACACGCATCACTGGCCCCTCGTATTCTTGACCCACTTCGACTTCGGCTGTGAGCTCTTTAATACGACGCTCTGCTTCTTGGGCTTTATCCAAGTCAGCACTTGAAATAGTAATGGTGCCGTCTTCACCAATGTCAATCTGTGTACCGGTTTCTTCGGTTAGGCTGCGAATCGTTGCCCCGCCCTTACCGATGACATCGCGGATTTTATCGGGATTGATTTTAAGGGTGAGCATGCGAGGAGCAAAAGCGGATAGCTCTGTACGCGAGCCCTCGAGCGCCTCTTTCATTTTTCCTAAAATATGTAAGCGACCCTCTTTGGCTTGAGCCAAGGCCACCTGCATGATTTCAGTGGTAATACCCTGGATTTTAATATCCATTTGCAGTGCTGTAATACCTGCTTCGGTACCAGCCACTTTAAAATCCATATCACCTAAATGGTCTTCGTCACCCAAAATATCGGTCAGAACGGCGAATTTACCACCCTCTTTAATTAGCCCCATTGCTACACCCGCCACGTGATCTGCCATGGGCACACCCGCATCCATCATGGATAGCGAGCCACCACATACAGACGCCATGGAAGACGAACCGTTGGACTCGGTGATCTCAGAAACTACACGAATGGAATACTGGAAGTCTTCTGGGCTAGGCAATAATGGAGTCAATGCACGCTTAGCTAAGTTGCCGTGACCAATTTCACGACGTTTAGGTGCCCCAAAACGCCCGGTTTCACCAGTAGCAAACGGAGGGAAGTTGTAATGCAGCATAAAACGATCACGCGACTCGCCCATCACGGAATCAATAATCTGCTCGTCTTGCTTCGTGCCCAAAGTTGCTACCACCAAAGCTTGGGTTTCACCACGCGTAAAGAGAACGCTCCCATGCGCACGTGGTAATACCCCCAAGCGAATAGAAATAGGACGCACTGTGCGAGTGTCACGCCCATCAATACGAGGCTCCCCGCTGAGGATTTGACCACGTACAATTTCACTTTCGAAATCAAAGAGAATGTTATCGACTTCGACACTATCGGGGGCATCGGTACCGGCGGCTTCCGCTTGCTCGACTAAACCAGCGTGAACTTTAGCATAAACATCGTTCACAGCCGCTGTACGCGCTTGCTTTTGACGAATTTGGTACGCGGCTTTTAAGTCTTCGTAAGCTAAGGCTTTAACCGCATCAATAAGAGGCTGATTCACAGGCGCTGGCTGCCAATCCCACTCGGGTTTACCGGCTTCCTCGACCAGCTCATTGATTGCATTGATCGCTACTTGCATTTGTTCGTGACCGAATGCAATCGCCCCTAACATGACCTCTTCGGAAAGCTGCTGCGCCTCGGACTCTACCATGAGCACGGCGGCCTCTGTACCTGCGACCACCAAATCCAAGGCGGACTGATCGAGCTGGCCAGAAGAAGGGTTCAGCACATAATTGCCATCCACATAGCCCACACGGGCGGCACCAACGGGGCCATTGAATGGAATCCCAGAAATAGCCAAAGCAGCCGATGCCCCAATCAGAGCAGGAATATCCGGACTGATTTCAGGGTTAACCGACAAAGCATGAATAATAATCTGGACTTCGTTATAAAAGCCTTCGGGGAATAAAGGACGCAATGGACGGTCAATTAAACGAGCCGTTAACGTTTCACGGTCAGAAGGCTTACCTTCGCGCTTGAAAAAACCACCCGGGATACGACCGGCGGCATAGGTTTTTTCAACATAATCAACAGTTAAGGGGAAAAAGTCCTGCCCAGCTTTGGCCGTTTTTGCGCCAACAACAGTAGCTAAAATAACAGTATCTTCGATAGAAACAAGAACAGCACCGGAGGCTTGGCGAGCAATCTCACCGGTTTCGATCACAACTTGATGCTGTCCATATTGAAATGACTTCGTCACTTTATTGAACATTAGGAGATATCCTTACAATAAAAAAGCCGCGCACATGCGAAGCTATGTTCGCACCATGCACGGCTGTATCGCGGGGCAATGCCCGTGAATCACTTACGTAAACCGAGTTTTTGAATTAGTTCACTGTAAGCGCTAGGTTTACGGTTTTTGAGGTAGTCGAGTAATTTACGACGACGGCTAACCATACGTAATAGACCACGACGAGAGTGATGGTCTTTTTTGTGGCTCTTGAAGTGCTCAGTTAACACATTAATGCGTGCGGTTAATAGCGCTACTTGGACTTCGGGAGAGCCGGTATCACCTTTAGCACGTTGAAATTGTTCAACGACTTCGGCTTTATTGATGTTTGTTCCAGACATAATTTCCTCGAAAAACTGGCGTTAGGGCCGAGTATGCCCTAACGTGCAATAACAACAAATAGATAAGAGTGTAATTATAGCGGATTTTAACCAAAAAGCCGATGCTTATGTTTAAAATCCGTAAAGTCGCTTATATCCAAGGATATACTACACCATCCAGCTTGATTTCCCGAGATTTACTATGCTTCGTCTTTCAGCTCTTTGCCTGCTGCTATTAGGAGCTTGCACCACTATTAGCGAAACCCCTACGGGCACCCCCATCGAACAGGTTTTACAGCGCTATGGTGCGCCCACCTCTGTGTGCCCTGCACAACACCCTACTCGCTATATCTGGTCACAACAACCTAATGGACGCTACGCATGGGCGATAGAGGTAGACGCTAATAAGCAAGTCACCCATGCTTCTCAAGTACTCACCGATCATGAGTTTGCCCGCCTACAAATAGGCGTTTGGACTAAAGAGCAAGTGCGCTGCCATTTTGGTCCCCCAGCTGAAAGAAGCATTACCCCCTATCGAGGCATAAAAAGATTAGTCTGGTCCTACCGCTATAAACAAAATAGCGTATGGGAATCACTCATGCATGTGTATTTTGATGAAAATGGTGTAGTACAGCACTACCACCCAGGTCCAGACCCACAAGTCATTGATGAATGGAACCTGTGGTAAACAGCAGTGACAACACGATCACATCGAAGGGCCATTCGTCGCTTTACGTTGGCGCAGTTGGCGCGCTTTGCGCCAACGCCAAAACATCACCACCCAGCCCGAAACGCTGTATAAAATAAATAAACTAAATAAGACGATGGGCGGGTCTGATGACACAAAAACAAACAGCAGCACAAATAGCAACATGACCCAAAAAGGAACACTACGCCCTAAAGCAAAGGATTTCCCACTGTAAAAAGGTGCATTTGAGACCATCGCTACCCCCGCATATACGGTTAGCGCAAAAGCCCCCCAAGCCAAAGGTTGGGCGTCGATATTCAACTTGTTATCTACGGAAAGCCAAACAAAACCTGCTATTAATGCCGCCGCGGCTGGACTAGGTAACCCCTGAAAAAAGCGTTTATCTACCACAGCGATATTGGTATTAAAGCGCGCTAAACGCAACGCGGCCCCAACAACAAATACAAAAGCGGCCAGCCAGCCCCAACGCCCTAGGTCTTGTAAGGCCCACACATACATCACAAAAGCTGGTGCTACCCCAAAGGAGATAATATCTGCCATTGAGTCATATTGCTCCCCAAAAGCAGATTGTGTATTTGTCAGCCGAGCCACACGCCCATCCATGCCATCAAATACCATAGCTAAAAAGATGGCAATGGCTGCTATTTCAAAGCGGCCATTCATGGCTTGCACCACAGCATAAAAACCGGCAAATAAATTCGCTGTCGTAAACGCATTGGGCAATAAGTAAATGCCACGGCGGCGTTTATCATCGGAATGGTAATCAGGCATAAGCACCTAACAGATGGAAAAGAAAAGCCTATTTTAACGCCAATCAGACCAAGCGACAAAAAAACCTCCGCCATTTTAGGTGGCGGAGGTTTTTAATAGTGACCAGCAAAATTAGTTCTTGCTTTGGTCTACTAGTTTATTAGCTGCAATCCAAGGCATCATCGCACGTAACTGAGCACCCACTTTTTCAATTTGGGACTCTTCGTTAATGCGACGACGTGCTGTCATGGATGGCGCACCGGCAGCGTGCTCAAGAATGAAGTTTTTCGCGTACTCACCATTTTGAATATTGGTTAAGCACTCACGCATGGCTTTGCGCGTTTCGTCGGTAATGATCTTAGGACCAGTTACGTACTCGCCGTATTCCGCGTTATTGGAAATGGAGTAGTTCATGTTGGCAATACCACCCTCGTAGATCAAGTCCACGATGAGCTTGAGTTCGTGCAAGCATTCGAAGTATGCCATTTCGGGGGCATAACCTGCTTCGACCAAGGTATCAAAACCGGCTTTGATGAGCTCAACCGCACCACCACAAAGAACCGCCTGCTCACCAAACAAGTCAGTTTCGGTTTCTTCACGGAAGTTGGTTTCGATAATACCAGCACGGCCACCGCCATTAGCACTGGCATAGGAAAGCGCGATATCACGAGCAGCACCTGATACGTCCTGATATACAGCGATCAGATGGGGCACACCGCCGCCTTGCTGGTAAGTACCACGTACGGTATGGCCAGGGGCTTTAGGAGCCACCATGATTACATCCACGTCTTTGCGGGGTACAACTTGACCGTAGTGAACGTTAAAACCATGTGCAAAAGCCAACGCGGCACCGGCTTTCATGTTGGGCTCTACTTGGGTGCGGTAAACCTCTGCAATATTTTCGTCAGGCAGTAGGATCATGACCACATCGGCATCTTTAACGGCATCCGCCACTTCTTTTACGTTAAGGCCAGCGGCTTCGGCTTTTGCCCAGGAGGCACCGCTTTTACGTAGACCAACCGTTACGTTAACACCCGAGTCATTTAAGTTGTTCGCATGCGCGTAGCCCTGGGAACCGTAACCGATGATGGCAACGTTTTTGCCTTTAATTAAAGACTGATCGCAGTCTTTGTCGTAAAAAACTTTCATGGATAACTCCAAATTAATTTGTGTAATCTGCTTACTACAGCGTTATAGCTTTAAAATTCGTTCGCCACGGCTAATACCTGAGACACCGGTACGTACCGTTTCAAGAATAGCACTGCGATCGATGGCTTGGATGAAGGCGGATATTTTTTCCTGCACCCCAGTTAATTCAATCGTATAGGTTTTGTCCGTTACATCGATGATACGCCCACGGAAAATATCCGCTAAACGTTTCAGTTCTTCGCGCTCTTTACCTACAGCACGGACCTTGATGAGCATTAGCTCACGCTCTACATGGGGACCCTCGGATAGATCAACGACTTTGACCACATCCACTAAACGATTTAAATGTTTTGTAATTTGCTCGATGACCTCGTCTGAACCAATGGTGACGATAGTCATGCGCGATAGTGTATCGTCTTCTGTTGGCGCGACGGTGAGGGTTTCAATGTTATAGCCACGAGCAGAAAACAAGCCTACCACACGAGACAACGCGCCGGGTTCGTTTTCGAGCAGGATAGAGATTACGTGTTTCATTATTCGTCCCCCTCTAGGTCGGCAGCGCTAAGGATCATTTCCGTGAGGCCTTTGCCCGCTTTTACCATAGGCCATACGTTTTCGGTTTGGTCTGTAATAAAGTTCATAAATACCAAACGGTCTTTATGCTTGGTAAAAGCTTCGCGAATGGCTGGCACCACATCCGAGGGGCTCTCAATATGTAAGCCTACATGCCCATAGCTTTCGACTAGCTTTGTGAAATCAGGCAAAGCATCCACGTACGATTCAGAATAACGGGAACCATAATCGATTTCCTGCCATTGACGCACCATACCTAAATAGCGGTTATTTAAGCATAAAATCTTGGGTGTAAGGCGATACTGACTGCAGGTGGAAAGCTCTTGAATATTCATCTGAATCGAGGCTTCACCAGTGATCACAGCCACATCGGCATCTGGGTTCGCCATTTGTACCCCCATGGCGTAAGGCAAGCCAACCCCCATCGTCCCCAATCCGCCAGAGTTAATCCAACGGCGTGGGTGGTTAAAGCGATAGTATTGTGCGGCCCACATTTGGTGCTGTCCAACGTCTGAGGTCACAAAAGCGTTGCCGCCAGTGACTTCCCAAAGCGCTTCTACTACTGACTGTGGTTTAATGACGCTATCGGATTTTTCGTAGGATAGGCTTTTTACGCCACGCCACTCATTGATCTGCTGCCACCATTTGGCCAATGCGGTTTTTTTCGCATTCGAGGCAGATTTGGTTTGGGCGTAAAACTCGTTTAATTCGGTTAGGACGTCTTTGACACAACCAACAATGGGAACATCGGCTTTAACCCGTTTTGAAATTGAAGACGGATCAATGTCAATATGGATGATTTTGCGTGGTACTTGAGCAAAATGACGGGGATTGCCGATTACACGATCATCAAAACGTGCGCCCACCGCAATCAACACATCACAATGCTGCATGGCCATATTGGCTTCGTAAGTGCCGTGCATACCGGGCATACCTACGTACTGATCATCGCAGCCGGGAAAAGCGCCCAAAGCCATGAGCGTGGTTGTACACGGGGCCCCGGTGAGCTTAACCAGTTTATTGACCTGCTCAGAAGCATCGCCCAAAATAGCACCACCGCCCACATATACCATGGGGCGCTCAGCCTGAGCGAGCAGCTGCGCGGCTTTTTTGATCTGCCCCTGATGGCCTTTAGTGACGGGCATGTAGGAGCGTAGTTTAGGCTCGCCCCGTTTAGGCGTATAACGCGCCATTGCTACGGTAATGTCTTTAGGGATATCGACAAGCACCGGACCAGGACGACCCGTTTTAGCAATATAGAAGGCTTTGCGAATAATATCCGCCAAATCTCGTACATCACGTACTAAGAAGTTATGCTTAACACAGGGGCGGGTGATACCGACCGCATCACATTCTTGGAAAGCGTCCTCGCCAATAGCCTGTGTGCCGACTTGGCCACTGATAATCACCATAGGCACTGAGTCCATGTAGGCGGTAGCAATGCCTGTTACGGCATTCGTTAGCCCGGGGCCACTGGTCACTAAAGCCACGCCGACTTTGTTAGAGGAGCGGGAATAAGCATCTGCAGCATGTACTGCAGCTTGTTCATGACGAACTAAGATATGACGAAATTTGTCTTGTTTGAATATCGCATCGTAGATGTATAAAACCGCACCGCCGGGGTAACCAAAAACATGCTCCACCCCTTCTTCGGCCAACGTGCGAACTACGATATCGGCGCCATTGAGTTCCATAATATAAATATTTCCTTTCAGGTTTTGCTCGAATATCCCACCTGGCACCTAAGCCGGAGTCTGGACCAGCTACAGCAACATGATTTAGCGCTTTAAAGCCCACTGAGCTTTTCCACCTAAACACATTACAGAGCCGTCTGCACTCTGTGGAACACGGCAAGCACGCAAACAGTGCGTATAGCTTGAAACGAAAGCTCGGCACCACACGCTTGTGACGCGGCCAGCAGCAGTAAAAAGGCGCAAATTAACAGGCGGATAACCGTAAAACTTAGCCTATTATCCATTCTGGTAAGAATGAATCAAATAGAATAACCCGTTTGGTTCACCCTAAGCAACCCTAAGCCATCGCATGTTGGTATTGTGCAAAGCAAAACCTACATCGTAACGTGTTTTTACAACAAAGGGAGTAAAAAGCGAAAAAAGCCAGCATCCTGTGAAAAACTGGCTTTTTTACTACAAAGGAATTGCGTTATTTTTTAAAAAAAGGCTTGCAGTCCTGTTTGCGCTCGTCCCAAAATCAACGCATGAATATCATGGGTACCCTCATAGGTATTTACCACCTCTAGATTCACCAAATGACGCGCTACACCAAACTCGTCAGAAATCCCATTGCCCCCTAGCATATCTCGCGCTAACCGCGCGATGTCTAATGCCTTGCCGCACGAGTTTCTCTTCATAATTGAGGTAATTTCTACCGCCGCGATCCCCTCGTCTTTCATACGCCCCAAGCGCAAACACCCTTGAAGCGCCAAGGTGATTTCGGTTTGCATGTCCGCAAGCTTTTTCTGAATAAGTTGATTAGCGGCCAATGGGCGCCCAAACTGCTTACGATCTAATGTGTACTGACGTGCGGTGTGCCAACAATCTTCTGCCGCACCCAATGCCCCCCAAGCAATTCCATAGCGCGCCGAATTCAAACACGTAAAGGGTCCACGTAAGCCCGCGACCTTAGGCAACATATGCTCAGCACCGACTTCTACGCCATCCATTACTATTTCCCCAGTAATGGAGGCACGCAAACCAACTTTGCCATGAATCACTGGAGCCGATAACCCCTTCATGCCTTTTTCTAAAATAAAGCCACGGATTTTGCCGTCGTCCTCACCGCCCACGACTTTGGCCCAAACGACAAACACATCAGCAATAGGGGAGTTAGTAATCCACGTTTTATTTCCATGTAAAACATAACCGTCAGCGGTTTTTTTAGCGCGTGTCTCCATCGCCCCCGGATCCGAACCATGGTTCGGCTCTGTTAAACCAAAACAACCTACCCACTCACCACGCGCAAGTTTAGGTAAGTATTTTTGTTTTTGCTCCTCGGAACCAAACTCATAAATCGGCACCATCACCAACGATGACTGCACGCTCATCATGGAGCGATAACCCGAATCAACGCGTTCTACCTCTCGCGCAATCAAACCATAGGACACATAATTTAAACCTGCCCCACCATATGTTTCCGGTATCGTCGCCCCTAATAAACCTAGCTCCCCCATTTCCTGAAAAATAGCGGGATCCGTTTGCTCATTTCTAAAAGCCTCTAGTACCCGAGGAAGTAACTTTTCTTGGGCGTACGCATAGGCAGCATCACGCACCATACGTTCATCCTCATTGAGCTGCAAATCCAAAAGTAATGGATCTTCCCAATGAAAGGTTGGGTTCACAGACATAATGACTCCTTTAGTCGTAAAAGTTAATGCGCTTTAATTTTGTAGCGCTTGTATTTGTGCCTCGGACAGCCCCAACCATGTCGATAACACCTGTTGGGTATGTTCCCCCAGCAAAGGTGGGGGGGTGTCATAGCGTACAGGACTCGCCGAAAACCGTAAGGGGCTGGCTACAAAGTGAGCTGGTCCTGCCAAAGGGTGATCCATGGTGATTTTCATTTGCCGTGCTTGCACCTGTGGGTTGTCATAGACCTGATCTAACGTATTGATGGGGCCAGCCGGCACATTTACCGATTCAAACAAAACCAACCACTCATCGCGAGGCCGCTGTTGGAGTTGCTCTGCTAGTAAAGGAATCAGTTGATCGCGGTGGCGGACTCGCTCAGGATTAGTGGCAAAACGTGGATCCTTGGCTAACGTCGGCAGCCCTATCGCTTGAGTAAATGCTTTAAATTGAGAGTCATTTCCTACCGCTACAATCATATGCCCATCGGCGACACTAAATACTTGATAAGGCACCAAGTTGGGGTGAGCATTACCCGTGCGTGTAGGCGGTTGCCCTGAAGCTAAATAATTCATATTTTGGTTTGCTAGCATCGCTACCTGACAATCCAATAGTGCCATATCAATATGCTGTCCCAAACCACTACGCTGGCGCTCATAAAGCGCAGCTAGCACCCCAACGGTGGCATACATACCAGTCATCAAGTCCGCCACCGCCACCCCCGCTTTTTGTGGGCCCCCACCAGGTAGATCATCTCGCTCCCCGGTGATGCTCATTAAGCCCCCCATCGCCTGGATCATAAAATCATAACCAGGGCGAGTGGCATAAGGCCCATTTTGACCAAAACCTGTAATCGAGCAATAAATCAAGCGCGGGTTCACGGCTCGTAGGCTTTCATAATCCAACCCATATTTTTTTAATCCGCCCACTTTAAAGTTTTCAACTAAAATATCGCACTGTGCCGCAAGCTCACGGATGGCGTGGGCTCCTGCCGTAGTAGACATATCAATGGTGACGGATTTTTTATTCCGGTTCGCTGCAGCATAATAAGCCGCCTCGGTCGTGTCTTGCCCCTTTTGGTCTCGCAGATAAGGCGGCCCCCAGCCTCGGGTATCATCACCGCTTTGTGGGCGCTCGACTTTAATCACCTCGGCACCTAAGTCCGCTAAATTTTGGGTACACCAAGGCCCAGCTAAAACGCGGGTTAAATCTAAGACACGGATCCCAGTCAAAGGGGCTTGTCGTTGTTCTGTCACGGTTCTTGTCTCCGTTATTGGTTATGTTCTATAGCTTTGATACAAGGGCTCAATAACGTTACACCGCCGTCGCGCGGCATATACGCCGATAAGGGCAAACAACCCGATGAGTCACACCACTCATAATCTGGCGTAAACTCTGAGCGCATCAAAGGAAGCGTTTGCGGTGTAGGTGCTAAGGGCTGATATACGTACCAACCCTGCTCCCAATACGACTGCTCGGGTGGCTCCATCCCTGCCGCGGAGCCCCGTATCCGTGTTTTGAGCGCTTTGAGTACAGGTTGTTTCTGATCGGCGTCATACTCTACTCGATAATGCTCTTCCCAGCGCTGTTTTTCAATCGAATGTGTCCAAGACAAAACAAAATCTGCACTAGGGATAAAAACCGGAGGTATATGCAACGCTGCCGCCAACTGCAAACAGACACCTAATTGCATAAAGGCGGTGTTCCTAATTTGTGCCGGCGTACCCGCCACCCATGCCAAATAAAAAACAATACCGTTGCTACAGCCCCGATTTGATCAGAAACCGGATTTGCCCATACCAACAACGCAGCAGCGGCCACAACATAAATACGCTCAAGCCAGTTTAAATGTGTTAACAAAAACCCGGTGGCGCCCGCCCCCCACAGCACAATGGCCAGTACGGCTTTAACAAGCACAAATATGACTTCGCCAAAATGGCTATAGTTTTGCAGCATCAATGCTGGCGCATACACAGCCATATAAGGCACAACAAAGCCGGCAATCGCTACCCGTATGGCTTGAAAACTGATTTTTAAGCCTGTGCTTTTTGCAATAGGAGCCGCTGCAAATGCCGCCAACGCCACTGGTGGGGTTAAATCCGCCATGATGCCAAAATAAAAAACAAACATGTGGGACACAATCAGCGGTACGCCAAGCTTAAGTAAAATCGGAGCCGCCAACGAACTAGTAATAATATAGTTGGGAATAGTCGGAATCCCCATGCCCAAAATCAAGCATGTCACCATAGTTAAAAACAGGGCCAGCAATAAATTATCTTGCCCGATGGCGATCACTTGCCCACCGAATTCGGCGGCCACACCGGTTAAATTGATCACGCCAATGATGACACCAACCAGCGCGCAGGCCACGGCGACGGGTAAAGCATGACGTGCCCCATCCGCTAAGGAAAGTATGGATTCTTTTAAAACCGGCTCAGACGTGCGACGCCACAGCAAAAGCGCTACCAGTACAGCAACAATCACAAAAAAGCTGATCACGCCAAACTGCAAAAAACCACTGCACGCTAAAGCAAGTAACACCCAAAACAAATAGTGCAGTGAGCGTCTGGAGACACCTGTAATGACCGCAGAGCCAAAAATCAAAATCACAGTTAAACCCAAGCCTACTGTCCCTGAAAACAAGGGCGTATAACCCGAGAATAACAAGGCAACTAAGCCCACGAGAGGAATCAGCAAATACCATCGCTCACGTACAGCAGCCCATGGATTTGGGCACTCTGACTTCGGTAAACCGTCTAACCCCTTGCGACCCGCTTCCAAATGCACCGTCCAAAATACCGTAAAAAAGTAAAGAATCGCTGGAATAATGGCGGCCTTAACAATCTCCACATAGGGCACATTAATGGTTTCAGCCATAATAAACGCCACGGCACCCATCACTGGTGGCATGATCTGCCCCCCCATACTGGATGTGGCCTCTACGCCCCCAGCAAACGAGGGAGAATAGCCAAAACGCTTCATCAAAGGAATGGTAAATTGTCCCGTGGTCACCACGTTTGCTACACCGGAACCATTAATCGTGCCCATTAGCCCTGAGCTCACTACAGAAACCTTAGCGGGTCCCCCGCGACTATGTCCGACCGTACCCATCGCGAAATCACTAAATAACGTGATCATGCCCGCCCGCTCTAAAAAGGAACCAAATAAAATAAACAAAAAAATGTACGTCGAAGACACATAGGTAGGCGTTCCATAAATACCCTCAGTGCCAAAACTTAATGTGCTTATAATTTGATCAAAACCATATCCTCTATGCATAAAAGGCCCTGGTAAATACTCGCCAAATAAGCCATAGAGTAAAAACAACGCACAAATCAACGGTAGAGCCAGCCCCATCACCCGCCGCGTGGCATCAAATACCAATACCAACAACACAATGCCCACGATCATATCGGTCTGTGTCATTTCTCCTGCTCGAGCGGTCAGGTCCGACTCAAACACCCAATGATAAAAACTAAAAACAAACCCTACTAACCCAAATCCTGCCCCTAGCCATGGCACTCGTCGCCCAAAAAAGTAGGGATACAGGCTAAATACCATCCACAGCACAAACCCAACATGTAAGGCTCGAATGACTTGGCTCGACATGGGGCTAAAAGCAGCCGTGTAAATTTGGAACGCTGAAAACAAAACCGCAATGCCAAATACCCAGCCTGTTAACGGGGTAGCGGTTGTACTTTGATCTTGTGTCATGAAACCGACCTTTTTGTATGGCTTAGTGCAGGAGACCCGTTGGATAGCGGTCTCCTGATGAGCTAAAAACAAGACAAAGCTTTATTGCATGATGCCTTTTTCTTTGTAGTAACGCTCCGCTCCCGGATGAATGGGCACAGGCATACCATTTACCGCGTTTTCTATACGAATCGCTTTAGCTGCATTATGTGAAGACTGTAGTACGTCAAGGTTTTCATACAAGACCTTGGTCATCTCATAAGCCAGCTCATCTGATACCCCAGAATGGGTCACCAGAAAATTAGGAATAGCTGCAGTCGGTAAATCCTCGGTTTGACCGGCATAGGTATTCGCTGGAATCACAGCAGGCTGATAGGCCGCATCCCCCACCTTTTCTACCACCTCGTGTGGCACGGGCACTACGACGATTTTAACTGCCGTAGCTAAGTCTCGAATGGAGGCAACGCCCAATCCGGCCGACTGCAAGGTGGCATCCAACTGCCGGTTTTTCATTAGCTCCACCGATTCTCCAAAAGGTAAATATTCCACCTTGGAAAAATCGTCATAGCTTAAACCAGCCGCTTTAAAAATTGCCCGCGCATTCAGCTCTGTACCAGAGCGAGCCGCACCTACCGAAATTCGTTTGCCTTTTAAGTCTTCTAAAGACTGAATCCCCGCTTCAGCATTGGCCACAATTTGAATGTAATTGTTATACGTTGCCGATAAACCGCGTAATTTATCTAATTTTTTCGTAAAACCGGCCTCGGCATTACCTTTCCAGGCATCCGACACGGAATCCGCCAAAGCCCAAGCCAGCTCTCCTCTTCCGGCTTGTAAAAGATTCATGTTCTCTGCTGAAGCCTTGGTAACTTGCGCTATGGCTTTAACCCCTGGGATTTTTTGCGCATACAACTGCGATAACGCCACACCCAATGGGTAATAAACTCCGCTCTGCCCCCCTGTTAACACATTCACAAATTGCGCTTTTTGTGCTTGCACCGCTCCTGACACCAAAGCCGTTAATGAAATCAGACCTGCTGCTGCCCCTACCGCCCATTTTTTTATACGCATAGGATGTCTCCTGTTGTGTTGATAAACACGTTTTATAAAAGTTGATTAGTCATACAATCACGCCAAGCCCCCTTTTACACAAGCAGGGATTTCCCTCAAGCCGATATAAAACACCTTGTACTTTTGGACTTAGGTCCTGATGGCTCACTGGCTTTTTCATTCCTTTGGCTCCCCTAAAAATTACGTCTCTAGGTATACTTAGTCCTTAGGTATTTTTAAATTAGCTCGCCCTAAAACGCCGCCTCTTAAAGCGGGGAAGATATCCACTTCTATGCTATTGCCCATCCCTCCATTACAGCGTTTTATCTACAGTCATTATTTACTGGGTGGCTTGCGACAATCATTAGGGGTATTGCTCCCTGTTACCATTCTGGGTGGCTTTTTTAAGCTGTATGACATTGGGGTGGTGATCTCCATGGGCGCACTCTGCGTAGCTATTGTCGACCAGCCGGGTGGGCCACGGCGCTATCGCAGTAATGAAATGCTGGGCGCGGCAGCTTTAGGTACATTCACTGTCTTTATTACCGGGCTAAGCTCTTCTTCACCGCTCCTAATTTGGTTGCTTGTGCCGATATTGAGCTTTGTGTATTCCATGCTCAATGTTTTTGGTAAGCGCGGCGGGCTCATTGGCTTTGCGTGCTTGCTATTAATGGCGTTGACCTTACGCTTTCCTATGAGTCCAAACGAGGTCTTCATCCATACGTTGTATTCGGGTAGCGGCGCCTTTTTTTATTTTTTATTCAGCAGTTTATTCAGACAAGTTCTGCTCTACCGAGAAGAACGACGCACCTTATCCGTTGCCTTGTTTTCCACAGCCGAATACATGGTGCGGCGCTCTCGTTTTTACGATCCTGACACCGATCTGGATGCTAACTATCGTGATTTAATTCGTATCCAAGCCGATATGACAGAGGCTCACCAAGCAGCACGAGACATGGTTTTACGCGAATTACCCCGAGGCGGAAAAGGCCATGCTGAAACACACCGTCTCGCGCTGCTCAGCCTTTTTGTAAATATGATTAGCTTGTTGGATTCGATGGTTGCCACCCACACCGACTATGCCAATTTACGGCGTCGAATGGCGGACAGCGATTTTATGATTTTTGCGCGCGATGCCTTGTTTAAAATGGCCTTAGATGTAGGACATATCGCTCTAAATGTATCGCGCCATCGTAAAACCAAACAGCGCCAAAGCGTCAAAGCAGAACTACGGGCAATGGAATATGAGTTAGAGCGTTATAAACGAAGTGGACTCAACCGCGAAGAGCCGGAGATTTATGCGCTTTTAGTACAGATTCTAAGGCGCTTGCGCAATGCCCAAAAAACCATCGATCATATGGCAGCGCAGACCCGTAGCCCCAGCACAGATATTCCATTGGATCAATATCTAGAAAAATCGTTAAGCCGCTTTTTATCCCGCGAGGAAATTCGCCTAGGCATGCTAACGAGTAACCTACGTTGGGATTCTTCGAGTTTTCGCTATGCTGTGCGGGTTAGCTGTGCCACGTTATTGGGCTTAACCGTCCCCACTGTCGTTGCTTATTTCTCACCGAATATTGAGATCCTAAATGCAATGACTTCGTACAGCCATTGGATTATTTTGACCTCTTTAGTTATTTTAAAACCCGGCTTTGCATTAACCAAACAACGCAATAGTTGGCGACTGATCGGCACTGTACTGGGTTGCGCGCTAACTTTTTTCCTATTTCGATTCACCTCTAATCTGGATGTGTATTTTGTCATTATGCTGTTTGCTTATATTTTGGGTAACAGCCTTGTCCAGATGAATTTTATGCTCTCCGCGGTATTTAACACCATTTTTGTTTTGGTGTCGTTCCAGTTTTTACATACCGAGGGTAGCTTTGTAATTGGTGAAAGACTCCTCGACACAATTATTGGTAGTGTGATTGCCCTTATTTGCAGTTATGTGTTGCCATGGTGGGAGTCCAATTCCATGAGCAATTTTGCTAACGAAGCTCTAGGTGCAAATAAAAACTATTTACAAACCGGGCTGCACTATGCAGCGCTTCAACGCCAATACAATGCAGCAACCACCACGCCCCATTCCGCAGCTCAGGCACTGGCGCTTAGCCCGGACACGCTTGCGAAACTGGAATATGACTTAAATGAAGCCGACACCCAATGGCAACTGGCGCGTCGTAATGTGCACGTAGCCTTTAGTAATTTTGCCTCGGGCTTTTATCGCATGATGAATGAGCCCACTAGCCGCCAATATAATGTGGCCTTATTGAATAATTTATTAATCCAGAACCATGTGCTGGCATCCCAAATCAGTGCCGCTGTCCCGCTGCTGGCCTCATTAACAGAGATCCCCCCAGGGATAGAAACGGCGCTGGTAGCTATTGAGCGTGAGCTAAATAATGCCGATGCACCACCAGTGGGGTCGTTAGAGACGGAGGGGGATTTTGCAATGCTAGCTTATCCATTACGACAAATGATAAAAGCCGCACAGCTGATCCGACAAGATATGCGCGGCTTAGTATTGAGCTCTGGACCACCCACCCCCACCCAGCTAGATCTACTTAAACCGATTCCGGTCGACGAAAAACCAACTTCGTCGCTGTAGATACTTCGGGGGTATAACGATAGCCATCGCTATTAAACCCCTGTAGCTCCTCCACATGTTGCACTTGGTTATCAATGGCATAGCGCACCATCAGCCCACGCGCTTTTTTGGCATAAAAGCTGATGATTTTCCAATCCTCGCCCTTTTGATCTTGGAAAACACACTCCACTACTGAAGCGCGTAATGATTTGGTATCCACCGCTTTGAAATACTCGTTGGACGCCAAATTCACTACCACCGGATTCGGATCAGCCTGTTGAGCAAAATGCTGATCGATATAGGTCGCTAATTGGCTCCCCCAGTACTCGTAGAGATTTTTGCCTTGAGGTGTAGCAAGCCGTGTGCCCATCTCTAGCCGATATGGCTGCATTAAATCCAAAGGTCGTAGCACCCCATAAAGACCGCTTAACACCAAAACATGTTGCTGCGCCCATTGCAGTTGTGCATCGGATAGCGTTTTCGCTTGTAACCCCTCGTAAACGTCCCCATCAAAAGCCAAAATCGCTTGACGCGCATTATCCAGCGAAAACTCAGGTGACCAATCCGCATAGCGTTGTACATTCAGCGTAGTTAACGCATCGCTTAATTTCATTAGTTTTTGCACTTGCTCTGGCGTTTGCTCTCGTAAGACTGAAATCAAAGCTTGAGCTTGGGGAATGAATTGCGGTTGCGTATGTAAGGTTGTACGCACTGGCGAATCATAGTCCAGTTTTTTAGCAGGAGATAATAAAAATAGCATACTGACTTCCTGTTTTAACGCGCCGTCCAGCCACCATCCAGCGTCATCGTTGTACCTGTCATCTGCTCAGCGGCCTCTGAACACAAAAAGACCACCGCCCCCCCAATTTGAGCTGGTGTCACAAACTGCAAAGAGGGTTGTTTTTCAGCAAGAAGCGCTTTTGCCGCGGTTTCTATGTCACAGTTATTTTTGGCAGCCAAAGCTTCAATTTGAGCCTCGACCAAAGGCGTGCGGACCCACCCTGGGCAAATCGCATTACATGTAATCCCTGAGCCAGCGTTCTCTAGAGCAGTGACCTTAGTCAAGCCGACCACACCATGCTTAGCAGCCACATAAGCCGATTTGTTTTCTGAAGCCACAAGACCATGCGTAGAGGCGATATTAATAACACGCCCCCAGCCTTTTTTCTGCATATGTGGTAAAGCCGCTGCCGTCGTGTGGAACACTGCGGATAGGTTTAAGGCAATAATTTGATCCCAGCGGTCAACAGGAAAATTTTCAATGCGGTCTGTATGCTGGATACCAGCGTTATTCACTAAAATATCAATACCACCTGTTAACTGAGCTGCTTGTTGAATAAACTGGCGCGTGGTTTCAGGCTGACTGAGGTCGGCATGCAAATAATACGCTTTCACATCATTTTGGAGTTCGATATTCACGCGAAGTTTTTCAATCTCATCCGCATCACCAAACCCATTTAACACCACATTTGCGCCATGCGCGGCCAATTGTTGTGCAATTGCTAACCCAATCCCACTGGTGGAGCCGGTAATAACAGCGGTTTTATCAGTAAGCATATATTTCTCCAGATAACTGTGGTGTTGACCACGAAAAGAACCTATTAAGTGTAACGCGTCACCCTAAAAGGGAAAACCGATTTTATCTATTTAAAGGGCTGGTCTTTTTAGTGGTTTTTCTGCTAGAATGACTGCTTTACATTTTTAGTAAAAAATGAATGCGGACAGGTGGCAGAGTGGTCGAATGCGCTGGACTCGAAATCCAGTATACGTGCAAGCGTATCGTGAGTTCGAATCTCACCCTGTCCGCCACCCTATACCCAATCCCGTGCCTAGGCGCGGGATTTTTTTGTCCAAAATATGCTTGCAAAGCACGTGGTTGGCTTTTATATTAGTTAAGACAACATCGTTAATGATTTGTCACCCGTGCATTTTAGGCGGGTCTCTTTTAAAGGAGTCCGTTATGCATATTCAATCTTTTCAATGGGTTATTGATCAAAACGCGGATGGGCGTATCAGCTACTGGGAAACTTGGGAAACCGTGCGCTGGGCCTTCCACCTTCCGGGTAATCTTTTCATTGAACTCTTAGGCCAATTCCCAACTCTAGCTAACCTTTTACATATCTCGGCTTCAAGCTCTACTGGCTATGCCAGCTTAAATAGCTTATTAAGCAAAGCCCTTTCTTTATTTGTTTGGTTAACACTTATGGTATGGCTACTTAATCGTAGCTCTCGTCCAAAACGCCAAAAACACTACCTAGATGAAAACTCTGGTACACAACCTTTACTTTTACCGATGCCCAAAGATTACCCCGTACTACGTAATCGTCACTAAATCATATAATAAGCCCGCTCTAAAGCGGGCTGTTTATATTAGTCTTTTACTGATTTTTCATCTATGACAAACCCAGCTTAAGCTAGGTTAAATAAACTTAAGCCTCAGTGGGGTAAAGATGTGTTTCCCCCCCCATATAAGGGCGCAAGACCTCTGGGATCACCACACTGCCATCGGCTTGTTGATAGTTCTCTAATACGGCGACTAAAGCACGCCCTACCGCTAAACCAGAACCATTTAGCGTATGCACATATTCTGGACGCCCTTTTTCGGGACGGAAACGCGCCTGTAAGCGTCGAGCCTGAAACGCCTCGCAGTTAGAAATAGAAGAAATCTCTCGCCACGTATTTTGTGCGGGCAGCCAAACCTCTAGGTCATACGTTTTGGCAGCAGAAAACCCCATATCCCCAGTGCATAAGGACACCACACGATAAGGTAAGCCCAAGCGCTGTAAGATGCTTTCAGCATGGCCTACCATCTCTTCCAGTGCAGCATACGAATGCTCAGGATGCACGATCTGAACCATTTCTACTTTATCGAATTGGTGTTGACGAATAATCCCTCGTGTATCACGCCCACCACTACCGGCCTCGGAACGGAAACAAGGCGTGTGCGCCGTTAAACGCATGGGTAGCTCTGTCGAAGCTAAAATCTCATCACGCACGGTTCCTGTCAAAGTAATTTCCGATGTGGAAATCAAATAGAGGTCCTCGGCAGGGCCTTCTTCCTCGTCCGTATGGTTCTGCCCACCTTTGGTGACCCAAAACATATCCTCTTTAAACTTAGGTAACTGTCCGGTGCCATACAAAGTAGAGCTATTTACAATATAGGGGGTATAGCATTCGGTATAGCCATGCTCCTCGGTTTGCACATCCAACATAAATTGTGCTAGGGCCCGATGTAGCTTAGCTATCTGCCCACGTAACACCATAAATCGAGCCCCTGATAGTTTTCGTGCTGCCTCAAAATCCAAGCCCAGCTTTTCGCCTACAGCAACATGATCTTGGGTTTCAAAATCAAAAGGGGTAGGCAAAGCATCCGCTGCTGCATTTCCTGGTACCCAACGACGTACCTCTACATTCTGCTCCTCGGACTCACCAACAGGAACGGATGCATGGGGTAAGTTAGGAATACCGCTCAACCACTCGTGCAGTTCGGACTGGATGGCAGTCAACTCTTTTTCTAGTTCATGCAACTGCTGCGGAATGGCTTTGGACTCAGCCATTTCTTTAGAAGCGTCTTCGCCTTTCGCTTTTAGCTGCCCAATGAGTTTAGACACGGTGTTACGACGCGCCTGGAGGTTTTCTGTTTCTACTTGTACGGCCTTACGACGCGACTCGAGTCGGTTAAAACGCTCCGTATCAAAAACAACCCCACGGGTGGCCAAGGCCGCTACGACCTCATCTAAATTTTTACGCAACAGTGTAATGTCTAACATAACAATAGGCTCAAGGAATGATAAGAATTAAAGAATTGTAGCGAAATCAGCGCGAATAATTAAGCTTAGGAGGTTTTTTTAGAGCGTGCCTGCCGATCCAGCTCGGCTAAAAACTGTAACTTCGCTTTGATTTTTTGCTCTAAACCTCGATCGGTTGGCTGATAAAAGCGCGGCTTTAAACCGTCAGGAAAATAGTGCTCGGCCGCCGCATAACCATGGGGCTCATCATGGGCATACCGATAAGCTTTGCCATGCCCTAGCTGTTTCATGAGTTGAGTTGGCGCATTGCGCAAATGCACAGGGACCGGGGCACTGCCATGCTCTGCAGCAAAACGACGCGCTTGATTGTAAGCCATATAACCCGCATTGCTTTTAGCCGCAACCGCCAAATAAATCACAGCTTGTGCCAAAGCGAGCTCGCCCTCGGGTGAGCCTAGCCGCTCATACGTAGTGGCTGCATCATTCGCAATTTGTAGCGCCCGAGGATCCGCCAAACCAATATCTTCCCAGGCCATGCGCACAATACGACGTGATAAATAGGAGGCATCAGCGCCACCATCAATCATCCGACAAAACCAATATAATGCGGCATCTGGGTCCGAACCACGCACGGACTTATGCAACGCGCTGATCTGGTCATAGAATGCATCGCCCCCTTTATCAAAACGGCGTAAACTTTGTGACAAGGCCTGCTCCAAATAAGCCTGATCGACCGTTTGCACCTGTGCCGTTTGTGCTGACTCAGCCACTACCTCTACGGCATTAATCAAGCGTCGCGCATCGCCATCAGCCCATGTTGCTAACTGTTGCTTCGCTTCTGGCGTAAACACCAAATTCGCCTGAGCATCATTAACATACACGGCCACCGCTCGATTCGCTAAAACGGTTAGCTCCTCGACACTCAAGGGTTGGAGCACATAAACGCGCGCACGCGACAGTAGCGCCGAGTTGACCTCAAAAGAAGGGTTTTCTGTTGTGGCACCGATAAACGTTAACAAACCGCTTTCTACATAGGGTAAAAACGCATCCTGCTGAGCTTTATTAAAACGATGGACTTCGTCTACAAATAAAATCGTACGTCGCCCTTGGCCTTGGGCCACTTGGGCTTTGACCACCGCATCACGAATATCTTTAACACCACCAAGCACTGCAGAAATTGCAATAAACTGGGCATCAAAACCATCCGCCATCATACGCGCCAAGGTCGTTTTCCCCACCCCTGGGGGGCCCCAGAAAATCATAGAATGCGGGCGCCCCGAGGCAAAAGCGACACGCAACGGCTTGCCCTCGCCGATGAGATGGCTTTGCCCCACAACCTCATCCAGCTGACGCGGGCGCAAGCGTTCTGCCAACGGAGCATAGTTTTGGGGCGAGGAAGATTGAAAAAGGTCGGGTTCCATACACTAGGGTAACGTCACCACATCCACATCGGCTGGTGGCGTAAAGGTAAACATATCCGCCGTTAAATCCACCTTGGTTTGTAGCTGACTTAGCGTAATGCGTGTTTGCTGTCCAAACGCATCTAACAACACCAGCTGGACAGGAGTACCTGCCTGAAAGCCTATATCCATATAGTCAAAGCCAGCATCCTTGCTTTTAGGTGTGGCACGCAGCCACAAAAGCCCATCTTGTTCTGGACGATCCGACAAATGAAAACTTTGCTCTAGCTGCCCCGAACCAAACAAAATAGCAGCAGGAGATGTGCCGATAGCCTGATCCACACGGCGCTGAGTAAGCTGATTTAAATCGGGGTCATATTGATAAAGCTGCTTACCATCAGACAAAACTAGCTGCTCATAAGGCTTAAGTACCTGCCATTTAAACTTTCCAGGGCGTTGAAAAGCAAACTCTCCCGCTTGCTCTGGCCGTGCTTGCCCTTGTGTGTCCATGGTGTGCTGCGTGAATTTACCTGTGGCACTGCGGACCTCTTGTACAAACTGTCGTAGCTGATCCGTAGCGCTTTGCGCATAAAGCGAGGCACTAACACAAAGCGCACTCGCTACAACCGCCATTTTTTTCCAAAATGAATTCATCATGTTGACCTTGTCAAATAAAAACGCATGGGGTTATTCATCGGCATGCGGAACAAGAATCTCTCGACTCCCATTAGGTCCCATCGGCGATACAATGCCAGCTTTTTCCATCTGCTCTACCAAGCGTGCGGCACGGTTGTAACCCACACGCAACTGTCGCTGCACCGCAGAAATCGAAGACCGCTTGCTCTCTAACACAAAAGCAACCGCTTGATCATAAAGCGGGTCCGTTTCTGTGTCTGCAAAACCCGTAATCGCATTGAGCCCATCACCGGTTTCCCCTGGAGCGCCGCCTTCCAGAATGCCTTCAATATAATCGGGCTCGCCTTGTTCTTTTAAATACTCGACGACTCGATGTACCTCATCATCAGCCACAAACGCACCATGCACTCGGATCGGCACCGAAGTGCCTGGTGGTAAATACAACATATCCCCTTGGCCTAATAAGGTTTCTGCCCCCATCTGATCTAATATCGTACGCGAATCCACTTTGGACGATACTTGAAAAGAAATACGGGTAGGGATATTGGCTTTGATAAGCCCAGTAATCACATCCACACTGGGACGCTGTGTGGCTAAAACCAAATGGATCCCCGCTGCACGCGCCTTTTGCGCTAAGCGTGCAATGAGTTCTTCGATTTTTTTACCTGCCACCATCATGAGGTCGGCAAGCTCATCAATAACCACCACAATAAATGGTAGTGTTTCTAATGGTTCGGGTGCATCTGGCGTTAAAGAAAAAGGATTGGGAATGGATTCCCCTTGTGCTTGAGCCTCTTTAATTTTGTTATTAAAGCCCGCAAGATTACGCACCCCCATTTTACTCATGAGCTTATAACGTCGCTCCATTTCGTTCACACACCAGGTCAACGCATTCGCCGCCTCGCGCATATCGGTTACCACGGGAGCCAGCAAATGAGGAATGTCTTCGTAGATGCTCATTTCCAGCATTTTGGGATCAATGAGAATCATACGCACCTGATCTGGATTTGCTTTATACAGAATGGATAAAATCATGGCGTTAATCCCCACAGATTTCCCCGACCCTGTCGTACCCGCTACAAGCAAATGCGGCATGCGCGCTAAATCCGCCACCACGGCGTGCCCCGCAATATCTTTACCTAAGGCCACCGTTAAAAGGGACTTGCTGTTCACAAAACTTTCCGAACCGATGATTTCCTCAAGACGAACCATCTGCCGCTGTGGATTAGGCAGCTCCAGCCCCATTAGGTTTTTACCTGGAATGGTTTCCACCACACGTATGTCGACCAAGCTCAACGAGCGCGCTAAATCCTTTGAAAGGTTGACGATCTGATTTCCTTTTACCCCTGTCGCCGGCTCAATCTCATAACGCGTAATCACCGGTCCAGATTGAGCCTCCATGACAGTCACATTCACCCCAAAATCACCTAGCTTTTTCTCAATTAAACGGGAAGTAAACTCCAGCGTTTCCTCTGAAATTGGTTCACCTAAGGCTTCGGCGGGGTCTAACAGGTCAAGCGGCGGCAAACCGACCTCGGTAGGTAGCTTTGCGGCTTTAGTCACTGTTACCTGGGTTTGCTTCTGTATAGGACGAACAGGCACCGTATCCGGTTCAGGCATAACATTCGCCGGAGTTGGATCTGGATCATCAAAAATAGGATGCTTATAAGGACGAGAAGGCGGATCGGCCACCAAAGAAGCCGCTTGGCTTGTTGCCCCCCCACCCAAAGTTGGCTCAGCACGCGTCTGGATTCCCGTAGCGGTTAACACAGGCTCCATACGCTCTGACGTTTCTGTTTGCGCTGGTTTATGCTTGGCTAGCAAGCTTTTTTTGCGGTTAGCGCTATTTTCCTGCCCAACCCGACGGTCTTCCCATGTGGCCTTTTGACGCATGAGCCAGAAAAAAACCTGCTCTACCCAGCTACCGATTGTCTCGGCAACATTTAACCAAGAAAAGCGGAAAAACCAGCTCGCCCCAATACATAGAGCCAAAAGCAGCACAATAATACCGCCGGCCATTCCTAAGTACAAAATCAGGAAATGAGCTAGCAATTGTCCAGCTTGGCCACCCGGCCCTGCCGGTAGATCTAAACCTATGCGACTTTGCAAGGCCTCAAAGCCTATTGCACCGATCAATAGCAAAACAAAGCCCACCCCAAGCTCCCAGGGCACGCGCGGTAGGGGTTCTTGAATTTTTGCACTAGGCATTACAATAGAGGTAATACGATAAAAGCCAACGATTAACCGTTGAACCAATAGTGCTACCCACAACCAGGTGCTATAGCCGAACAGATAATACAGAATGTCGGATACATAAGCACCCAGCTTGCCGCCTTGGTTATGGATGCTGCCTGCGTGTAAAGATTGCGACCATGCCGGATCGGAACTATTCCACGTAAACAGAACCAAAGATAACCAAGTAGCAAGCAACAAAAACACCACCCAACGCGCTTCGCGCATTAGGGTGCTCAGTCGTTGTTGCCAAATAGACGGCCCATTACGGACGTTTTTTGCAGATCGATTTGAAGTTACAGGTATTCTAGCCATGACTCATTATAATTGGCTGGTCATTGATTTTTGGGAAATATAAATATGTCTACTGTTAAGCACGCTAAAGTTTTAATCCTCGGCTCTGGCCCTGCTGGGTATACGGCAGCCATCTATGCTGCTCGCGCTAATTTAAATCCGGTTTTAATTACCGGTCTAGAACAAGGTGGGCAGCTAATGACAACCACCGATGTAGAAAACTGGCCAGCCGATGCAAACGGTGTTACAGGCCCAGATCTCATGGCTCGCTTCCAAGCCCATGCGGAACGCTTTGAAACTGAGCTCATCGTAGATCAAATTGTATCGGTAGATTTAAAGCAGCGTCCATTTACTTTACAGGGTGACAGTGGCAACACATACACATGTGACTCACTGATTATATGCACAGGTGCCTCAGCCATGTACCTTGGCTTGCCTTCAGAACAAGAATTTATGGGTCGGGGCGTGTCTGGCTGTGCTACCTGCGACGGTTTTTTCTATAAAAACCAAGACGTTATCGTCGTTGGTGGTGGAAACACAGCCGTTGAAGAAGCATTGTACCTGTCCAACATTTGTAAAACCGTAACATTAGTTCACCGTCGCGATACCTTCCGTTCCGAGCCCATCTTAACCGACAAGCTCATGGATCGTGTTGAAAACGGCAATATTAAACTGAAACTGTTCTACGAGCTGGATGAAGTCTTAGGCGATGCTTCGGGTGTCACAGGAGTGCGTTTGCGCAACAATCAGGACAATACCACCGAAGAGCTTGATGTCATGGGTGTGTTTATTGCTATCGGTCACCACCCCAATACCGAGCTTTTCAAAGACCAGCTAGAAATGGATAATGGTTATATTATCACTCGCAATGGGCGCGAGGGTTTAGCCACCATGACTTCTGTTCCCGGCGTTTTTGCAGCTGGCGATGTTCAAGATACCATTTACCGTCAGGCTATTACCAGTGCGGGCACCGGTTGTATGGCCGCTTTAGATGCACAGCGTTGGTTAGAGAGTGAAGGCAAATAAATCCCCCTCCTTTAAGCAGCTTAAGCAGCTTAAAACCTTGCGCAAACAATTGCGCGTTCAACCCTCTGCACCGCCAAGGGAAGAGTGCGCTCGTCTCGCCCCAACGGGCGAGACTTTTGCGTCTATGCAGTCCCCTAAATCCTCTAGCTCTCCACTACAAGCCGAGGATCAGGCCTTATTTCGACAAGCAGTCAAAGGGGTAATACCACTTAAAACCACCCCTCGTCATCATCCTCGCCCAGCCACCTCCAAGCCCTACAACGCCGAAAAGCGCCAACGACAGCAGCATGCGATGGGACAAAGCCACTTAACCGCTTTACACGTCACCTCTGATTTTTATGACCCTTGGGATAGCGCAACCACGCCTCTTGCCGAATACCTGAACCCTATTTGTGGTACAGATGTATTACGGCATCTTAAAAAGGGGCGTTGGCCAATTCAAAATACTATTGATCTACACGGTGCCACGGTAGATCGAGCTCGTATTCGTTTAGATTATTTTTTACAACATAGTCTAGCTGAACAGTTCCGATGCGTACGTATTGTTCACGGAAAAGGCTATGGCTCTAAACAAGCTGCCCCAATTCTACCCACCACGGTAAGACGTTGGCTTAGTCAATTGGACTTTGTGCTTGCTTTTACTAACTGCGAACCACACGAAGGAGGAAGCGGCGCAGTCAAAGTCTTACTACGGCATTCTGCCCGCCATTAATATCATGAGCTGGACTTATTTATCTATTGCGATCGTGGCTGAAATCATTGCCACCAGCGCCTTAAAAAGCGCAGAAGGCTTTACTCGACTTTGGCCTTCCCTAGTCACAATAGTGGGCTACGCGATTGCTTTTTTCTGCTTATCTTTGTCTTTACGACATATTCCTGTAGGTATTGCGTATGCCATTTGGTCAGGGGTAGGAATTGTCGCGATTTCGATTATTGGTTTTGTTTTATTTAAGCAATCGCTTGATCTGGCCGGCTTTATCGGTATTGGACTCATTGTCGCGGGGGTTGTTGTACTTAACGTTTTTTCTAAAAGCAGTCTCTAACTACCCTACTAGAAAGCACAAAAGCCAATCTGAAAACCAGATTGGCTTTTGTGGGTTTTATTCTAGTTATAGGTACTGCTAAGCCGTTTTACGGCACCGCCCTTTTGGGCTGTTATCGTCTCCTCACCTGCATGTAGCTATTGTGCCTTATCTTTTAGGCTTTGACACTTAGGGTATGCACTAGGTTTATAGCCCTAATAAGTTTTACTAATACTTGAGGCTATTTATCTAAAAACTGAAACGCCTGTGCTAAAGCCTGAATCTGTGCTTCGCCCTGATCCTTATCTATGGTCTCACGGCGTCGAGCACGTGCCGTTTTCACCTGCAGCTGCACATCAAGCTCAGCAAGCACCTGTAACACCATCCCTAATTCCGCCCGCGGCTTGCCTTTTTCAATATCAATAAGCCACTGTCGACTTGCGCCGACTTTTTCTGCTAACTGCGCTTGGCTTAACCCTAATGCCCGCCGTCGATTACGAATTAATAACGCAAAGTCCTCTACGGTTTGCACAGACTGCATAGTGAATACTCCTTAGCGTGTCATCGTTCGTCTACAGTGTACTACCAAAACCCCTTAATATCTGAAAAATCTACAACCAAAGTCGCGTATTAGAAAAGCCATACTAAACGTATATTGATGACACAGAGCGTATACATACGCCACCTTATTGCCTAATGCAATAAACCCTTAACGATGCAAAAAAACATCAAGGAGACAATCATGAGTTCATCGCGCGATCTCGTCGCAGAGGTGATCCGAAATCCTAAATATCAAGAGCTATTACAACGACGCAACCGTATTAGCCTGACTTTTTTTGTGATCACTCTCATCATTTATGCGGGTTTTATTTTAACGTTAGCTTTTGACCCTGAACTATTTGGACGTCCCATTGGCAACATGACCATCAGTATTGGCGTATTTACCGCAACCCTAGTATTAATCAGCGCCAGTATTTTAGTTGCTTTGTACGTCTATTTATCTAATAAGATCTTTGACCCACTACTCAAAGACATTATTCAGGAGATCCAAAAATGAACAAATGGCTCTCTTCGTTGATTTTGCTCGCTGGGTCCTCATCCTTAGCCCATGCAGCAACAGAAAACAAAAGTAATACTTCCGCCATTATTATGTTTTTGGTGTTTATTGCGGCCACCATGGTTATTACCTGGTGGGCTGCCAGACGCACTCAAACCACCTCTGATTTCTATACAGCGGGGGGCGGTATTACGGGTTTTCAAAATGGTTTAGCTATTGCGGGCGACTATTTATCTGCTGCCTCCTTTTTAGGGATCGCAGGTATGGTATATGTCAGCGGTTTTGACGGTATGATTTATGCCATTGGCTTTATGTTTGGCTGGCCAACCGTAATGTTTTTAATTGCTGAACGACTACGCAACCTGGGTCGCTATAATTTTGCCGACGTTACCTCATTTCGTCTAAAGCAAACCCCCATGCGTATTTTGGCTGCGAGCGCATCCCTTTTAATTATCGCTCTCTACCTGATCGCCCAAATGGTAGGGGCTGGTAAGCTTATTGTTTTACTCTTTGGTATTGACTATAAGCTCGCCGTGGTCATCGTCGGGTCTCTCATGATGATCTACGTGGCCTTTGGGGGAATGACGGCAACCACTTGGGTCCAAATCATCAAGGCTGTGCTCATGCTGTTTGGCGCTACCCTTATGACCTTTTTGGTGTTGGCGGCTTTCCGCTTTAATGTGGATGAGCTCTTAGCCGAAGCCGTCACGGTACACCCCGATGGTCGTGGTATTTTAGCTCCTGGCTCTTCTGTCAGTGGCAACCCGCTTAATGCTCTGTCTTTAGGAATTGCGCTGGCCTTTGGTACAGCTGGATTACCGCATATTTTAATGCGATTTTTTACCGTAGCAGATGCCAAAGAAGCACGTAAATCCGTAATTTGGGCTAGCAGCTTTATTGGTTATTTCTATATTCTGACTTTTATTATTGGTTTTGGGGCAATTGCCTTACTAGTACAGCATCCCGAATACTACATCACGGACGCCGATGGCAATTTTGATATGATCAAAAGTCTAATTGGTGGTACGAATATGGTGGCGGTGCATTTAGCGAACGCCGTCGGGGGCGACTTACTGCTTGGGTTTTTAGCAGCCGTAACCTTTGCTACGATTGTTGCCGTTGTCGCGGGTTTGGCGCTAGCCGGTGCTGCAGCGATCTCCCATGACCTCTACGCTAACGTCATTGCCAAAGGCGAGGCCACCGAACACAACCAAATGCGCATTTCACGAATCTCTACCGTTGCGCTCGGTATTTTGTCTATTATTCTAGGCATTGTGTTCGAAAACCAAAACGTCGCGTTTATGGTTGGTTTGGCTTTTGCTATCGCCGCTAGCTCCAACTTCCCCGTCTTGGTGCTCTCCATTTCTTGGCGTGGTTGTACGACTCGCGGTGCAGCAATTGGTGGTTTCCTCGGTTTAATTACGGCTACGATTTGGGTAATGTTAAGCTCTACGGTATGGGTAGACGTCTTTGGTTTTGCTGAGCCAATTACGCCTTTCCCCAACCCTGGTATTCTATCCATCCCTTTAGCTTTTGGTGCAATCTGGTTATTCTCTGTCCTTGATAAAAGCCCAGAGGCTACCCGTGAAAAGGTTGCTTTCGATGCACTTACCGTACGTAGTCAAACCGGTTTAGGGGCCAGCCAAGCAAGCGCTCACTAAGCTGTCTTTTTGACTATTACTAAAGGGAGCTGCGGCTCCCTTTGTGCTTTATGGCGTATACAACAATGAACGAACTACTTATTGCGGATGATCATCCTTTATTTAGAGAGGCTCTGCGTGGGCTCGTTACTAAACTTTATCCTAGCGCGACCATTTATGAAGCGAATACCATTAGTTCGTTATATGCTCTTGTCGAAGATCGCCCCAACGCAGATTTACTGTTATTAGATCTAACAATGCCAGGCGCCGCCGGCTATAGCGCACTGGTACACCTGCGCGCCCAACATCCTCTTTTACCTATTGTGATTATCTCTGCTCACGAAGACCCGGTGCTTATGCGCCGAGCAATTGATCATGGAGCGATGGGGTTTATTCCTAAGTCTGCTGATAGCCAAACACTCAGTGTGGCCTTACAGCAAATTCTTTTAGGGGATACGTGGCTACCCGAGGAGGCTCACGCATTGCCCCCCATTAGCCCTGATGAGAAAAAAGCCGCACAGCTACTCAGCGAGCTCACACCACAACAATTTCGCGTATTACAAATGGTCAGCACTGGTCAGCTTAACAAGCAGATCGCCCATGAATTAGGCGTATCTGAGGCGACGATCAAAACCCATATGACGGCTATTTTACGCAAGCTAGGGGTAAATAATCGCACCCAAGCTGTTCTCATTGCCAACCAGCTTTTATTGCAAAACCAAACGGATACGGGGCAATTTTAACTACGATAATGGGCTGCCAAAAAAGACCGCAACGAGGCCGGCTTAACTGGCTTGGTTAATACCAAATACCCACGCTGGCGGGCACGTTGTTTTAACTCATCACTGCCATCCGCGGTCAGTAACGCACCATGCAAATGACGCGCATTTTCTCGTAAAGCATCCAATGCATCCAAGCCATCTAGCCGATCATGCAAATGAAAATCCACCAAAAGCACCTGAGGATCCAAATCCATCTTGGTTAAGGCCTCATCAATTGTGATCGCCGTGATAACCTCTACCCCCCATTGCGACAATAATGCCTGCATACCCATTAAAATCTCCACATCATTATCCAGGCACAACACGCGTAAACCAGCTAAAGGAAGCTGTAAGTTTTGCTTAGCTAAAGCACTCACGGGAGTGGGCTCATTTTTTTGAGCGAGAGGAACTTGAATACTAAACATACTGCCTTTACCTACCGTAGACTGGGCTCGCAACGCATGCCCTAATAAAGCCGCGATACGCTGACAAATGGATAAGCCAAGCCCCAAACCCCGCTCGCCCCAATCAAAACTTTGTTCATAACGATGAAACTCGGCATATATTTGTTCAAGATGATGTGGTGGAATCCCTTGGCCGCTATCCCATACTTGAAATTCGACTTGATCGCCTCGGACTCGACCGGCAAGAATAATGCGCCCCTGCCGGGTATAACGTAGAGCATTCGCCATAAAATTTTGAAGAACGCGTCGTAAAAGGCGATGATCACTACGTACATAAACGGGGCGCATATACATGCGTAGTCGTAATTGGCGTCGTTGTGCAAGCGGTGCGTACTGCTCTAACAAGTCTTGCAAAAGCTCTTGCGCATCAAATACAGTAATTTCTGGTTTTAATGCCCCTGCATCCAACTGGGAAATGTCCAGCAGCCCATCTAATAGCTCCTCGGCAGCACGCAAAGACGCATCGACTCGCTCGGCCAAATGCTGCATTTCTGTCGGGTCTTTGCTCCCATACAAGGCAGAAGCAAATAAGCGCGCCGCGTTAATTGGCTGCAATACATCATGACTGACGGCCGTCAAAAAATGCGTGCGTGACAGCTGTGCCAACTCCGCTTCTTGCGTACGCGCCTGAACACGCTGCTCTAAATTTTCATTAATTTCTAAAAGCTCTCGTTCTACACGTTTATATTCTGTAACGTCCGTATAGCTCGTCACATAGCCCCCACCCGGCAAAGGGCGGCCGCGCAGCTCAATAACCTGCTTATTATTTAATGTACGCTGAAAAACATGAGACGTACCCGCACGCATAAAAGCAATACGCCGGCTCACCGCATGCTCAATATCCTGCTCGTTGCGATGTTGAATTTTCCCCCGCTTGGCATTAAAGCGAATTAAATCAGCGACCGGACGCCCTACATACAACATACCAGCAGGATAATCAAAAAGCTGTTGATAGCGTTGATTCCAAGCCACTAAACACATATCCGCATCTACAACGCTCACACCCTGATCCAGGTTTTCTAAAGTCGCTAATAAAATATCGCGATTAAAACGTAGCTCTTGCCCTGCCTCATCTAAAATCGAGACAATTGCTGTAATCTCCATGCCAGTACCACGTAATGCGCTCGTTAATACTAAACGCGCAGAAGCCGCCCCAATCGCTGCCGCCAACATCAGCTCTGTAAATTGAATCCACTCACTATCAGCGCGTAAGTCTTGATGCAACGCCTGTCCACGTCGATGGGCCTCTTTATCAAAATCCCATTGTGCTTTTTTCTCTCCTACTAAGCGCCCCGCTAACGCCAATAAGTCTTGAACAAAAATCTCACCATTCCAGGCAGAAGCAGCCAAACGACGGCGCTGTGCATAAGGGTCCAAAAACGGCTCAACACGTAATCGGTCTCCTAGCCCCGGACGCTTATACAAAGACACGAGCAGAAATGCTGAGGTATTAAGTAGTAAAGACCAGAAAGTGCCGTGAGTTAAAGGGTCCCACCCAGTTAAACCAAACAGCTGATACGGCTTTAGCCACAACATGCCGAATAAACCATGTTGTAGCCAATCGGAAGCAAACCAACCCGACTCTGTTAACGCCGGCAGCATCAAGGTATACGTCCACACAGCAAAGCCCAGCACCAAGCCAACTTCTACGCCTTGACGACTTGCCCCCTGCCAGTACAACCCACCAATAAGCCCAGGAGCAAACTGCGCCACCGCTGCAAAAGCCATTAAACCGTAAGCGGACAGAGCAGTATCGCTACCACTACCAAAGTAATAACCATATGCAGCGGCAGCCACTACTAAAATAGCAAAACGTCGAATCCACAATACGGTCGCGGACATATCGCCTTGTGGCTGCTGCGCCCACCCACGTCGTAATAATAATGGCATGATTAAATCATTACTGACCATGGTCGATAGAGCCACACTGGTCACAATCACCATACCCGTTGCCGCAGAAAAGCCACCAATATACGCCGCAAGCGCTAAAGTCATTTGGTTTTGCGATAGCGGCAAAGCCAACACAAAACTGTCTGCGGGTACACCGGCCTTATCACCAAATAAATGTACCCCTACCGCCGCAATGGGTAACACCATTAGGCTAACAATCACCAAATAAAAACCAAATAACCATCGAGCGCGGCGCACATCCACCACATCCCCACATTCCACGATCGCAACATGAAACTGGCGGGGCAAACAAATAATGGCCGCAAAAGCCAATAGCGTTTGTCCTAAAAACCCAACTGGTGGGGCTTGTTCAACCAAAGTTTGTACCGCCCCATACACATCGAGCTGATTTTTATTAGCCCAAATCAAAGCAAAAAAACCAACCGCAATCAATGCAATAAGCTTAACTAGCGACTCAAATGCTACGGCTAACATCAACCCTGGCCGATGCTCCGTAGCATCTACCTGCCGTGTTCCAAACAGGATAGAAAACAGCGCCATGATGATCGCCACATATAAGGCGGGGTCACCAAAAATAGTCGCTTGAATTTCCTTCCCTGTTAACACCGTTAAGCTCAAGGTCACCGCTTTATACTGCAAAGCCAAATAGGGCACACCAGCAATCACAGCAATTAATGCCACTAAGCCTGCCAGACGCTGCGATCGCCCATAACGGCTAGCCATAAAGTCAGCTATCGATACCGTATTTTGGGACTGCGCCACCAAAGCGAGCCGCTCAATTAAGCGCCACCCAAACATCAACATCAAAAAAGGGCCTAGATAAATAGGCAAATAGCCCCAGCCATAGCGAACTGCCGAACCAACCGCCCCATAAAAAGTCCATGATGAACAATAGACCGCTAACGCTAAGCTATAAACCGTAGGGCGCAGCCAAGGACGCTGAGTATATAAAGGGTGCCGATCCCCTACCCACGCAATCGCAAACAAAATAGCAGCATAGAGAAAAGAGGCAAGAATGACCCAAGCGGGCAACATACATATCTCCTACTTTGGTATAGCCTAATGACTTTAGGGGCTTTTTCTAGTTATATTAAGATCAATAAGCAACGGTCGCTACTATTAAAAACGCTTAGACATCACGACCAAAAAATACGGAGGATCTATGGAGTCAACACAATTACGTTTCGATCAATACCCCCAACAACCCCATGGGGGCACATTGGTCAATCAGGTCGTACCTGAACACCTACGCCAAGCTGAAATCGAACGCGCTCGCCAGTTGCCCTCGATTCGCGTGGACCTCGAGGCCATCATCACCATCGAAATGATCACCACTGGGGTGCTTTCGCCTAACAAAGGCTTTATGAGCGAGGCCGATTATTTATCGGTACTTAAAGACGGGCGCCTCAGTAACGGAACCATTTGGCCCGTACCCCTGAGCTTCGCCCCCATTGGGGACAAGAACGCAGAAACGATCAAGTCCTTAAAAATTGGGGATCAGGTTGCCCTTACGGATGCTAATAATGAACCCGTTGCCATCTTAGATATTGAAGATATTTTTGCCTATGACAAGGCGCATCGGGCACAAAACCTATTTGGCACCACTGATCGCAACCACCCTGGTGTCGACTCCATCTATCGCCGCATGGGGGATACGTCTTTAGGCGGTACCTTACATTTACTTAACCGCGTGGATTGGGGGCCTTTTGAAAAACTACGCCGCGAGCCCAAAGACACCTGGCATTTGTTTTACGAGGAATTAAAATTCAACTCGGTTGCTGGTTTTATTACGGGGGCGAACCCTTTACACCGCGGTCACGAATATATTCACCGTAATGCCCTCGAAGAAGTAGACGGCTTATTTTTACAACCCCTTGTCGAAATGGCTAAGCGCGAATACGTACGCCACGAATACCGCATGCTCGCTTATCGGAACGTGCTCGATACGTATTATCCAAAAAACCGCTCCATTTTATCGCCCTTGCGTGTTACCTATATTTTTGCGGGCCCGCGCGAAACCGTACTGCATGCCCTCATCATGAAAAACTATGGGTGTACTCATGCTCTTATCGGGCGAGACCACGCTGGTATCGGTAGTTATTACGATAAATACGCTAGCCATAGTATTTTTGACCAGTTTACCCCCGAAGAACTCGGTATCGATGTCCGTCTCTTTCACGAGGTGTTCTACTGTGCTCGTTGCGCTTCGCATGCCACCACCCAGACCTGCTCGCATGACGAACGCTATCGCTTAAATATCTCTGGCACAGGCATACGCGAAATGCTGCGCCATGGCATTATCCCCCCCAAAGAGGTCGTACGCCCAGAGTCCGCGTTAGCCGGTATCCAAGGGGTACAACCTAAAGGCGTGGATGAAAATGCTGAGGGCACATTACCTGTCGCCAAAGTCATCCAAAGCATGTACCCCTTCTACGTTAACTACACGCGTTTAGGTGGTACAAAACGTCCGCAACCACTGGATCCATCTACCCTTAACGTGCGCGACCTAGAAGCCGCTACCTTAGATGCACGTAACCATGCAACAGACATCTATGCGGATGTTTATAGCGAATACAATGCGCTTCTCGACCATAACCGTAATCTACAACCCACTTGGCAGGAAGACGCACGTCAGGCCATGCGCGCTCAGCAAGAGCGTATCATTAGCGACCTAGAAGAAAAGCTGAAACAAGCTCCAGAGTCCGCCTCGGACGAGTTCATGTACCAAGACCGCGCCGAAGTCGAGCGCGAGCTTGCTGTAGCCAAAAAGCTGCTCGAGGAAATCCCCCCCTCCTTATGTCCCGAGGGGTTGCAAGAGCGCACCTGGAATATTCTGCCTTATAAGCGTTATCGTGGCGCTGATAACGACTGATCATTTTATCCATCATCCCTTACCCCCAAGCCTTAATACATGCTTGGGGTTTTTTTATGTATGGGCGGTGCGCCTATTTATAGCTCGCTTTCCTCTGCTTCTAGCCACGTGCCTCCAAGCAAATCCTGACAGCACTCCAACCACGCCCGTGCCGCTTGAGATAAATAACGACCATTCCATAACAACACTACCTGCCAAAATAATGGTTCCGACTCTTCAATCAAGCGATAAGTTAGCGTTTCAGGCAAACGCTGACAAAACGGCTCTGGTAATAGCGCCACCCCCAACCCAGCTTGCGCCATCGAAATTAACCAGTCCCACTGGCTGCTTTGTGCATAAATCCGTGGCTGTAATTGTTCTTTTGCAAAACGCTGTCGCAATAAACGCGTCAAACCAAAATCATCGTTCAATAATAAAAGTGGTTTTTTAGCGACTTGAGCTAGGCTTAACCCACTTTTGCTGCGTGGCAACAATTCAGGCGTGAAAATAGCATAAACAGGATAACTTGCCACCGCCTGCCCAACCACAGGTAAGTACTGGTCAATCGGCGCAATACTAAAACCTACATCCAGCTCATCTTTAGCCACTAACTGCTCAATCGCCGGTCCAGGCTGCTCTTGAATATGTAACGCAATGTTGGGATATTGCTCTCTAAAATGCTTCATCACATCGGTAAATAACAGATTGATCATAGGGGGAATAC
Source organism: Paenalcaligenes hermetiae (assembly GCF_039543645.1). Taxonomy (NCBI): domain Bacteria; kingdom Pseudomonadati; phylum Pseudomonadota; class Betaproteobacteria; order Burkholderiales; family Alcaligenaceae; genus Paenalcaligenes; species Paenalcaligenes hermetiae. Next base: position 74,107 of record NZ_BAABKD010000007.1, on the reverse strand, counting down.
CGATATGAACGCGTCCTTTACGCAATGCCTGGATCTCGTGAACCTCTTTTTCCAAATGCAAAAGCGCGTCAATGACCGTTGCCCCTTTTTCATAAAGGACTCGACCAGTATCGCTTAGCAATAAGGGTTTTCCATTACGAATAATGAGCTGCTCTCCCATCTGATCCTCGAGGTTTTTCACCATTTTACTGACTGTCGACTGGCTAACCCCTAGCGATTGTGCAGCTGCGGTAAAACTACTTAAGCGCACCGTTTCTACAAAATAGCGCAACGCAATCACATTTAACATAGCATAGACAAAAGGAATGATATGCAAAGATTTTAGTCATATTTGTAATGCTATGCTGAACTCATAGTACAAAAACAACATATGATAGGAGCAATCTATGTGGCAGCAACGTATTCGTTTATCGAGCTTGCACAATAAAGTCATGCCAGCTGAGCAAGCGGTGCAGTTTATCCAAGCAGGCATGACAATCGGTATGAGTGGTTTTACCCGCGCCGGAGACAGCAAAGCCATTCCTATCGCTCTGGCCGCCAAAGCGGCAACACAAGGCCCATTAAATCTAACGCTTTTTACCGGTGCTTCCTTGGGTAATAACAGCGATGGTTTAATGGCAGAATCCAATGTGTTAGCTCGCCGCTCACCCTTTCAGGTCGATGCCACCATGCGACGTGCGATTAACCAAGGCAAAGTACTGTTCTATGACCAGCATTTATCCGAGCTCGCCGAGCATTTACGTGCAGAGCCCGGTAAGCCCATTGATGTAGCTGTAATTGAAGCCGTTGCGATCACCGAAGACGGCCACATAGTGCCAAGTACTTCTGTCGGCAACTCAGCCAGTTTTGTTGCTCAAGCCAAGCAGGTGATTGTTGAACTCAACACCGCTATGCCCGCCGAACTCGAGGGCTTTCATGATGTCTACTTACCTAAAAAACGCCCTGGTCGTGCCCCCATCCCATTAACCAGCGTGAATCAACGCTTAGGTACAAACGCTATTGCAGTTGACCCCGAGCGTATCGTCGCTATTGTGCTTACCGATACCCTAGACAGCCCTTCTACTGCAACTCCTCCCGACTCCGAAACGCAATCTATTGCTCAACACATTGTGCGCTTCTTAGAAAACGAAGTCGCTGAAGGGCGTCTAGATCACTCTCTCCTCCCGCTACAGGTCGGCATAGGTAGCATCGCCAACGCCGTCACTCAGGGGCTAGTGGAGTCTGATTTTAAAGATCTCACCATGTATTCCGAGGTCCTACAAGACAGCGCTTTTCATTTACTCGAATCTGGGCAGCTGCGCTTTGCTTCGGCATCCTCAATCACCGTAACCGCTCCTATGATGCAGCATTTTTTCAGCCATCTTGATCAATATCGGGATCGTATTGTGCTGCGTCCTCAAGAGATCAGCAACCACCCCGAAATCGTACGCCGTTTGGGGATTATTGCTATCAATGCCGCCTTAGAGTTTGATCTCTATGGCAATGTCAACTCCACCCATGTAAGCGGAACCAAAATGATGAATGGGATTGGTGGCTCAGGGGATTTTGCCCGCAATGCTCACCTATCTATTTTTGTGACCAAATCCCTGGCTAAAGGGGGAGCGATTAGTCGTGTAGTCCCCATGGTGTCGCATGTAGATCATTGCGAGCACGATGTGGATATTCTTGTCACCGAACAGGGCTTGGCGGATTTACGTGGTTTAGCCCCACGCGAACGAGCCGAGCTCGTCATCCAAAACTGTGTTCACCCAGATTACCAAGCCGCACTTCAGGATTATTTTGAGCGCGCTTGCCAACGTGGCGGTCATACACCTCACCTCCTAGAGGAGGCCTTATCATGGCACTTACGCTTTGAAGAGCACGGCAGTATGCACCAACAAGAAACAGCTAAAGCATAAACCTATACACTATTTACCTGTCGTCTCCTTTGCGGTCATAACGTTTGTTATGGCCGTTTTTTTATTTAGATATTGGGTTATCGCTACTAGCCAAGACCTAAACCAAAAAAACCCGTACCACCATCGGTGATACGGGTTTAGCATAACAATCAGGCTACCAAAAACAGATTTACATGTTTTCGATCATGACATTACCAAAATCAGAGCAGGAAACCTGAGTCGCGCCTTCCATGAGTCGGGCAAAGTCATAGGTGACTTTTTTGGACTGAATGGCTTTTTCCATGCTGCTGATGATCAAATCAGCGGCTTCTGTCCAGCCCATATGACGTAGCATCATTTCGGCCGATAAGATCAAAGAACCTGGGTTTACATAGTCTTTGCCAGCGTACTTAGGTGCTGTACCGTGGGTGGCTTCGAACATGGCAACCGAATCGGATAAGTTAGCGCCAGGAGCAATACCAATACCACCAACTTGAGCCGCTAATGCGTCAGAAATGTAATCACCGTTTAGGTTCAGCGTCGCGATCACATCATATTCAGCGGGACGTAACAAGATCTGCTGTAAGAACGCATCCGCAATGGAGTCTTTAACAACAATGTCTTTACCTGTTTTAGGGTTTTTGAATTTGCACCATGGGCCGCCATCGATCAGCTCTGCGCCGAACTCGCTCATCGCTAGCTCGTAGCCCCAATCGCGGAAACCGCCTTCGGTGAATTTCATGATGTTGCCTTTGTGAACGAGCGTCACAGAGGAACGATCATTATCAATAGCGTACTGAATGGCTTTGCGCACCAAACGCTGCGTTCCCTCTTTGGATACGGGTTTAACACCAATACCAGAAGTGTTGGGGAAGCGGATTTTATTTACACCGAGTTCATTTTGCAAAAACTCGATCAGTTTTTTAGCGTTCGCTGACTCGGCTTCGAATTCAATACCTGCATAGATGTCTTCAGAGTTTTCGCGGAAGATCACCATGTTGGTTTTTTCTGGCTCCTTAACGGGGGAAGGTACACCAGCAAAGTAACGCACGGGGCGTAGACATACGTACAGGTCAAGCTGCTGACGTAAAGCCACGTTTAAAGAGCGAATACCGCCACCTACGGGAGTGGTCAACGGGCCTTTGATGGACACAACGTAGTCTTTAACGGCGTCGAGGGTTTCTTCGGGTAACCAAACATCAGGACCATACACCTGCGTGGATTTTTCACCCGCATAGACTTCCATCCAGTGGATTTTCTTTTCGCCACCGTATGCTTTTTCGACAGCCGCATCCACGACCTTGATCATAACGGGGGAAATATCAACACCGGTACCATCACCCTCGATGTAAGGAATGATAGGCTGATTGGGTACGTTTAAAGAGAAATCGGCATTTACCGTAATTTTTTCGCCCTGTGCAGGGACTTTAATATGCTGATAAGACATGGATGCTCCAATAGAGTGAACAGGGAAGATAAAACCTATGTTTTATCTGAGTCGTTAGTCTTATATAAGAGTTTAGCCTAAATCTGTACTAAAGACGAAAAAAGCCTGTGTTTTTATCACTAAATCGAGACAAAAACTTGGCCTCATAGAGAAAATTTTAAAAAAAGGTCACAAAACAAGACAAAGTGGCTTTAGCCATCTACCATAATGTTATGGATTTCATTTTGTGGATCTTTACATGTTTAACCCGTCTCGAGAACAAGTACGTCAGTTTTTCATCGAAGCCTGGCAAAAATATCGCCAGAAGCAATTGGTAAGCCCATTAGAAAATATGGCGGTGCAACTGATTCAACAGCACCCCGAATACCACGAACTACTTGAAAAGCCAGAGGCGATCAATCAAGATTACACGGTAGAAAAAGGACAAACCAATCCGTTTTTACACCTATCTATGCACTTGGCTATTCAGGAGCAAGTCTCAATTGATCAACCCCCTGGCATCAAAGCCGCTTACGAGCGGCTTGCAGCTACTCTTGACCCACACGAAGCAAGCCACCGTATTATGGAGGCCTTAGGTGAGGTCATTTGGGAGGCACAACGCTTAAATAAGCCATTGGATAACGAGCGTTATCTTGAACTGATTTATCGTCATACTTCTATCTAATCCATACCTATGAGTCACACTAATCGCTTTGAAGGCACCCGCCGTTACGTTGCTACAGACGACCTGAAAATGGCCGTTAACGCCGCCTTAACGCTACAACGACCCTTACTTATCAAAGGTGAGCCCGGCACCGGAAAAACCCTCTTAGCCGAAGAGGTCGCCGCTGCGCTCGACCGTCCCTTACTACAATGGCACATCAAATCCACAACTAAAGCACAACAAGGTCTCTATGAATACGATGCTGTTTCCCGCCTACGGGATTCACAGTTAGGTGATGAGCGAGTACATCAGATCAGCAACTATATTGTAAAAGGTGCGCTTTGGGAGGCGTTTGAATCCCCTGAGCCCACTGTGGTGCTTATTGATGAAATTGATAAGGCAGATATTGAGTTTCCTAATGACTTACTACGCGAAATCGACAAAATGGAGTTTCATGTTTATGAAACCCAGCAGACGATCCGCGCGCAGCACCGGCCTTTAATTATCATCACCTCGAATAACGAAAAAGAACTCCCCGATGCGTTTTTACGGCGCTGCTTTTTCCATTACATTCGTTTTCCCGATGCCGACACGCTCAGCGCCATCGTTAAAGTCCACTTCCCGCAACTCGCCGATGACTTGCTACAGGCTGCATTAGATACTTTTTATGCCTTGCGTAATGCACCAGGCTTAAAGAAAAAACCATCCACATCGGAACTCTTGGACTGGTTACAACTGCTCCTTAGTCACGATGCCACACCAGAAAGCATCCGTCAGGCAGACCAAGCCACAACCCCTCTCATTGGTGCATTAATCAAAAATGAACAAGACCTATCGTTGTTAGAGCGCATTGCGCGCTACGGTCGTTAACCCCATGATGCTTATTCGGTTTTTTTATTTTTTACGTCAGCACCGCCTGCCTGTTTCGATTCAAGAGTTTATAACACTGATCGAAAGTCTATGTAGTTCTGCAGCAGCGCTTTCTATTGACGAATTCTACTACTTAGCCCGACTGGTGCTAATTAAAGACGAAAGCCTATTCGACAAATATGATCGGGCTTTTGGCCAGTTTTATGGCTTGCTTAGCAAAGAGATCGCAAAGGGTCATACCATTCCCGCAGACTGGCTTATCAAAACCCTAGAGCGCCAACTTAGCGACGCCGAAAAAGCCGCATTGGCGACTCATGATCTTGCCGAGCTCATTGAAAAATTTAAAAAAACCCTAGAAGAACAAAAGGAGCGTCATGCCGGTGGCAATAAATGGGTAGGCACAGGCGGCAGCTCCCCTTTTGGTCACGGCGGCTATCACCCCCAAGGCATTCGCGTTGGGGGGCCGTCTAAGGGCAATTTCACCGCCGTTAAAGTATGGGAAAAGCGCGAGTTTAGTGATTACGATGATCAGGTTGAACTAGGCACCCGAAATTTTAAAATGGCATTACGGCGCTTACGCCGCTTTGCACGTGAGGGAGCTGCAACCGAACTGGACTTGGATAAAACCATCCACCACACCGCCCAACAAGCCGGTCTGCTCGACATACAAATGCGTCCTGAGCGACGTAATACAATTAAAGTGCTTATGCTGCTTGACGTAGGTGGCAGCATGGATAGCCATATTCGACGCGTAGAGGAGCTATTTTCAGCGGCGCGTAGCGAATTCAAGCACTTAGAGGTTTTTTATTTTCATAACTGTCCTTATGAGTGGCTTTGGAAAAATAATCGCCGACGTTTTGATGAGCGCATTTCTACTTTAGATGTATTGAGTAAATACAATGAGGACTGGCGTGTCATTTTTGTCGGTGATGCCACCATGAGTCCCTTTGAAATCACTCATGTAGGGGGCTCGGTCGAGCATCATAATGAAGAACCTGGGCACCTTTGGTTACAGCGTTTTATAGAAACATGGCCTAAAACAGTCTGGCTAAACCCTACCAAGACCGAACGGTGGATGTATCATCAATCGGTGCTCATGATCCGACAACTGCTCCAGGACCGCATGTACCCGTTAACTGTGCATGGCTTAGAGTCCGCCATGCAACAACTCTCGAAATAATTCCGACCCATAGGATGGCTATATGTTGACAGCATTTAAGTCTGTAGCGAAACAGGCTCACTACTTAAGCCTTATTGGTATTTTTTTATCGCCAACGATAGTATATGCCCTACCTGCTGGTGTAGAACAAATCACCAGTGTCGAGGGTGTCACCGAATACCGATTAAAAAATGGCTTAAAAGTACTCTTTGCCCCTGACGCCTCACGCCCAAACACAACAGTTAATATGACCTATTTGGTTGGCTCCAGACATGAAAACTATGGGCAGACAGGCATGGCACACTTGTTGGAGCATATGCTTTTTCGTGGCACGCCCAGCATGCCAAATGCGCTTGGTGAGTTTTCTAAGCGGGGTTTAGCCGCTAATGGCACCACTTCTTTAGACCGCACTAACTACTATGCCACTTTTGCTGCTAACCCAGAAACCTTAAACTGGTACTTAGACTGGCAGGCCGATGTCATGGTCAACGCCAGTATCGCCAAAGCCGATCTGGATGCAGAAATGACCGTGGTGCGCAATGAAATGGAGCGTGGGGAAAACAGCCCATTTAGAGTCCTGATGCAGACCATGCAGTCTGCTGCATACCAGTGGCATAACTATGGCAAAAGCACCATTGGCGCACGCAGTGACGTAGAGCAGGTAGACATTGAACAACTACGCGCTTTTTACCGCCTTTATTATCAGCCCGATAATGCAGTGCTAATTGTCAGCGGACAGTTTGACGAAGAGCAAACCCTTGCTCACATTGCCAAGCAGTTTAACGCTATCCCTAAACCGGAAAGAGAGCTCCCCCCAGAATATACCGAAGAGCCAGTCCAACATGGCAGCAAAACCGTTATGGTGCGTCGTCAAGGCGGCTCCCCCATTGTGGCCGCGCAATATCATATTCCTGCGGAAGCAGATCCCCAATTTACTCCACTTAGCCTGGGTATTAGCGCTTTAGGTGATACTCCCTCGGGCTTACTGTATAAAAATCTGGTCGAAAAAAATCTAGCGACTAGTGTATTTAGTTATGCGGCTGGACTACGCCAACCGGGCTATGCGTTATTTTTAGCAGAGCTCAAAGACGATATGGATCCACAACAAGCGCTCACAACACTAAATCAAACCATTGAAGAACAAAATCAGGCGCTTAGCCAAGAGGACCTTGACCGTATTCGCAACCAATGGCTCAATGGCTGGTCTCAAACCTATGCCGACCCAGCTAGCCTTGCGGCAGCCCTATCAGAGAGTGCCGCCACCGGAGACTGGCGTTTGTTTTTCTGGGCAAGAGACCAAGTTGAAAGTGTACAACTCGACCAAGTCAAAACCGCACTAAAAACCTGGCTAGTCGCAGACAACCGTACTAATGGTATTTATGAGCCTACCTCTGCCCTAGCTCGCGCTCCTAAAGCCAACACCCCCAACGTCGCGGCTTTACTCAGTGATTACAAGGGCAAAACGCATCAGAATTTAGCCGATGCTTTTGACCCTAGCCCAAACAATATTGACCACAGCACACAACGCGAAATCATCGAGCTAGATGATCAGCTAGGTATAGTACGCGTAGCATTGTTACCTAAACCCACCCGCGGCGATCGGGTTCATGCGAACCTAGCCATTCGCTTTGGGGATCCAGACAGCTTAAAAGGCAGCCGCACTATAGGTAGCGCTACGGCAAGCCTTTTAGCTCATGGCACTAAAAAATATAGTCGTCAGCAAATAGAAGACCGCTTTACTGAATTACAAGCCTCGGTCTTCTTTAGTGGTGGACCAAACGGTGTCAATGTAGATATCGAAACGGTGGGCAATAACCTTGCGCCCACTCTGGATTTGGTATTGGAGATATTACGAGAGGCCAATTTCCCCGAGAGCGAGCTGAATAAATACAAAGCCCAGCGCTTAACCCAAATTAATAACGCTAAGGCAGAACCTTCTGCCTTAGCCAATCTCACTTTAAGTCGACACCTAAACCCCTGGCCTAAAGATGATATTCGCTACACCCCAACCTTCGAGGAGTCGGCTCAATATGTTCAAAGCCTAAGCCAAGCGGATTTGCTCGCATTCCACGAGCGCTTTTATGGTGCCGGAGACATTCGCTTTAGTGCCACTGGCAGCTTTGACAGTGAAACTATCAAGCAACAACTTAAAAAAGGATTAAAGGGCTGGAAACGAGCACCTGACTATAAGCGTGCAGCAGACCCCTACCATGCCGTCAAAGCCGAGCATTTCACCATTAACACCCCCGATAAAGCCAATGCTTTCTATATCGAAACGCTCCCCTTAAAGCTCCAAGACTCCGAGCCCGATTTTGTTCCCTTGTATTTGGCCAACTATTTACTTGGTCAGTCGGAGACCTCGCGCTTGTGGAACCGAGTTCGCGTCTCTGAGGGGCTGTCTTATGATGTACGAAGCCGCCTACAAGTCTCCTCGTATGAGCCTTCAGCTAGCTGGACAATTTACGCTATCCACGCCCCTGAAAATTCCGCGAAGTTACAAGCCGTTATTCAAGAAGAGCTGGCAACAGTGCTCAAAGAGGGCTTCTCAGAGCAAGAGGTTCAAGAGGGCATCCATGCACTCCTACGCTACCGTCAGTTAGCTCGTAGTAATGACGCGGTGTTAACCAGCACATGGCAAAGCTATCTCGATTTGGAGCGCACCTTTGCTTGGTCAGCCCATATTGATGAAGCGTTGCAAAAGCTCACTGCTAAAGAAGTAAATGCGGTGGTCAAAAAATACTTGCAACCGACCGCTTTTAGCTCTGCACTAGGAGCAGACCAAAGCAAACAATAGCACCATAAAAAAACCCTTTGGGGCCTCTTAGTGCCCCAAAGGGAATCATTTCCTGGTTTTTCGCGCCAACGCGCGCTTAATGGGGATTAGGAAAAAAAACTTTTCACCTTATCCGTCCATGACTGGCTTTTAGGCGAATGCTTATCCCCCCCGCCCGATAAAGACTCTTCGAACTGGCGCAAGATGGCTTTTTGCTCCTCGGTCAACCGCACAGGCGTTTCCACTTGAATATGACAATACAAGTCACCAGGATAGCTAGAACGTAGCCCTTTGATGCCCTTACCACGCAAACGAAACACTTTCCCTGCTTGCGTGCCTTCTGGAATAGAAATTTCACCCCGCCCGGTTAAGGTCGGTACCTCGACTTCCCCACCTAAGGCTGCCGTCGTAAAGGGGATGGTGAGCTCACAATGCAAATCATCGCCGTCACGCTGGAAAATCCCATGAGGTTTAATGTGAATTTCCACATATAAATCACCAGGAGGCCCGCCATTAGCACCTGGCTCCCCATTTCCCGAAGAACGAATCCGCATGCCATCATCAATACCGGCTGGGATATTCACCTGCAAGGTTTTGGTTTTGCGTACGCGCCCAACCCCATCACATGAGGGGCAAGGGTCAGTAATTTCTTGACCAGTACCATGACACGTAGGACATGTTTGCTGCACGCTGAAAAAGCCCTGTTGCATGCGTACCGCACCAGCCCCATTACATGTGGTACATGTACGTGGTGATGTACCAGGCTTGGCGCCGCTGCCATGACACGTATCACAATTCTCCCAACTTGGTACTCGGATCTCAGTATCAAAGCCTGTCGCAGCCTGCTCTAAGCTGATGTCCAGCGAATAGCGCAGATCTGCACCACGCTGTACACGCGGACCGCCACCACGACGACCACCACCAAAAATATCGCCAAAAATATCGCCAAAGGCTTCAGCAAAGTCAGCACCACCCATGCCACCCATGCCGCCGCCCATGCCGCCCATCCCATTCGGGTCCACACCGGCATGACCAAAACGGTCATACGCAGCACGTTTTTCATCATCGTATAAGATTTCGTAGGCCTCTTTGACTTCTTTAAATTTTTCTTCGGCCTCTTTGCTGTCCGGGTTGCGATCAGGATGGTATTTCATCGCTAACCGGCGATAGGCTTTGCGAATATCGTCTTTTGACGCATTTTTCGCAAGACCTAATATTTCATAAAAATCGCGTTTTGCCATAATGACTGTGAGCGTATAGACGCTGTCTTAGTAAACAAGAATGCCCGATCCCTGGTGACCACCAGAAACCGGGCTTGTGAGCATTTAAGCCAATTGCAAATTAGTCGCGCTTAACTTCTTTGAAGTCAGCATCAACGACATTGTCATCAGCAGGCTTGTCGGCTTCGGCACCAGCGGCTTGTTGCGCTTGCATATCCGCGTAGATTTTTTCACCAAGCTTTTGTGCTGCGGTGGTCAACGCTTCGGTTTTCGCCTCGATATCTGCTTTGTCGTCACCTTTTAAGGCGATTTCTAGATCAGCAATGGCTTTTTCAATAGCTTCTTTTTCGGAAGCCTCGAGCTTATCGCCATAGTCCTCTAGGGATTTGCGGGTAGAGTGTACGAGCGCTTCGCCTTGGTTACGTGCGGTAGCCAGCTCTGCAATACGGCGGTCTTCCTCGGCATGAGCCTCGGCGTCAGCCATCATGCGCTGAACCTCTTCTTCGGTCAGACCAGAGCTTGCTTTAATGGTGATCTTGTTTTCTTTACCGGTACCTTTGTCTTTGGCCGATACATTCAAAATACCATTCGCATCAATATCAAATGTGACCTCGATCTGTGGCTCCCCACGGCGTGCCGGTGGAATCCCCTCCAGGTTAAATTCACCTAATAGTTTGTTCCCTGCCGCAATCTCACGCTCACCTTGGAAAACTTTAATCGTTACAGCTGGCTGGTTATCATCAGCTGTAGAGAACACTTGCGAGTGACGAGTAGGAATCGTGGTGTTTTTGTGAATCATTTTAGTCATTACACCACCTAGGGTTTCAATCCCTAAGGATAAAGGTGTTACGTCTAAAAGCAACACATCAGAACGGTCACCCGACAATACGGAACCTTGGATTGCAGCCCCAGTAGCGACGGCTTCATCGGGGTTAATATCACGGCGTGGGTCACGGCCAAAGAACTCTTTTACCTTTTCTTGGACCTTGGGCATACGTGTCATCCCGCCCACTAAGATCACGTCATCAATATCGGAAACTTTTACGCCAGCATCTTTAATGGCGATACGGCAAGGCTCAAGCGAACGCTCAATTAAATCCTCGACCAAGGCTTCGAGCTTGGCACGAGAAATTTTCAAGTTCAAGTGCTTTGGACCAGAGGCGTCTGCAGTAATATACGGCAGGTTGATCTCGGTCTGCGTGGTCGAAGAAAGCTCAATCTTGGCTTTTTCTGCGGCTTCTTTTAGACGCTGCAAAGCCAGAACGTCTTTGGATAGATCGGCACCACTCTCTTTTTTGAACTCTTCGATGATGTAGTCGATGATACGCTGGTCAAAGTCTTCACCACCTAAGAAGGTATCGCCGTTGGTCGACAACACTTCAAACTGTTTCTCTCCATCGATGTCGGCGATCTCGATGATAGAAACGTCAAAGGTACCACCACCTAAGTCATAGACAGCGATTTTGCTATCGCCTTTAGCGGCCTTATCCAAACCAAATGCTAAAGCAGCGGCGGTTGGCTCGTTAATAATGCGCTTGACTTCAAGCCCAGCAATTCGGCCAGCGTCTTTGGTTGCTTGGCGCTGACTATCGTTAAAGTAAGCGGGCACCGTGATGACGGCTTCGGTGACCTCTTCGCCTAAGTAATCTTCGGCGGTTTTTTTCATTTTACGCAAGATATCAGCTGATACCTGCTGTGGCGCTAACGCTTTGCCTTGTGCTTCGACCCAGGCGTCGTTATTGTCGGCCTTAATGATTTTATAAGGCATTTTTTCAATGTCGTCTTGAACGGTTTTCTCGTCAAAACGACGACCAATTAAGCGTTTAACCGCAAAAATGGTGTTTGTGGGGTTAGTGACGGCCTGACGTTTAGCTGGAGCCCCGACCAGAATCTCGCCATCGTCCATATAAGCCACGATGGAAGGCGTGGTACGACCGCCCTCGGCGTTTTCGATAATACGAATTTGATCGCCTTCTTGGACAGACACACAGCTGTTGGTTGTACCCAAGTCAATACCAATGATTTTGCTCATTTTTTATTTCCTAGCCTGTATTTGGTTTTGCGCTGATTCGCAATAAATTAATTCGTTAATTCCTATATGGGGTAGGGTTTTTATTTTTCAAGCCCCAACTAGGCGCTCTACTGACCCGCTGAAACCATAACAAGTGCAGGGCGTAAAACGCGTTCGGACAAGGCATAGCCTTTTTGAAGCACTTGGGCAATGGTGTCCTTGGGCTGATCTGAAGGAATAGAAGAAATGGCTTGGTGATGATGTGGGTCGAATTTTTCCCCGACCTCTGGCGCAATTTCAACAAGCTTATGGCGCTCAAAAGCGGAGTTTAGCTGACGTAACGTGGTTTCTACGCCTTCGATAAGCACTTCTAGGGTTTGGTCTTCTTGGGCAAGCGCTGCTTCTAGGCTATCTCGCACGGGAATAAGGCTCTCAGCAAAGCTTTCTACCGCAAACTTGCGCGCTTTTGCGACATCCTCAGCGGCGCGGCGACGAATATTTTCGACTTCGGCTTTGGCGCGTAAAAGCTGGTCGTAGTATTCGGAGACTTTAGCTTGGGCTTCGGATAGCTCGGCCGCCAAATCCGACGTTTCGGGAACTTGAATCGTCTCGTCGTTAGCATCGTCCATAGCAGATAGCTCTTCTGCGGGACTGGACTGTTCTAAATCTGCAGTTTGTTCTTGCGTATTATCCTGCGGTTGCTTCGGTGCGGACATAGGTTTCTCCACGTATAAATCAAAAATAATAACGATAGAAACCATATGGGGGCATACGCCCCCACTTCAAGCCCACTTTTGTGTTTTTTATAAAATTAAAACTGGTTTTGAATACGACGATACGCTTGCGCTAACGATACATTTGTATGCATCACGGATTCAGAGAAGTCCTTTGCTGACTGAGGCACGGTTTTTAAGGCGCTTAGGTCAGTGGCTTCTTTTACTACTGTAGCCGAAGGCAAGTAAAAATGCTCGGGGATATCATGCCCATCTACCACACAGTTGTGGCGCACTACAGCCGAATCACCCACCGTGCAGTTAAACAACACCGTGTTAAAACCAATAAACACATGGCTGCCTACAGTACAAGGCCCATGCACAATAGAGCGGTGCGCAATAGAGGTGTGCTCACCAATGGTTACCGCTGCACCGTCTTTGGAGTGAATCACCACCCCGTCTTGGATATTGGAGTTAGCTCCAATCACAATAGGCTCGAGATGGCCATTTTCATCAAGCTCATCCGCGCGGATAACCGCATAAGGACCTATAAATACGTGGGGGCCAACTTCGATACGACCACACAATACAGCAGTAGGGTCGACAAAAGCCGTTTCGTGTACAACCGGATAATCACCCCGTGGATTTTTTCTTAACATCAGATCTTCCTGAATAAAAGACCGCTTTTAGTAAAGCTTTCTAAAAAAAGCACAACCAAGCTGCGGACAAACGGTTTTATTTTAGGCTAATTTGTGACCTTAGGTAATTCCCATCCACCTAAATTTTGCAACACAATGTCGCTCAAACCAGCAATCCAGTCTTTGTCATCGTTTAAACAAGCAATATAGCTAAAGTTTTGCCCCCCCTCCTCTAAAAAAGCGTCTCTACACTCTTGTTGTATTTCTTCCAATGTTTCCAAACAATCGGCCAAAAACCCCGGACAGGCCACCTGTACAGACTGCACTCCCTCTTTAGCCCATTGGCGCAATGTCGGTTCAGTATAAGGCTCAAGCCACTGATCGGCACCAAAGCGACTCTGAAAACTAGCAAACACAGGCACATCGGCATCGATCAAGGCTTCGCGCACCGCCGCAGTAGTCAACATGCACTCGCGGTAATACGGATCCCCCGCCACCACAGAACGACGCGGTATGCCATGAAAACTAAGTAACAAACGCTGCGGCTTCCCATGCTGCTGCCAATGGCGTTGAATACTTTGCACTAGTGGTTGTATATAGGCTGGGTGCTGACAAAAACTTTTAATAAAGCGCGTTTCGGGCTGGTTACGACGCTTACGCAAATAGCGGTTAAGCTCATCGACCGCTGTAGCAGTGGTGCTGGCCGCATATTGTGGATACATCGGCACCATTAAAATGCGCTCACATCCCAAAGCAGTTAGCTCATTAAGCACATCATGCATTGCAGGCTTTCCATAGCGCATGGCTAAACGCACCGGAATAGAATGCCCATGGGCTTGTAGTTGCTGTTGCAAACCCTGTGCTTGTGCCTGACTATAAACCAATAACGGAGACCCCTGATCCATCCAGATGGACGCATACTTAGGAACCAGTTTTCGCGGTCTAAAAGGCAATACAAAACAGCGCAAAATAATCTGCCACAAGGCGGCGGGTAGCTCCACCACCCGCTGATCCGATAAAAACTGAGCTAAATAGCGCCGAATATCACCGGCTGTCGCGGTGGCTGGCGTACCTAGGTTCACGAGCAGCACCCCTACCCGAGGTGCGGCTAAGGTACGAATATGAGGATCAAGCAAATTATTTTCCGCTGCTTCCGCGTAGTATTTTTTTGAACACATAATAAAAATGATTAGACGTGATGACTCAAGGCATTAGATAACATTCGAGCCGTAATATCTACTATAGGGATAACTTTATCGTAAGCCATACGCGATGGGCCAATTACCCCTAAGGTTCCTAATACTTGACCATCGACCTCGTAAGGGGCTGTGACCACAGAGATTTCTTCTAAAGGCACCAAATGCGAGTCTCCCCCAATATAAATCTGCACCCCTTGTGCTTTGCGAGACACATCTAATAAATGTAGCCATTCTGTTTTCTTTTCAAACAAATCAAATAGATGGCGTAATTTATCCATGTCTGCCACCATCTCGCTGACATTAAGCAGCTTGCTTTCGCCTGAAATTACCACCGCCTCGGCATAATCGGGCTCACTATCACCGGTTTCTACTGCCACCTGCATTAAACGCGTAATATCTTCACGCAAAGAAGATAACTCTCCGGATAAAGCTTCCCGTACTTGGGTAAATGACATCCCAGAAAAATGCTGATTAAAGAAATTGCTGGCCTCAATGAGCTCGTGTTCTTTGTAGTCTCTGGACACAAAAAGAATACGGTTTTGCACATCGCCACTTGGAGTCACAATAATTAAGAGCACCCGCTTTTCTGATAATCGAATAAAATCAATTTGTTTGAACGTATTAGCACGCTTAGGCGCTAGCACCACCCCGGCAAACTGTGACAGGTTCGATAACAGTTCTGCTGCTGAGCTAACCGCACGCGCAGGCTCATAACGAGGGATCTGTAACGCCAGTTTTTCCGAAAAGGAAAAATCATTGCGTGGTACCGCCAGGAGCTGATCTACAAAAATACGATAGCCTTGCGGTGTAGGCACACGCCCCGCCGACGTATGTGGACTTTGTATAAGCCCCAAGTCTTCCAGATCCGCCATCACATTGCGGATCGTCGCCGGAGACAAATCAAACATTTTGGATAATGTTCTAGACCCTACTGGCTGACCATCGGCAATATAACGCTCAATCAATACATTTAATAATGCGCTTGCTCTATCATCCATAGCAGTAAATAAGCAAATTATGCGATTCGTTACGATTACCTACCCAACATAAATGGGCTAGCACCTCTATAATTCTAATCTAATTATTACTAACAAATCATAAGGTCTTACCTCATGCATTTTAAGTCAGTGGCAATTATCGGCCGCTACCAAGACAGTGGCTTAGATGCGCCCTTACGCGCTTTGGCAAACACCCTACAACAAGCCGGCTGTCACGTCATGGTCGAAGCCGACACCGCTCGTTATATCGGGGTTACCGAGCTCCCCACACGCACATATGCCGAAATTGGCGCGCAAGCGGATCTTGCCGTTATTATGGGTGGCGACGGTACGATGATCGGCGCTGCTAGGAATCTAGCTAATTACGATGTACCTTTAATTGGTATCAACCATGGTCGCTTGGGCTTTATTACAGATATTCCTATCAATAATGCGCATGAAGCAGTAAGTAGCGTCATTGCAGGACACTATCAAGCCGAGGACCGCAGTCTACTTGAAGGACGTATCGTACGCGATGGCGAAGTGTTGTACTCTGGTATTGCCCTCAATGATATTGTGATCAATCGTGCAGGGCGTGGCGGTATGATTGAGCTCCGCGTAGAGCTAGACGATATTTTTATGCATCGCCAACGAGCAGACGGGGTGATTATATCTACCCCAACAGGCTCTACAGCCTATGCTTTAGCAGCCAACGGTCCCATTTTACATCCCTGTTTGAACGCTTTACTTTTAGTGCCAGTTGCCCCACAAACACTGTCTAACCGCCCTGTCGTCGTGCCCGATACCAGTACGTTAAGCCTGACCATCACAACCTTAGGGCGGGTAGAGTCTGGAGCAAGCGTACATTTTGATATGCAAGCCTGGTCCGACTGCCAAGCAGGAGATCGCGTCGATATTCGACGTGCTCAAAACACAGTGCGCTTTATTCATCCAGAAGGCTATAGCTTTTTTTCCACCTTAAGGCAAAAATTAGACTGGAATCGAATCCCCGCCGACGAGAACGAGTAAATTCATATGCTATGTTCCCTACATTTACGCGATTTTGTGATCGTTGAACACAATCACATCGAGTTTGCCTCAGGTTTTACCGTGTTCTCAGGTGAAACGGGCGCTGGTAAGTCAATCTTAATTGATGCACTCTCTCTTGCTCTTGGTGGGCGGGGGGACGCAAGCGTGGTGCGCCAAGGCAAAGAAAAGGCCGAAATCATCGCCACCTTTGCCCCGCCAGCTTCTGCCTTAAGCTGGCTAGCTGAGCACGACTTGCCTACCGATGAAAGCCTGATTTTGCGCCGCCTCATTGATAACCAAGGCCGTAGTCGGGCCTATATTAATGGTATCCCCTCTACAGTAGGCCAGCTACGCGAGCTCGGGGCGCTTTTGGTTGATATCCATGGCCAGCATGCTCATCAAAGCCTGCTACAGCCCCATGCCCATGCGTTGATTTTAGATAGCCAAGGGCAACACCTAACCCTTAGTCAGGACGTCGCACAACGATGGCAGGCATGGCAAAAAGCAAAACAGGCTTTTGATAGCGCACAACAAGATAGCCAAGCCCATGAACAAGAGCTTGAGCTCCTTGAGTGGCAAATTCAACAGCTCGACGAGCTCGGCTTAGTCGAGGGCGACTGGGAGCAGTTAACAGCCGAACATGAGCGTTTAGCCCACGCGCAGTCTTTACTGGATGGGGCTGCCCATTGCGTACACTGTCTGGACAACGATGAGGCGGGCGCGCTATCCGCTCTTCATATCGCTCTACAGCATCTACAAAGCTTGCTCAAACACGACCCACAGCTTGAGCCGATCTATCAAACGCTGGAGTCTGCGCAAATAGCCTGTGCAGAAAGCCTTTCTGACTTGAACAGCTATTTAAATAGTGTAGAGCTCGACCCAGAGCGTCTTGCACAATTAGAACAGCGTATGTCCATGGCGTTTGATTTAGCACGCAAACACAAATGCGAACCCGAAGCACTCCCCGAACGCTTATCAGAGCTTGAAAAGCGCCGCCAGCAATTACAGCAATCCGCCGACCTTGCCGCACTTGAGCAAACGATGCTCCAAGCCAAGCAACACTATGATGCGGCAGCGGCACAACTGAGTCACGCTCGCCAGCAAATTAGCTCTCAATTAAGTCAGCAGGTTACGGCAGCTATGCAGCAGCTCTCGATGGAAGGCGGTCAGTTTCAGGTATTACTCACCCCTCATGAGCCAAGTAGCCATGGCAATGAAAAAGTAGAGTTTTTGGTTGCCGGCCATGCTGGAGTCAAGCCTGCTCCGTTAAGCAAGGTCGCTTCGGGTGGAGAACTAGCTCGAATTTCTTTGGCCTTATCGGTCATCGCCAGTCAAGCAGCCCGCGTGCCAACTTTAATTTTTGATGAAGTCGATAGTGGGATTGGTGGGGCTATTGCCGAAGTGGTAGGACGGTTATTAAATGAGCTTGGCCAACGCCATCAAGTGCTCTGTGTAACCCATTTACCCCAAGTTGCCGCTTGTGGTGAACATCATTTTTTAGTCAGCAAGCACTCAGACGGCCAACAAACCGTTTCTAAAATACAACAGCTTCATACCAAGGAGCGCGTGGAGGAGATCTCAAGAATGTTAGGCGGCATAGAAATCACCGCCACCACAAGGCAGCACGCCCAAGAAATGTTAGGGCTACGTACTTCATAAAAAAAGGGGCTATATGAGCCCCTTTTTGGTGTTTAACGAGATCTTGAGCGTGTAGGCTTAGCGCTTTCTACACAATCATTACATATGCCATAAAGCACCAATGTATGGCTCTCGAGCTCAAACCCTAAATTATCAGCGATATCGTATTGTCGCTTTTCGATTTCGGGGTCGGAAAACTCCACAACTTTGGCGCAATTAGTACAAATGAAATGGTCATGATGATCGCCATCGTTTAGCTCAAATACCGCTTTACCACCATCAAATTGACTTCGCATTAAAATGCCTGCTTGTTCAAATTGAGTCAGCACGCGGTACACTGTAGCTAAACCAATATCGACATCTTCGGCAATTAATAACCGGTAGACGTCTTCGGCGCTAAGGTGACGCATTTCTTCGGTTTCGTCATGGCGACGAAATACATCTAGAATCTTTAGGCGCGGAAATGTCGCCTTAAGCCCCATGTTTTTCAGTTCATTTTGGTCTTTCATGGCTAGAATTATATATCTGATTGGGGGTAAGGCTCGTTGCCCGCACTGCATAATGCAGACGGATTTCGAGGTGATTTCACAATGCACACGATGCGCATTTCTATAAACCCTTATATGATAACGATTTTATCCTAACAGGGGCAAAGTAACGCAATGAACGCAAAAAAATACTCCACTCTCTTGCGCATAGGCCTAATCGCAGGTATGACGGCTTTGACTCTTAGCGCCTGCAGCGGTAGCAAATGGGGCTTCCCCTACAAGGCTCCTGTACAACAGGGAAACTGGTTAACTACCGCCCAAATTGAACGCCTAGAGGTCGGCATGACCCGCGAGCAGGTTCGCTTTTTACTTGGTAGCCCAACCCTGCAGGACATTTTCCACAGCGATCGCTGGGAATACCCGTACTATCATAAACCAGGTTACGGCAAAGAAGAGTTACGGTTATTTACTGTTTGGTTCGAAGACGATGTACTCGTTCGCTGGGAAGGGGATCAGCAACCCAACCGACAACCCTTTGAACAGTCGGACTCAGGGGCTTCTGCTATTAAAAACACCCCCAACGATGAGCCCGTCACTCGTCCTCTGGAATCTCACCCAGAAAGTGCCGTCATGGAAGTCGAGCCCTTGCGCTAGTACATCGGCGTTTCGCTCTCTTGGACTGATTTACTTAACAAAGGAATTTTTATGCGTATTGCTATTGCAGGCGCTAACGGCCGCATGGGTCGTATGTTGATTGAAGCCGTTTTATCCAGTCATGATATGCAGCTTGCGGTTGCTCTAGACCACACTGGCTCAGATGCGATCGGCAAAGATGCGGGTGCATTTCTAGGCAAAGAAACTGGCGTGTTGATTAGCGATGACTTGAGCCAACTACAGCAGGCGGATTGCTTGATCGACTTTACCCGCCCAGAAGGGACAATGAATCATGTCACTGCATGCCTAGCTCATAATTGCCAGCTCATCATCGGCACTACGGGTTTTAACGAGGAACAAAAAGCACGCATTCAACAAGCCGCTGAGCAAATCGCTATTGTTTTTGCTCCCAATATGAGTGTGGGTGTTAACGTTACCCTGCGCCTCATTGAGCTTGCCGCTAAGCTAATGCAAGAAGGCTTTGATGCAGAGGTATTCGAAGCCCATCACCGCAATAAAGTCGACGCTCCTTCAGGCACGGCGCTAGCTATGGGCGAGGCCATTGCAAAAACGTGGGGGGTCAACCTAAACGATGTGGCTGACTGGACACGCTACGGCCACACTGGAGCCCGAGAAGATGGCCGCATTGGCTTTTCCGTGGTGCGCGGTGGCGATATTATTGGTGATCATACTGTGTACTTTTGTGGCGAAGGGGAGCGTATTGAAATCACGCATCGCTCCAGTAACCGCACTACCTATGCACAAGGCAGCTTGCGCGCTGCGCGCTTCCTAAAAGGCAAAAGTCATGGCCTCTATACTATGCAGGACGTGTTAGGTAGCTAAAGCCATTTTCTATGCCCCCTGCCCAGTTTGGGGGCTATGGATTATCATGGACCAGCCTTATTGCACAGCAATAGGCTCTTGCTCTAGCTGCACTTGAAAAAGCTCAAACACCTGCTGCTGAACTTGCTGCACCAAAGCCGCCACATCGGCTGCTCTTGCTCCACCATAATTCACTAAAACCAATGCTTGGTTTTTGTGCATCCCAACAGGGCCTAGGCGTTTACCCTTCCAGCCAGCATGATCAATCAACCAACCTGCTGCTAGCTTATACTGGCCTTGGTAAGGGTATGCAACCAAGTCTGGATACTGTGCTAACAGCTGCTCATAATGCGCCGTAGTTACAATAGGGTTTTTAAAAAAGCTCCCTGCATTCGCCAGCACAGCGGGATCAGGGAGTTTTTGTTGACGAATCGCCATTACCGCCTGAAAAACCGCTTGCGCTGTTATAGGTGTTTTCTGTAAAAGCGGGTGATGCTGCAAATCCGGATAACGCAATATCGGTGTCCACGCCCCCGCCGTCACTAATTTAAACTGCACCGCAACAATCATATAGCGCCCCTGGGGAGCTCGTTTAAAAAAGCTATCCCTATAGGCGAACTGGCAGTCCGCTGTATCTAACCACAAATATTGTGCCGTCAAAAAATCCCATACTTTCACCGCATGCACAACCTGCTGCAGTTCTATTCCATACGCACCAATATTTTGTACTGGCGCCGCACCAACCGTACCAGGAATCAAAGCCAAGTTCTCTAGGCCATACCAGCCCTGGTCCAAACAATAATGAACAAAATCATGCCAGACCTCACCTGCCTGTGCCTCCACCCATACCTCATCCCCCTGCTGCGCTATTAAACGAATCCCTTTGTTTTGCATATGGATCAATAAGGCATCAACAGTATCAGCCATCACCATATTGCTTCCACCACCTAATACCCATCTTTTTGACGAGGTTTGTATTTTCTCTTGCAACTCAGGTAGCTGTGCTTCATTCTCAAAACATAAAAACTGTTTCGCCACAGCGGGTAAAGCCAAAGTATTTAAGGCTTGCAAGCACATATTTGAGGTTATTTGCACCGGTAACATCCATATAAAAACACACACAATAGCGCTCATCATGGCGCATTTTTTATTTTTTTTCAAAAATATTTGACAAGACCTATATTTTTCCTATATAGTTATGTTTTTGCAGCGAGCCTAGTTGTTTGTTGCCACGTAATCAAGACGGATTAGCTTGACAAACACACCAGACTTGATTACAATTATTTTTTAATTTGATTTTCACCTAGATTGAACCGAAAAACAAAACGGTTGACAACATAAAAAATCTAGGATAAAATTTCAAATCATTGGGAATCAGCCCAATAAAATGCGGGAATAGCTCAGTTGGTAGAGCGCAACCTTGCCAAGGTTGAAGTCGCGAGTTCGAGTCTCGTTTCCCGCTCCAGAATTTAAAAAGCCCTTGATTGTAATCAAGGGCTTTTTTTATATTTATCATCTACTCCACTTTCCTAGTTGCAAACTCATATTCCACAGGTAAGATTAGTAAATAAAGACTATTAACTGTGGAGTAGACAAATGCAATCCCCCTCCTCTGAACTAGTGCTTCGCGCCGATCACAATGGCATCACCACTCTAGAGCTCAATCGTCCTGAGCGCTATAACGCACTTTCTGAAGAGTTACTCGACTCGCTCCAACAGCACTTAGACCAAATCGCAGAAGACACCAGCGTACGCTGCGTGGTACTCGCAGCAGCAGGCAAAGCTTTTAGTGCTGGACACGATTTAAAACAGATGCGCGGCAAACCTCGGTTAGATTATTACCAACAGCTTTTTCAGCAATGCGCCGGGGTCATGCAAAGCATTCAACAGCTTCCTGTACCGGTCATCGCCCGCGTTCATGGTATCGCAACCGCTGCAGGCTGCCAGCTCGTTGCCAGCTGTGATCTGGCTATTGCCTCTACAGAGGCTCAGTTTGCCGTTTCAGGTATCAATGTAGGTTTGTTTTGCTCAAGTCCCGCTGTTGCTTTATCCAGAAACATCCCTACTAAACATGCTTTTGATATGCTTGTTACTGGACGCTTCATTGATGCGCAAACCGCAGCTCAATGGGGATTAATTAACGAAGCCGTTGCCCCTGAAGCTTTAAACGAAGCTGTTGCACAAAAAGTAGCGACTATACTCACTAAAAGCCCGGCCGCGATTCGCTACGGCAAGTCCATGTTTTACAAGCAACAACAAATGGATTTGGCCTCTGCATATGCCTATGCAGCCGAGGTCATGGCAAAAAATATGATGGAAGAGGATGCCGCAGAAGGCATTGATGCTTTTATTGAAAAACGCACACCAAACTGGAACCGTTCATCACAATCATTTTGATACGCGGAGAATCCACATGGAGAGACAAAACCCTTACAACCATGGCTTAGATAAAAACGCAGCCAACTACGTCCCGTTATCCCCGCTTAGTTTTATTGAGCGTACCGCTGTTGTCCACCCACAACTTACCTCAGTCATTTATCACCAGCGTCGCTTTACCTGGGCTCAAACCTACCAACGCTGCAAACAACTCGCTTCTGCTTTGAGTCAAAAAGGTATCGGAGAGGGAGACACGGTCAGCACCATGCTTCCCAATATTCCAGCAATGTATGAAGCGCATTTTGGGGTGCCTATGACTGGCGCGGTATTAAACACCCTTAATATCCGCCTTAACCCTGAAAGCCTGGCATTCATGCTAGACCACAGCCAATGTAAAGCGATTTTGGTCGACCCGGAATTTTCAGGGGTGATCCAACAAGCTTTAGCGCTAATGACAGGACCTAAGCCCTATGTGATTGATGTGGATGATGCCCACTTTACACAAGGAGGTCGTATTGGCGATATCGAATACGAAGCCTTTATCGCTCAAGGCGACCCAAACTTTGATTGGCAGCTACCTAGTGACGAGTGGAATGCTATTGCTCTTGGCTATACTTCTGGCACCACGGGCAACCCTAAAGGGGTAGTCACCCATCACCGCGGAGCCTATCTGGCAGCTCTAAGCAATGCACTTGCCGCACAAATGCCTGCACACCCGACTTATTTGTGGACCTTACCGCTATTTCATTGCAATGGCTGGTGTTTTCCATGGGTGATGGCGCTGCTCGCCGGCACAAATGTGTGCCTACGTCGCGTAGATGTTAAGGTCATTTTGGATCAAATCCGCGAGCACCGCATCGAATACTATTGTGGCGCTCCCATTGTGCATACCATGATTGCCGACGCCCCCGATGCTTGGCGAGAGGGCATCGATCATACCGTCCATGGTTTAATCGCTGGCGCCCCACCACCCGCTTCTGTTTTCAAGCGCATGGAAGAAATCGGTTTTGACCTGACGCATGTGTATGGCTTAACCGAAACCTATGGTCCTGCCGTGGGCTGTACCAAACAACCCGAATGGGCTTCCCTATCTATTGATGAGCGCGTAGAAAAAAATAGCCGGCAGGGTGTACGCTACCCCCTAGAGCAAGATGTTGCCGTCCTGGATCCTATCACCATGGAACCCGTGCCCTGGGATGGGGAAACCATTGGCGAAATCATGTTCCGCGGCAATATTGTCATGAAAGGCTACTTAAAAAACCCAGCAGCTACAGCCGAGGCCTTTGCCGGCGGCTGGTTTCACTCGGGTGACTTAGGTGTGGTCGACCCCGACGGATACATCAAAATCCGCGACCGAGCTAAAGATGTGATTATCTCTGGCGGTGAAAATATTGCTTCACTAGAGATCGAAGAGGCTTTGTTATTACATCCTGCCGTGGCCGCCGTTGCTGTGGTTGCTCTTAAGGATGAAAAATGGGGCGAGGTGCCCGCTGCTTTTGTCGAGCTGCGCCCCGGCCAGCATGCGGATGAAAAGCAGTTACACCAGCATTGCGAACAACACCTAGCCCGCTACAAACTACCTAAAAAATATATTTTTGGCGAATTAACTCGTACCTCTACCGGCAAGGTACAGAAATTTGCCTTACGGGAGCAAATCAATGCGAACTAACTCCATGCTTTTTACTCGTTTAAGCGCTGGCGCTGCAATTTTAGCGCTACTTACCGCTTGCGCGCATCCCCCTCATCAACCCCCAGCTCAAACCGCCGCCGCCCAAGCGGTGGCGGCCGCCTATGACCATACGCTTTCCGTTTTTCATCCTGTCGTAGCTAAGCATGGCATGGTTGCCTCTGAGCACCATCTCGCCTCGGCGGTTGGCCTACAGATTCTCCAACAAGGCGGCAATGCAGTAGATGCAGCCGTTGCTGTTGGTTTTGCTTTGGCCGTTGTGCTGCCTAACGCCGGTAATATCGGTGGCGGCGGATTTATGATGTATCACGATGCCCAAAGCCAGCAATCCATCGCCCTCGATTTTCGTGAGGTAGCACCAAGCGGCGCCCATCGGGATCTTTACCTCGATGAGAACGGTGATGTCATTGATGGCAAATCGCTTTTCACTCACTATGCCGTGGGGGTGCCTGGCACGGTTGCCGGCTTAGAGCACGCGCTAAAAAAATGGGGCTCCCTGCCACTAAAACAGGTGATGCAGCCGGCCATAGACTTAGCTGAAAATGGGTTTATTGTTAGTGAAACTCTAGCAAAAGTCTTAGCCGCATCGGCCAAGGAAATGGGCAAGTGGCCTGCCACAACCGCTATATTTTGGCGTAATGGTGCCCCTTTAAAAGCAGGCGATCGGCTCATTCAAAAAGACTTAGCCCAGTCCTTGCGTCTCATTGCCGACCAAGGCAGCTATGCTTTTTATCAAGGCGAAATTGCTAAAAAAATTGCAGCAGAAATGCAACCTTATCCTGGCGCGATCCGCCTTGCTGATCTGGCGGCCTATCAAGCCGTGGAGCGTCAGCCTGTCCATGGCCGTTATCGCGGATATGATATCGTCACCATGCCTCCTCCCTCATCGGGGGGCGCCCACTTAGTCCAGATTCTGAATATACTTGAGCGCTGGCCTCTAGGCGAATGGGGACACAATAGTGCGCAATCCGTTCATTACATGGCTGAAAGCATGAAACTAGCCTATGCCGATCGTGCAGAGTATCTCGGTGACCCAGATTTTGTGAAAGTCCCCCTAGAAGGTCTCATTTCCAAGCATTACGCGGACAATCTCGCACAGCGCATCAACGACAAAGCCACACCAGCTCAGCAGATTAAGCCGGGCAACCCATTACCCTATGAAAGCGACCAAACCACCCATTACTCCATTATGGACCGTTTTGGGAACGCAGTTGCTGTCACCTATACATTGAATACAAATTTTGGGACGGGCATTGTTGCTAAAGGTACGGGTATTTTATTAAATAATGAAATGGATGATTTTTCAGCAAAACCCGGAGTAGCCAATGCTTATGGCTTAGTCGGTGGAGAGGCCAATGCGGTTGCCGCTGGCAAGCGTCCTTTATCCTCCATGACGCCTACCCTTGTGCTAAAAGACGGTAAGCCCGTTTTAGTAACAGGTAGCCCCGGGGGTGCGCGTATTATTACTACAGTGCTACAAACAGTGGTAAATAAAATTGATTACGACATGAACCCAGCCGAAGCGGCTTCTGCTTTGCGCGTCCACCACCAATGGACACCCGATGAGCTCCGTGTAGAGCAAGGTTTCAACGTAGATACCATCCGCTTACTCGAAGAGCGCGGACATCAAGTCAATATCAAAGCCTCTATGGGCCGCACCCAAACCATTCAACGCGAGGGCGATATGCTCTGGGGCTACTCTGACCCGCGCAACCCAGATGGCTCCACTCTTGGCTATTGACACAATTTTTTACGATCGATTGTGAACCGGCTTTTATAATAGCGGCGACTGTTTTGATTCTTAGGATGATGTAATGCGTCTTTTACTTGCTATCTTTTTACCTTTTGCGGTGTTCTTTACCATCGGTCGCCCTATTGCCGGTATTATTTGCCTAATTTTGCAGATCACGTTAATTGGCTGGATTCCTGCCGCTATCTGGGCAACCTATGCTCTAAGCCAATATAAAACCGATCAAAAAATTAAAAACACCCTATCGAGCCGCACTTAATCCCTTATCTGTTTTTACTAAGCCGTTTTTACGGCTTAGTTACTTTTTTGAAACAAAAGCATTATCTTTTTCATAGAAACGCAATAGCTTCTGCGCCCATACACCTGCATAGTCCACACCCACACGAGTGGTTTTTACTATAGAAGCTACCGCTACTTCAGGTGCATCAGCAATATATAACGGCCCATCGCATACATCCAAGCCATTGTGACGCCGATCAATTTCCATCGCTTTACATAACCGGCCAGGCCCATGCGTAGGCAGCTCAATGCCCTCTATTGGCTCTACGGCGCGTATCAACACAGCAGATCCACTGCCCAGCGGCCCTGTCACTACATTCATGCAGTGGTGAATACCATAAATCAAATAGACATAAGCATGTCCCGCTGCACCAAACATAACCTGAGTGCGCGCCGTCACCCCTTTCGATGAGTGGGCAGCCAGATCATGCGGACCTAAATAGGCTTCTGTTTCTACAATACGTCCCACATACTTTTTATTACCCCTCTCATGCACAAGAAATTTTCCTAATAAGCGTTGAGCGACTTGCGCACAATCAGCCTCCTCATAAAAAGCACGCGGTAAACGTCGCATCAGATTCTTTGGGCTCATTGCTCCCCTCCTAAAAATAACAACCTGTCTTTGCAGGCATAATTTTTATATTTTTAAACAAACCTAGTCTTCTTTGGGCTTATTTCTTGCTAATTTTTTGTCATTTTGCTATACTCTTTTTTTAGCTGGCGCAATGGCAGAGTGGTTATGCACCGGATTGCAAATCCGTGTAGATCGGTTCGATTCCGGTTTGCGCCTCCAGTTTTAAAAAGCCGCTTTATTTAAGCGGCTTTTTTGTATCTAGACTAACCCTAATAAGGCTTGGGTCACCCTACATCATTTACGCCAACTGTTCTACAATCAATCACAACCTATAAAAATGTGGAACACTATGACGACCAAACCTTCCGACTTCTATTTTCCTAATCCACGCTCGCTGCATTATTGTACTCAATGCGCCAACCCGTTAGCCCGTATTATTCCACCTGATGATAACCGTGTGCGCGATGTCTGTTTGCAATGTGGTTCCGTCCATTATCAAAATCCCCGTAATGTTGTAGGCGTGATTCCTATTTGGGAAAATAAGATTTTGTTGTGTAAGCGTGCTATTGAGCCACGCTATAACACTTGGACTTTGCCCGCTGGCTTTATGGAACTTAAAGAAACATCAGCAGAAGGCGCATTACGTGAAGCCGACGAGGAAGCTGGTATTGCTGGTATTGAACTTGGGCCATTGTTTTCTGTCATTGACGTTCCTTCGGCTGGGCAGGTTCATATTTTTTATTTGGCGACTATCACTCAGCCAGAGCTTAACCCTGGCCCTGAATCCCTTGAGGCCCGTTATTTTGAGTTTGATGCTATCCCTTGGGATAATTTATCCTTTAGGACGGTTAGCACCACGCTAGAACACTATTTAGCCGATGCTAAAAAAGGACAATTTTCCATTCATTATTACAGCTTGGATGAAAATCACTAATTAGCACGATGCCATTGATTTCTATTCCTTGGATAGACGCGGATGAGCCTTTTCCTCCCGTCTCTACGGCCTTAGCTAATGGATTACTGGCCGCGGGGGCCGATCTATCGACTCCCCGCTTGTTACAAGCCTACCAACAGGGCTTATTTCCCTGGTATAACCCGGGTGAGCCTGTTTTATGGTGGTCACCGGACCCTCGTGCCATTTTGCGCTGTGATGCTTTTAAACTCTCTAAGTCTTTAGCCAAAACATGCCGCCGTATCGCACGCCAAGAACAAGATAGCAATGCTCGCTGGCGTATTACCACCGATGTGGATTTTCTTGCTGTGATCCAGCAATGTGCGGCCGTACGCCAATACCAAGAAGGCACCTGGATTTCTGATGAGATCATTCAAGCTTATTATCAGCTCCACCTTCAAAAATACGCCCATAGCATTGAAGTTTGGCAGGACAATCAATTAGTTGGTGGTCTCTATGGAGTGAAAATTGGACGTTTTTTCTTTGGTGAGTCCATGTTTAGTTTGGTTTCAGATGCAAGCAAAGTGGCGCTTTATTATCTGACACGTTGCTTGTTACAGCTTGGGATTCCATATATTGATTGCCAACAAGAAACGGCTCACCTGCTGTCTTTAGGAGCACATACCGTACCTCGCAGCACTTTTATCGAGCTTTTACAACAATACACCTCCGCTCCCCCTACACCATGGCATGTCGGTCAGCTCTCTGCGCAAGGCCAGTGGATCGCTCTGCAATAGGACATAACAATGGGTACGATAGAACCACCTCTGCCAACAGCGATTCAGTTTTACACAACCTCTAGCTATGATTGCAGCTATTTAAGCGGCCAGCGCGCTCGTTCTTTAGTTGCCGCGCCGTCTCATCTTATACATAGCTCCTATTATGGACGCCTGATTGATTTAGGCTTTAGACGCAGTGGCACTTTTACCTATCGCCCACACTGCGATCATTGTCAAGCCTGCGTGCCCATTCGTATTGATACCCTTAATTTTACGGCTACTAAAAACCAACGGCGCCAACTAAAGCGTTATCAACACCTGCGTGCCGCACGCCGTCCCTTAGTCTGGAACCCTGAGCATTATGCGCTGTATCGACGTTATCAAGCAGCACGCCATGCCGGCTCCGATATGGATAACGACGATAAGTCTCAATATATCCAGTTTTTATTGAGTAGCCACGTACATTCTTATCTGATTGAGTTTTCCGATATGGATGGGGTGCAAATGGTCGCTTTGGTTGATGAGGTTGAGCAAGGACTATCGGCCGTGTATACCTTTTTTAACCCGGACCTTTCTGGTTTGGGTACTTTTGCTATTTTATGGCAAATTCAATATTGCCAACAACATCACTTGCCGTGGCTTTATTTAGGCTATTGGATAGAACAAAGTCGTAAAATGGCTTATAAAACACGTTTTACTCCTCATCAACTTTTTTTACATGGTGAATGGGTTAGCCCAGCCTCCTAATATGTCACTTTTACTCCACACCTACGGTTTAGTTCGTCCCGCGCTTTTTCAAATGGAAGCAGAACAAGCACATGAGTTCACACTACGATGGTTAGATCGCGTCCATCAATGGGCCAAACCACTAATCAGCCAAGAGCTGTTATTGCCTACCGAACTCATGGGGCTAAAGCTAAAAAATCCCGTTGGTTTGGCCGCAGGACTCGATAAAAACGGCGCTCATATTGATGCACTTGGCTCTTTAGGTTTTGGTTTTGTAGAAGTCGGAACGGTTACGCCTTTAGCACAAGCGGGTAACCCTAAACCCCGTTTATTCCGCTTGCCTGCAAAGCAATGCCTAATCAACCGCTTTGGCTTTAATAATGATGGTTTAGAACAATTTATAAGCAATGTACAAAAAAGCCAATGGCGCCATACCGGAGGGATACTCGGGCTAAATATCGGTAAAAATGCCGCCACCCCAATCGAGCAAGCAACGGATGACTATTTAACAGGTTTAGATGGGGTGTATGCGCACGCAGACTATATTACCGTTAATATATCTTCACCTAACACGCAAAACCTACGCGCGTTGCAAGCTGAAAATGAGCTGGTGCAACTCTTAGGTGCTCTCAATCAACGACGCGAGCAACTGCAAGCCCAGCATCAGCGTTATGTGCCCATCGCGGTAAAAATTGCCCCCGACCTGGAACAAAGCCAAATCGATAGCATTGCTGCAGCGGTGCAGCAGTGCCAGATTGATGGCATTATTGCGACCAATACAACCTTAAGCCGAGACTATGTCGCAGGGTTAACTCATGCACAAGAACAAGGCGGCCTTTCCGGTCCAGCTGTTCATACACTCTCTTTAAAAGTCATCGAGCGGTTACGTAGTCAGCTTGGCAAAGATTTTCCTATTATCGGAGTAGGTGGTATTAACTCTGGAATAAACGCAGTAGAAAAAATCCAAGCAGGTGCCAATGCTATCCAGCTTTATACAGGCTTAATCTACCAAGGTCCCCTACTTATTCGTGACTGCGTAGATGCGATTCGTAATCTACAGCGGTAATTAAAAAGAAAAAAGCCCTTAGCAAAAGCCAAGGGCTATAAAAAACAACACACCACACAGGATGGCATAGATATGATTCTAACTATGCCATGTTATTGCCTTGCGCTTTACTACCCCTAGCAAGGCAAGACAATTCTATTATTTCGTATTTCGAGCACGCGCGATATTCTGCTCTACAACCTCGGCAGCTTGCTCGGCAGTTTTCATTACCGCACCAGTAGCAGCGTTTACGTTAGCTTCGCTAAGCTCGGCAGCCTGACGAGATGCTTTTAATAGCGTATCTGTAGCATTACCTGCTGCAACTAACCCAGACTTTACAAGAGCAATAGCACTCTCGCTGCCAGCCGGTGCATTTTTAGCTAACTGCTCAACAAATTCAGCGGCTTGTTGCTGATTGTCTGCAATTTGTTTTTCTGTCAGAGCCGTGATTTCCTTTTGAACCTGACTTACTACTTCAAATACACTTTTACCGTAGTTAAGCACTTTTTCAGCGGAAGGCTGAGCCAGTTCTGTTACAAAAGCAGCTGCTTGTTGTACATCTTGTAAGCCAGCAACTTGTTGAGATTTGGCAGCAATTTCATCTAAAGAAGATTTAAAAAGCTGGATATTTAAATTTACGAGCTGCTCAAAACCAGAAAAAATATGATTTTGTGCTGCGATTAAGTTATCAAAATTACGCTGTTGGTTGGTTAAAAACTGTTGTGCTGGTACGCTCATGGTAGTTTCCTTTAACGTCTATATGACATTGATTGATCAACATTACCGAAGGCCTCAACCGTTAACGCACAACGGATAAACCTTCCATGCTGCACTGCAGCAATACATTCATTCTACCTATTATCTCTGTTAGGTCAAGCTATCTTTCCAATTAAACCACAAACAAAAGGTTTATATGCTGCGCTACAGCAACACTTTTTTCTTTTATTTATTATGAAACCTACCCAACTTCTTCTACATGCCGCATGTGCCGACTCACTACAACGTGCTCGCAACAATGCCACTCATTTTCTTCACGCTGAACCTGATGCTCACGTGATCATCGTGGCAAACGCCGGCGCCGTTGAAATGGCACTATCGCAACCTCACCCTACAGACCCCCTATTAAAACTCTGTAGTAACACGCTTAAAAATATAAAAAAGCAGGCAACGACCCAAGAAGTCGTGCCTGCTGCGATTGCTTATATTGTGCAAAAACAAAAAGAAGGTTGGTTGTACGTACGCGCTTAAGCTTGACGCTCAGGACGCATAGGCTCAAAACCTAAAGCGGCAGAAATGTCGCGTGCGGTGTCTTGTAATAATGGAATCCAAGCATCACGCAAACGCTCAGAGGGAGCAGAAAGCGATAAGCCGGCTACTAACGTACCCGTATCATCATAAATCCCTGCCGCAATGCACCGCACCCCTAATTCTAGCTCCTCGTTATCACGGGCATAACCATGACGACGTACCAAAGCCAGCTCTTTTTCTAGGTCAGCAACCTGAGTAATACTATTGCGCGTGTTACCCGCCAACCCTGTACGCATGACATAAGCTCGCACTTGTCGGGTGTCTAGCTCAGATAAAAACAATTTACCACTGGAGGTGAGATGTAGCGGTGCATGTCCACCGATAGCACGCACCACCTGCATGCCAGAGTTCTCACTCCACGAGCGCTCTACATACACAATCTCATCGCCCTGTTTCAAAGCAAGGTTAACCGTCTGACCAGTAATTTTATGTAGCTCACGCATCGCCTCAACGGCTGCTGCGCGCACATTTAGACGGCCTTTGACTAAAGAGCCTAACTCTAACAAGCGCATACCTAGACGATACAAACCGTTATCTACACGCTCTACATAACGCCCTACAACCAAATCATTTAAAATTCGATGAGCCGTAGATGTATGTAGGCCTGTGGACTTGGCTAGATCTTTTAAAGCTACAGGCTCAGACTGACGCGCTAATTCATCCAATAAAATCATGGCGCGCTCTAAAACTTGAATCGTAATCAAACCGGAGCTTGGGTTAGGTGCTGGCATAGTATCGGTCACTAGAGATCAAAAAGATAGTCCCTCTTTGCATTGTGGGAAAAGTTGATGCATTGCAACAATTCCATATTATGAAATTTCATCTAAGATGGCAAGCATTTACTCTGCAATAGGGGTCAACTTACCCCCTAATTGCTGAACTTGCTCTTTTAAAAATGCTAAGGCAGCCGTACACGCCTGAGGGTCTCCCTTTACGCCTAATTCTATATGCGGACGACGCCTATTATCTCCCACGCTGGGTAAGCTGAATGCCTTTACTGTTGGCCATTGGCTCTCGACCTGCTGTAACGCCGGAGTAATACGTGACTCAGGCAAAGAAAAAGCCAAAAAAGAATACTCGACCTGATTATCTAAATGATGCAAATGGGCATACTTATTATCTAAGACCCACTCCATCATCGGCCACGCCATTACAGGAAAACCTGGCATAAATGTATGGTTATGAATAAAAAAGCCTGGGATTTTATTGTAAGGGTTCGGGACGATTTCAGCGCCAACCGGGAACACGCCCATCTGTAAGCGCTGCTGGTGTTCCGGTAAACTCATATCAACGGTTTGGCTCCCGACCTGTTCTTGTGTGCGCTCGGTAATAAGCGCCGCGGCTTCGGGGTGTAACGCCAGATCTACGCCCAGCGCGCGTGCTGCAGCTTGACGCGTTTGGTCATCAGGAGTCGCACCAATACCACCACAACTAAACACGATATCATCCGTCGCAAAACTCGCTTTTAGTGTGGTTTCAATATGATCAGGATCATCGGAAATGATTTGCGCACTATGTAAACGGAGCCCACGCGCATTCAGCAGCTCCACTAGCTTTGAAAAATGCTTATCCTGACGACGTCCCGATAGAATTTCGTCACCAATAATAATTAAACGTATAGCGGGTTTATGCATAAAACATCCTGTTATAGCGATAACTCATGCTGATGAATGGTATTTTCCGCTCGGAGCTCAGCCAGTGCCGCTAAATTAAAATGGGCAAAGACCAGCGCAGAAAAAACGGGCAACACCAACCAAGCTGGGGGGATTAAATTTAACAAAGCCATCAACAGCCCCATCAGCCAGTATTCTTTTTGATGGCGCATTAAAAGGATCTTACGCTCTTGTAGGCTAGCATGCTCTACCATCGAGTCCACCCGCAATAAGCGGGTAAAAGCAAAAGCCCACCACCACACCGGCAGCACCACAGCGAGTGGAGCTATGAGCCATAAGGGCAAAGTTAATAACCAGCCCACGCAAAAAAGCACACCAACCCAAAGGGCATTCATCACACTATAACTAAATGCGTTTTTGCCTTGGCGTTTTAATTGAGGAAAATAGCGATGTTGTACAAAGGACAACACAATAGGCATGGCGACAACTGCGGATACAATCAACCCCAAAATCCCCGCTATAGGTAATAAGGCACCCGCAGCTAATAATGGAATAATGAATGTTTTGACGACCAGCAAGCCCGCCCCTACTAGCCACAAATCAGCATGTGCATCAAGTATGCCCCACTGCTCTAACCATATGGCAATATGTGTTTTAAGTGGCGTCCAAAATAACCACAACAACACAACAGCTCCAATCAATGCCACCAAAAAAGGCAAGAGCAGCGCCCCCAGCATTTTAGGGTGCAACTGTGAAGACAAGGCACGAGTAAAGGCCCGCTTTAAACGC
Source organism: Paenalcaligenes hermetiae (assembly GCF_039543645.1). Classification (NCBI taxonomy): domain Bacteria; kingdom Pseudomonadati; phylum Pseudomonadota; class Betaproteobacteria; order Burkholderiales; family Alcaligenaceae; genus Paenalcaligenes; species Paenalcaligenes hermetiae. The sequence goes on along the minus strand of NZ_BAABKD010000007.1, from coordinate 40,131 downwards.
TGAGTCGCCGTGGACGACGTGCCAACCTGAGTAGAAAGGGAATTAGGTGTAGGCATGGTTTTCGCTCTATGATTAATCCATATTGATTTTAAGGTGATAAAAGTGTTTTACCCTGAACATAACCGATCGGAAATACAACAAAAACTAACACAGCTTACTGATAACGACTATGCCGTTGTTTGCTTTTGTGCTGCCTGGTGCCGCACTTGCGATGGATTTAAGCAACAGCTAGAACAGGTGGCGCAGCGCTACCCCCAGCATATTTTCATCTGGGTTGATGTAGAAGAGCATGAAGACTTACTCATCGATGAGGACATTGAGGACTTTCCCACCTTGTTGATCCAAAATAAAAAAGGAACCATCTTTTATGGTCCCCTTTTGCCTTTTGCGCAGCATTTGGAGCGGCTGTTAGATCAAGCCGCCGCACAACCACGTTATCGTGATCCCGTGCCAGCCTTTGTTGACTTAATAATAGCCTCCGCCTAATAACACACCAACAAAGCGCTTTTTCTGCCCACTGGCTACCGTTTTCTCTTTAGTAACACGAGTGGGGGCTTTAGCCGTGCTGGGCTGATAGGGCTTATAAAAAATCTCATCTTGTGGTGCTCGCGCACGCGCTGTGTGGCTGGACGCATTTGGTAAGGATAAACGCTCAAGTTTTAGCTTCGACCCTATGAGCTTTTGAATATCCTGCCACAAGTGCTGCTCATCGGCACTCACTAAAGCAATGGCCTCGCCTTTAGCACCTGCACGTCCAGTACGCCCAATTCGGTGTACATAGTCCTCGGGGTTAAAAGGCAGGTCATAATTAATTACACACGGCACTCCCGCCACATCCAAACCCCGCGCAGCCACATCCGTAGCAACTAAAATCTCTAAAGCATCGGCTTTAAACGCATCTAATACTTTCATGCGTTCTAACTGACTTTTATCGCCATGAATAGCCGCGGCCTTAAAGCCACTGCGTTCTAATTGACGCGTAAGACGGTTCGCCCCTAGCTTCGTATTGGTAAACACGATTACTTGTGTTAGCTGTTGACTACGCACAATGTGTTCTACTGCTCGACGCTTAGCATCGCCTTCCGCCGCATAAGCACGTTGCGTCACGGTATCTGCTGTGGCATTACGAGCCGCCACCTCGATACTTACTGGGTCACGCAGAAAGCTCGTCGCTAGCTTACGAATCTCTGGACTAAAGGTTGCTGAAAACAATAAGCTTTGGCGCTGTTTAGGCAATAAGCGGACGATTCGATCCAAGTCCGGCAAAAAGCCCATATCCAGCATGCGGTCGGCCTCGTCTAATACGAAAATACCAACTTGGCTTAAGTTCACATTTTTTTGCTCAATGTGGTCTAACAGGCGTCCTGGTGTGGCGATGAGTATTTCACAACCGCGCCGCAGCTCATCGCGTTGGGCGTTAATATCCACCCCCCCAAACACCACAGCCGACCGCAAGGGCGTGTTTTTACAATACAGCTTAACACTCGCTCCAACTTGGTCTGCCAATTCACGTGTAGGCGTTAAAATAAGCGCGCGCACGGGGTGACGGGCGGGTGATGCACTATGCGTAGCAAACGGCATCAAACGATGCAATATAGGCAAAGAAAAAGCAGCGGTTTTACCGGTGCCGGTTTGTGCCGCCCCCATCACATCACGCCCTTGCATCACTACAGGTAATGCCTGCGCTTGAATTGGTGTCGGCGAGGTATAACCGGCCGCTAAAATCGATGAGAGTAAATCAGGATGTAAACCAAAACTGGCAAAACTAGGTGTTGAATCTGCGTTTGTTTCTTTCATTGAAAATCATGCTTACTTGCAGCGTAAAGGGATTAGGCTAAGGCTTTGAGTAACCAATATATGGCCATACCAGAAACCATGAGCCACACGGAGTTATGTGTGCGTAAATAAACCAGCACCGCTACCCCCGCTGCAATGAGTTTATAGAGGTCTAGACGAGGATAAGAACCCACAGACCAAGGGAAAATTTCAGGGAGAATAATAGCAGTCAATGCCGCTACCGGAGCATAACGTAAGGCTCGACGCACTCCATCGGCTAAGGGCAAATGGTCCCCGAATAAAAAATAACCTGCTCGGGTCAAAAAGCTTACGACCGTTAAACAGGCCACTGCCCCTAAAATATACCAATCATACTGGTTAAATGACATTTAAGCGCCCCTTTTATGTTGTAGTTGCTCTGTCACCACGCCAGCCACTACCCCTGCAACTACGGCAGCCACGAGACCCAAACGTAGCGGTAACAGCTGCCCCGCCCACGCTACACTCCCTGCCACAACCAAGCACATGATAAAGGGACGCGTTTTAATTAAAGGCATAATCACAGCAATCAAAGCTAAAATCGCTGCATACTCTATCCCCCACGAAGCAGGAATAAATCCCCCTAAGTAAATCCCAGCAAAAGACAAAGACTGCCACACAATCCAGTTAGGTAAAATAATACCCAAAAAATACCAAAGGTGTTGTGGTCTGCCTACAGGACGATCGTCCCCAAAACGCGACATAAACAACACAAAAGAAATATCGGTAGTGATATAGCCTAAAAACAGACGCCTTTGCCAAGAGAGGTGACGAAAAAAGGGTTGTAAAGCCGCACCAAAAATCACAAAACGGATGTTAACAATAAACCCAGCCGCAAAAATCAACCACAAAGGGGCATTAGACTCAATCAACGGCAGCGCCGTTAACTGTGCTGAACCCGCATATACGAACAACGTCATCAACCCCGCATAGGTTTCTGAAAGGCCAGATTTAAGCATAGCTATGCCTGTCACAAACGCCCAAATCCCGGTTGCGATCAAGGTTGGTGCCGCTTCGCGCAAACCTAAGCTAAAATAATGGCGCTCTCTAGGAGAAAGCGCACCAAGACGTAGTTTTTTATATAAAGACACCTTGTCTCCTAGGTTAAATCCACTCAAGAACGGCTTGGTCTTGCTACAATTATGATGTTTAGTCGATTACTGCCATCAAGGAGCCCTCATGAGTTCTCTCTCGTCTAGCAGCACCCCCTTTGAAACCATTACCGTTACCGCTTCCGATTTGCCGGTGTATTGTCCCGGCCCACAAGCCCCATTATGGAGCATGCACCCACGCGTTTATATCGAAATTGAAAAAAATGGCACAGCAAGCTGTCCTTATTGTAGCGCTACCTATCAATTGGCAACCGAAAACGACTCCAAATAACTTCGCCTTTTCTTTTTGCGCGTAATTGTGACCGCTAAAATTGACTTATCAGACTGCCCGACACCCTTTTGGCTGCCAGGTGGACACCTCCAAACCATTTATGGTGCGCACCTTGCTCGCCATCACCGCATTGCCTTCGTCCGGGAGCGTATTAACACTCCCGATGGTGATTTCTTGGATTTAGACTGGACAGGCCCAGGGCTTTTTGCCGACCGTCTTGCCAATGGCAGCACCGCACCTCATGACGCCCAGCTCAACAAAACAGCAGCGCGACGTTGGGCTCAAGACGACGACTGGGCGACCTTACCCCAAAGCCCACACACGCAAGCGCTTGTTCTCTTTCATGGTCTAGAGGGCAGCAGCCGCAGCCATTACGCCCAATCCATTGCACAATATTTTCGGGCGCGGGGTTGGGTGGTAGTGGTAGCACATTTTCGCAGCTGCTCAGGCTTTCCTAACCGCATGGCACGCGCTTACTATTCTGGCGATAGCGAGGAAATAGGCTTTATCTTGCAGAGCGTACGTAATCGCCTACCACATGCATTATGGCATGCCGTAGGCGTATCACTAGGCGGTAATGCTTTGCTGAAATACCTGGGCGAGCAACAAACACAATGCGCCTGGCTGCACGCAGCGGCGGGAATTTCTGTGCCCTTAGATTTGGTTAGCTGTGGTAATGCGCTTTCTGAGCGATTTATCGGCAAATGGGTATATAGCCCCTACTTCCTAAAATCCATGAAGGCCAAAATCTACGAAAAATCACGGCGCTTTCCCGGTATGATTGATATTTTACGCCTAGGGCAAGCACGCACGATTCGCGATTTTGATGATATTTACACAGCCCCCATGCACGGCTACCAACACGCTTTAGACTACTGGACACAAGCTTCTAGCAAGCCATTGTTGCGCTCTATCGCGATCCCAACCCTTTTGCTCAATGCCAAAAACGACCCCTTTGTACCCGAGGAATCCCTTCCTCAGCCACAAGAGGCTTCTGCACAGGTATTACTACACCAGCCCGAGCAGGGTGGGCACGTCGGCTTTACCACTGGTGCTTTCCCAGGCCATATTCATTGGCTCCCCACACGTTTAGCCCGTTTTTTTGAGACCAATACCTAGCCTTTAAAGCGTTCCAGCAACAAGCGATCGCGCTCTAGGCGCTCACGTAAATCACGGATTTGCACATCTAGCTTAGACTGCTGATAAAAGTCAGTACTTAGGCTTCGCGCCTGCTGCAACTGATCAACCGCACTAGATAACGCCCCGACCAAAATATAATACTGAGCCATGGCCTCACGGGCTTCTACGGGCTGCTGCCGCTTATCTAAAGCCTGTGCTAGCAGCTGATGAAAACGCGGCGCTTGAGGCCACTGTTGAATACGCTGCTCTAAAAAAGGGATAGCCTGCTCCAACAAACCTTGTTTTTGCAAAGCCTCTACATAATCTAAGGCTATAGCTTGATTATTTGGCCACTTAGCCCATGCTTGTTTGGCTAACTGCCAGGCTTTTTCTGTTTGCCCCTGTGCCCAGTACACATCGATCTGCAAACTATCTAACGCCGCAGACTCCACACCAACCTGTCGAGCCTGTTGTAAATACTGCTGTGCCGCGGCTTTATCATTGCGCTGTTTTGCGGCATAAGCCAAACCATAATACGCCGCGGCTTTAGATGCGCCCGATTGACTTGATACGGCCTCTTGTAAACGCTGCTGCACCGACAGCAACGCCGAGCCACCTTGGGCCTGTAAAACAGCCGCCGCTGCCTGCACAAACCAAAAATCGGTACTTTGTGTATAGGTTTGGGCGGGTGTCGACATAATCCTATTTTCTACGTCGGCTAAACGCTGTGCCGATAATGGGTGCGTGGTGGCATAAGCATTCGGGGACTCATTTAAGCGCGAGCTATGCATGAGCCGCTTAAACATTTGAGCCATGCCATTTGGATCAAAACCCGCGCCCTGCAGCATGTGATAACCAATCCGATCGGCTTCTTGTTCAGCCTGACGTGAAAATCCCAACTGCCTATCAACAGCCGCGGCTTGCCCAAAAGTCGCTACCCCCATCGCTAAATCCGCACTACCTGCTAAACCAGCCAGCAGCGCCCCCACCAAAGAAGCCAACATAATATGACTTGACTCTGAGCTTTGTGTCATCCCCCGCGCCACATGTCGTTGTGCTACGTGAGCGATTTCGTGGGCCACTACAGATGCGAGCTCAGCTTCACTTTCAGCCGCAACCATCAAACCGGTATTGATGCCAATATACCCACCCGGCAATGCAAACGCGTTAATGGTTCGATCCCGCATCCCAAATACCTGAACCTCATAATGTAAAGGTACCGAGGAATGCTTAGCCAGCTTTTGTCCTAGCTCCGTTAAGTATTGATTAATAATGGGCTCCGTCACATACTGCGGATCACGTCGCCCCTGCTCCATAATGGCATCACCTAAAGTGCGCTCCAAGTTGGGAGATAACTCTGCCCCTGAAGCCGGCCCCATACTGGGAATACCCATCGGCTGAGATAAGGCTGGCGTAACAACCAATAATTGAGCGCTTAATATCGCCGCTAAACCTTGAGTAAGAGCACGGTATTTCATGACGACCCTTTAGGAAGAAAGCGTGGTTTTTTGTGTAGATAAGCCCAAACGCTGCACTAAATCTGATTGCAAGCGTCCTTTTGCAGACAAGCGTACCACAGTGGCCAGCGCATAAGCGATGCCAAACGTCTCAACCAGCCCCGCTGCCACCCACATCACTAGTCCCCCTACCGCCTGATCTTTAAGCGCATCAAAGCTAGGAATCGCCCGACCGCATAAATCAAAAATGGGGTAAAGGTCTTGTGTTGCAAAAGTAATATATGCCCCCACGACGATTTGCGGTGCCATGGTAATCAATGGCGATACCACCCGCCCCCACGGCTTCATACGGGCAGGCGGGGCGGGGCGTCGATCTAAAATCAAGTTCCAATACATCAGTCCACTAATCACTACCGACCAATTCATGAAACGATATAAACGCCAATCAATCATGGAGTAGAACTGGGGTATAGGCAGCAACCAAACCAATACAAAAAATACAAATAAAAAGGGCACCAACACAGGGTGAGTAAAGGTGTTTTTGACGCGTAAGCCTGTAGGTGTGCACAAAAAGTCACGCCAGCGACGCCGCCATGCTAAGGGCAAGCCCGCACGCATAACTTGCCCTGGATACGACAGCATGATGAGCAAAGGCAACAAATGATGCAAAAACAAATGCTGAATGCGATGAATAAAAAACATCCGCTCTGAATAATAATCCACCAAGGTATGAAGATTTAAATACAGAGCAATAAAGCCAATCCAAAACAACCATTGTCGGCTTTTTTGTACAGCGTGCACACGGCTACCGCGCCAAAACAGCACGCCACAAATCACAAAGGTAACAATTAAGGTGGGGGAAAATTCCCACGGGGTTAACCACTCCAACCAGTTCATGCGGGTATCACAAGTAAATAGTCAAAAAACAAAGCCATTACTTAGGCAGAGAATAATCAGCAAAGTTTCCTAACCCAAAAATAGCTATCCATTACAATAGCGTTATTTAGTTGATTTCGCACCTTTTTCTCAACGCCTATGACACGCCCTGATTTTGATATTGCCATTTGTGGTGCTGGTCCAGTTGGCTGTGTACTTGCTCTTTTGCTTGCACGATACAGCCCACACCCCGAACGCATTGCCCTTTTTGGACAAAAACCACCTGCTCAAGGTCAAAAACTGGATCCTCGTACCCTTGCGCTTAACCACGGTAGCCGGCAGTTGCTTGAGCCACTTGGGGTTTGGCCCTCGCGAGCAGCAAGCATGCATACCGTCCACGTTTCACAACAGGGTCGCTTGGGGCGCACCCTCATTACGGCGGCCGAGCTTCAAGTAGATGAGCTGGGCAGCGTGGTGAACTATGACGACCTGTTGTCTCATTTACGCCAAGCAGTACAGCAACACGCTATTCGCTATATCGAGGTCGATCAACCCGTATACGCACAAAGTCAGAAAAATGGCGTTTATGTACAAGCGGGTGCCCAGCGCTATGAGGCGGCTTTAGCCATTCAGTCGGATGGCACCCGTCCCAAAAACCTAAAACGTGACTATAACCAATGCGCTCTACTGGCTACCATACAAAGCTCAGCCCCCCGTAGCGCTTGGGCCTTTGAGCGCTTTACCTCTTCAGGCCCCTTAGCCTTATTACCTCACCCAAACCAGGCCGACTGTTATGCCTTAGTCTGGTGTAATTCGCCCGCACGCACACAAGAACTACTTCAGCTATCCTCGACTGCCTTTGAAAAAGCCCTACAGACGGCCTTTGGTGCACGCTTAGGACAGCTGCAGCTAGTAAGCGAGCGCTTCGTTTTTGACTTGCAGCTGTCTGCCGGACCGAGTTTACCCGCCCCTTATATTGCGGCGATTGGAAATGCGGCTCAAACGCTTCACCCCGTAGCAGGCCAAGGGCTAAATCTAGGGTTACGAGACACAGCACAACTGGCGCTGTCTTTACGTCCATGGCTCGCTCAAACACAACAAGACCCGCTTCGCTATTTGCACCATTATGCAGAGCAACGTCGCCCCGACCGTTGGCTTACCGGCTCGATTACAGATTTTCTGCCTCGAGTTTTTGCCACCACCAACCCGCTCATTCAGCATGCCTGTGGACTTGGCTTGTTAAGTATGGACTGTTTGGCCCCCGCACGCTTCCCTTTAGCGCGTCAGCTCCTTCAAGGTTTACGAGTTTAATTAACCATGCAAATTGGAAATTGGCTTTTTACTAACCCAGCCGTTGTCGCCCCTATGGCTGGCGTGACTGACCGCCCTTACCGGCGTCTCTGCAAAGCACTTGGTGCCGAATATGCCGTTACCGAAATGGCCGCGAGCAACCCCAAACTGTGGGACAGTGTTAAAACGGCTCGTCGCCTTGATCACACCGGCGAACCCGACCCCATTGCAGTACAAATCACCGGCTCAGATCCAGACATGATGGCAGAGGCGGCCTTATTTAACATCGATAAAGGAGCCCACATTATTGATATCAATATGGGCTGCCCGGTAAAAAAAGTCTGTAATGTACTTTCAGGCTCTGCTTTACTTAAAGATGAAGACTTAGTTGCGCGCATTGTGGAGCGCGTCGTGAACGCCTGTCTCCCTCATCAGATCCCTGTTACCTTAAAAACGCGCACAGGCTGGGATCGTCAAAACAAAAATGCCCTACGCGTAGCAAAGCGCGCCGAAGACGCCGGCATTGCCGCCTTTACTTTGCATGGACGCACACGCTGTGACTTTTACCAAGGCGAAGCTGAATACGATACAATTCGAGAAGTCAAAGCGGCATTACGCATTCCGGTTATTGCTAACGGCGATATCGACTCTCCCCAAAAAGCCAAATTTGTGCTCGAATACACAGGAGCCGATGCCGTTATGGTGGGACGTGCAGCGCAGGGGCGACCATGGATTTTCCGAGAAATTTATCACTACCTGAAACATGGTACATTGCTTGCCCCACCCACCTATGGCGAAATGAAACATATTCTCTTGGAACACCTCCAAGACCATTATGATTTTTATGGGGAATTCATCGGGGTGCGCTCTGCGCGTAAACATATCGGCTGGTATTTTGCCAATACCCCAAACGCGGCACCGTGGCTAGCACAAATCAATCAAATTGAATGCACACGCACACAGCTCCAAGCGGTTGCAGAATGGTTTGACCAGCACGACCCGCATGACTTTCTTGAACAACCCACGGCTCCTATTACAGATGCCGTTTCTTGTTGATCATTTGAACTGATAAAAACATGCCCAACACCAATCCTCTAGAGCAATCGGTACGCGAAAGCCTTGAACGCTATTTTGCAGACCTCGGTGACTCCCAACCTCGCGATATCTTAGCGATGGTCATTCATTATGTGGAACGCCCTGTCTTAGAGATCGCTCTAGAAAAAACCAATGGAAACCAATCTAAAGCCGCAGAAATGCTGGGTATTACACGTAGTACCTTGCGCAAAAAACTGCTGGCTCATAATATCCAACCTTAACTCATAGTGTAATCATCATGAAGATCCAAACCGCCCTCTTATCGGTTTCCGATAAAACAGGAATTGTTGAATTTGCCCAAGCCCTCGCCCAACGTGGTGTGCGTTTACTCTCTACGGGAGGCACAGCCAAACTCCTTCAGGAGGCCGGCCTGACCGTCACCGAAGTCGCCGACCACACTGGCTCGCCCGAAATCCTTGATGGCCGTGTCAAAACCCTGCACCCGAAAATCCATGGCGGTTTACTGGCGCGTCGTGATGACCCACAACACCTCAGCACCTTAGAGCAACATCAAATCGACCGTATTGATATGCTCGTAGTCAATCTCTACCCTTTCCGTGAAACCATTGCCAAAGCGGACTGTACCTTTGCTGACGCGGTAGAAAATATCGATATTGGTGGCCCAGCCATGTTACGCGCTGCTGCCAAAAACCATGGCACAGCAGCTGGTGGGGTCACAGTCATTATTGATCCAAACGATTATGAACGTGTACTCAACGAAATCGATGCGCACGGCATGACCTCTTATGGTTTACGCCTTGAGCTCGCCACCAAAGTCTATGCCCATACGGCCGCCTATGATGGCGCGATTGCTTCCTATCTCAGCAGTCTTAACACTAAAGAACCAGCCCAAGACCAAAGCCCTGATCGTAATGAGTGGCCCCAAACGCTAACACTACAAGTTCAACAACACCAAATCATGCGCTATGGGGAAAACCCACACCAAAGCGCTGCCTTTTATCGTGACCCCCAAGTAGGTGCCGGCCTGTTAGCTAACTACGAACAACTACAAGGCAAAGCCCTGTCTTACAACAACATTGCCGATGCCGATGCTGCTTGGGAATGTGTGCGTAGTTTTGAAACGGGTGCATGTGTGATTGTGAAGCATGCGAATCCCTGTGGCGTTGCTCTTGGCGAAACTGCCGCTAAAGCCTACCAAAATGCGTTTAAAACCGATCCCACCTCTGCATTTGGAGGCATTATTGCTTTTAACCAAACGGTGGATTCCGCCGCAGCCAATGCTGTGTCTCAACAGTTTGTCGAGGTCTTATTAGCCCCTGACTACACCGAGGAAGCCCTCGCGATTTTTGCTGAAAAGAAAAACGTACGAGTACTCAAAGTAAAATCTGGTCAGGCTCATAATCCCTTTGACATCAAACGCGTAGGGGGGGGCTGGCTAGTACAAACTCCTGATACCTATCGCGATAATAGCGACGCTTTTAAAGTGGTCAGCGAAAAACAACCCACTACAGAGCAAATGCAAGACATGTTGTTCGCCTGGAATGTAGCAAAATACGTGAAATCCAATGCTATTGTGTTCTGCGGCCAGGGGATGACTTTAGGCGTGGGCGCTGGACAGATGAGCCGCGTCGACTCTGCACGTATCGCTTCGATCAAAGCTGAAAATGCAGGGCTCTCTTTACAAAACTCAGCGGTGGCTTCCGACGCGTTCTTTCCTTTCCGTGATGGGCTGGACGTGGTCGCTGACGCCGGTGCAACATGCATTATTCAACCTGGCGGTAGCATTCGTGATGACGAGGTCATTGCCGCAGCCAATGAGCGCGATCTCGTGATGGTATTTACGGGTACACGCCACTTCCGCCACTAATGCGCATTTTAGGCATAGACCCCGGCCTACGAAAAACAGGATTCGGGGTCATTGACGTCCATGGGTCGCAGCTGACTTATATTGCTAGCGGCACCATCGTGGTGCCCACAGAACAGCGGCTCGCGGCCCGCCTACAGGTTATCCTTGATCACATCCGCGAGATTGCCGCCTTACATCAGCCCACGCATAGCGCTGTAGAAAATGTATTCGTCAACATGAACCCCCACTCTACTTTATTATTAGGCCAGGCCCGTGGTGCGGCACTTTGTGCCTTGGCCGATAGTGGATTAGAAGTCTATGAATACACCGCCCTGCAAATTAAAAAAACCATCGTCGGTCGAGGGCATGCAGATAAAGCACAGGTACAACATATGGTACAACACTTACTACGTCTTAACGGCACCCCAGCCCCTGACGCAGCCGATGCTTTAGCTTGTGCCATCTGCCATGCGCATCACTACCCGCTACAACAACAGCTGCAAACTCAACAACACGTCTCCCCACACCTTACGCGCACCCGTGGTGGGCGTTTTATCGGAAAGTAAATCATGATTGGTCGTATTACTGGCATCCTTATTGAAAAAAACCCACCTACCATTTGTGTGGATGTAAACGGTGTGGGCTATGAGATGGACGTCCCCATGAGCACGCTTTATGATCTGCCTGATACTGGTGCTAAAGTCTCTCTTTATACTCATTTAAGTATCCGAGATGATGCTCATGTGCTTTTTGGGTTTGGCAATGCTAACGAACGTCGTACATTTAGAACCCTTATTAAAGTCAGCGGCATTGGTCCCAAAACAGCCTTAGGCATTTTGTCCGGCTTGTCTATTGACGAGCTTACCGCCGCTATTCAAAACCAAGATATCGCCCTCCTGACCAAAGCCCCAGGTATTGGTAAAAAAACCGCCGAGCGTATGATTCTTGAGTTACGCGATAAGCTTCAAGGCAATACCACTATCACTCCCACAGCAAGCTCGGACCAAAGCGATATTCTCAATGCATTACTGGCCTTAGGCTATAACAACACCGAAGCCAACAAAGTCATTAAAAAACTGCCTGCCGATATTGCTGTTTCCGAAGGAATTCGCCAAGCCCTACAGCTACTATCAGGTCGTTAGCAACTGTGCATACTGGGTTAAATCAACATTACCACCACTGACAACAACCCCCACTCGCTTACCCTGCAGCGGCAGCGCGCCAAACAAAGCGGCAGCTGCACCTAAACAACCCGTTGGCTCTACTACGATTTTCATACGCTCCGCAAAAAACTGCAGGGTTTTGATGAGCTGAGTATCCGTCACCGTCAATACCCCTTTCGCATATTGCTGAATGAGCGAGAAGGTAAGCGGTGACAACGCGGGCGTTAGCGCCCCATCTGCAATAGAATTCGGATAATCCACCCGCACAATCTGCCCCTGCGCCAAGGACTGCTGAGCATCATTACCCCCTTCTGGTTCCACCCCATACACTGCTGTAGCTGGGCTCAAAGCATGTGCAGCCAACAAAGACCCTGATAACAACCCGCCTCCGCCTAAAGGCACCAGCAACACATCCATATCGGGAACTGTTTCGAGCAGCTCTTTTACTGCCGTACCCTGACCCGCGATCACATGAGGATGTGAAAAAGGAGGAATTAATGTCATTCCTTCTTTTTCTACAAACTCTTGCGCCATTTGCTCTCGATCCTGCGTAAAACGGTCATACTCAATAACCCGTGCTCCATACGCTAAAGTCGCTGCTTTTTTAGCAGCAGGCGCTGTGGCTGGCATAATAATCGTGGCCGGCACCTGAAACAACTGGGCAGCTAACGCCACCGCTTGGGCATGGTTTCCCGATGAAAAAGCAACCACCCCCCGCTGACGCTGTTCAGAGTTAAGCTGAGCTAAAGCGTTATAACCGCCCCTGAACTTAAATGCCCCGATCCGCTGAAAATTCTCACATTTAAAAAAAACCTCAGCACCTAATTGTTGATTTAAGGTTCGCGAACTCAACACAGGGGTTCGATGCGCGACTTCTTTTAATTGTGCTGCCGCCTGTAAAATGTCTTCATAGCTGGGGATATGCACCATGACTCCTTTAAATAGCCGATAAGCTATCTATTATGCCGCATCTGTGTTTTGACTTTAATCTATCCCCCTAACTGGTGTAAGATAGACTGGATATTTAATCAGCAGGTTATGTATGGCTATTTACTCCGACTCGCTTAGCTCCACTCCCGTACCTGAACGGGTGGTAACTGCCGCCCCTCTCTCTCCTAACGAGGAATCCATCGAGCGTGCCCTACGCCCTAAGGCCTTAAATGACTATGTGGGTCAGCACCGCGTGCGTGAGCAGCTGGAAATTTTTATTACTGCTGCTAAACGCCGTGGCGAATCCCTAGACCATGTGCTGCTCTTTGGCCCCCCTGGACTAGGCAAAACCACGTTGGCTCATATTGTGGCGCAGGAAATGGGAGTGCAGCTGCGCCAAACCTCGGGGCCTGTCTTAGAACGACCTGGGGATTTAGCAGCTATCTTAACCAGCTTAGAGCCACACGACGTACTATTTATTGATGAAATCCATCGGCTCTCTCCTGTGGTCGAGGAAATCCTCTACCCCGCCCTAGAAGATTTTCAAATTGATATTCTAATCGGCGAGGGTCCGGCTGCCCGCAGTGTCAAAATCGACTTGCAGCCATTTACGCTTGTTGGTGCTACTACCCGCGCTGGCATGCTCAGCAACCCATTACGCGATCGTTTTGGTATTGTCTCCAGACTCGAGTTCTACTCGATTGCCGATCTACAACATATTGTGACGCGCAGCGCCCAGCTTTTACAGGTGGAATGTGTTCCCGAAGGCGCTCTGGAGATAGCCAAACGTTCCCGCGGTACCCCACGCATAGCAAACCGACTATTACGGCGGGTTCGCGATTATGCTGATGTAAAACATAACGGTGTAATTGATGCCCATTGTGCTGCTCAAGCACTCTCTATGCTCGAGGTCGACCCTTTAGGCTTAGACTTAATGGATCGCAAACTACTTGAAACCATTGTGCATAAATTTAACGGTGGTCCTGTAGGCGTAGACAGTCTGGCCGCTGCCATTAGCGAAGAGCGCGACACCATCGAGGACGTGATTGAGCCTTATTTAATCCAACATGGTTTTTTACACCGCACCCCTCGCGGCCGGGTCGCTACGCCAAGCACATGGACGCACCTTGGGCTGACACCACCTCGGTCCACACCTGACTTATTCGACTAGGGCTTGCTCATAAGCATCCAAACACGCCAACACGGCTTCCCCATAAGCCGCTAGCTTACGTGCGCCAATACCTGAAATGCGCCCGAGCTCATTAAGCGTAGCGGGGCGTAATAGCGCCACCTCTTTGAGTGTGGCATTATTAAAAATAATATAGGGTGGCACCTCGTGCTCTTTTGCTACCTGCGCGCGCCACTGGCGCAATCGCTCAAAGCAGGCTTGAGCCACAGGCGGTAACTGCTCCTCTTGCGGGCGCGATGCCCCCACGGGTTTAGTATGTGAATCTTTGCGCAACATAACAGCGCGCTCCCCCTTGAGCACAGCGCGACTATGCTCTGTTAGGGTTAAGGTACCAAACTGATGTGCCTGAACCTCGATAAGCTTATACGCAATCAGTTGCCGCAAGATCCGGCGCCACTCTTTGACACTCAGATCCGCCCCCACGCCAAATACTGATAAAGCCTGATGCCGATTCTGCTGAACGCGCTCTGTTTCTCGGCCACGTAAAATATCAATCACATGCCCTGCCCCATAGGCTTGGCCACATTCTCGCCATAAACGATAAATAGTCGATAGCAACTTTTGCGCCGCTACCGTACCATCCCACGTTTGCGGAGGATCTAAACAGACATCGCAATTACCACAAGGCTCGATTGGCTGCCCAAAATAATCCAAGAGTAATTGACGACGGCAAGTAACCGTTTCACACAGCCCTAGCATGGCATCAATTTTACGGGCTTGATTACGCTGATGTTGGACATCGCCATTGGATTCTGCCACCATACGATGAAGCTGCACCACGTCTTGTAAGCCATAAGCCAACCATGCGGTAGCAGGCTCCCCATCCCTGCCGGCACGCCCTGTTTCCTGATAATAGCCCTCGATGGATTTAGGTAAATCAATATGTGCTACAAAACGCACATCCGGCTTATTTACCCCCATACCAAAAGCAATGGTCGCGACCATTACCACCCCGTCTTCACGTAAAAAACGACTTTGATGGGCTGCCCGCTGCTCCGCTGGTAGCCCCGCGTGGTAGGCCAATGCCGAAACCCCATGACTTTGTAAAAAGGCAGCAGTCTCCTCGACTCGATTACGCGACAACGCATACACAATACCGCAGTCTCCCCGATGATACTGTTGGATAAACTGCAATAACTGCTTTCTTACCTCGGTTTTTTCAACAATGTGATAACTGATATTTGGACGATCAAAACTCGCCACAAAATGCGGGGCCTGCTCTAAATGCAGCCGCTGCGCAATCTCTGTACGCGTTTCCGCCGTCGCTGTCGCCGTCAAAGCGATGCGAGGCACATCGGGCCAACGTTGAGCTAAAAACGATAAGCCTAAATATTCCGGCCTGAAATCATGCCCCCATTGCGATACGCAATGCGCTTCATCGATCGCAAATAATGCAATGTGCCCGCGCGCCAACATATCTAAACAGCGATCCGTTAACAACCGCTCTGGCGCCACATAAAGCAGGTCAAGCTCACCTGCTAAAAATTGCTTTTCTACTTGACGCGCAGTTTGCCAGTCTTGGGAGGAGTTTAAATACGCAGCGCGCACACCGAGCTCGGTCAAGGCATCAACCTGATCCTGCATCAGCGCAATGAGTGGTGAAACCACCACCCCAGTGCCAGCGCGTACCAAAGCCGGAATCTGATAACACAGGGATTTACCCCCACCTGTAGGCATGAGCACCAGCGCATCGCCACCCGCAATCACATGCTGAATAATGGTGTGCTGCTCACCACGAAAAGCCTCGTAGCCAAAGACCTGTTGCAAAGTGCGTAAAGCAGGATCAGACATAATTAAAAAATGGGTAGGGAAAATCGTAATCCCATATTATAGTCGCCACTATGAGTTTGGCGCTGTGCATCCACATCGATACGTAGATTTGGGCTATACCAAAACTGCTGACTTAGACCAAAGGTATGTTGACTATGTCCTAATCGCGGCGCCGTGCTGGCATAGCTGGCGCCTAGTTTTCCCCAGCGCCCAGCATCCCACTGCAAATCAACCGCATGCTTGTCTTGCGAAGCTGTATAACCGTGGTTCTGATGTTGCAACAGATCACTAAATAGCCCCTTGTAACTTTCCGATTGCAGTCCCACCGCGAGAGTATCGGCGACTTGCAGCTGGTATCGCCCCTGGTAACGCCAACCCTTACCCTCTTGGTGATGGCTTTGCACCACATTCAGCGCGCCGGTACCCATAAGACCAAAATCATAACGCCCCCCTAGGCCCAGTTGCTCATACCCCTCAGCACGCTGATATAAACCATCCAGAGATAAAGAAGGAGAGATCTTGACATCTACCCACGCACGACCAGCACCACTGCCATACTGAAAAGACGTCACGGTTGGTTTTTTATCCACGGCTCCAAACGCAGCACCGTAACGCCACTGTACATGTTGCCCCAACCACCCAGAAGTCTGATCCGCAATACTTACCCCACCTAAAGGCACAGAGGCCAAACCTGAAATTAACTTAGGACTATAGTTACCAAGAACAAAACGCACCGCGCTCGTGGACTGATAGCGCCACGTACCCTGACCCACATGCCACTGTTGGGCGGCTTGCTCAGAAACCTGTGGGGCAATAGACAAACGTAGCGGCTGCGCGGGGCGAGGCTGAGCGCTGATCCCCGTGCTCATACCGACTAGCACGAAATAAGCCACCCATCGCCATTGTATTTGTCGCATTTATCGATTCAAGCTAATTAAAGCCTCGCTGGTTGCATCAAGAGAACGCTTTAAGGCGGAATATTTCTCGAGCAAAGCCGATTTATACACCACACCGATTAAACGCGGTTCGGCCACGCTACGCACCACCGGCAAGCGCTCACCTACAAAATCCACAAACTGTGCTTGCGCCTGATCCAAACGCATATCTGGAGTTAATGTTTTAACATAATCTAATTGCAGGAGCTCACCAATAGACTGCTCTTTGACATCATTGTGGTTTAATACCAAACGCATCAGCTCTGGTTGAGCAATCACTCCCAAATAATAGTTTTTTTCATCAACAACATAGATAAAGCGAACCGGGTAATCAAAGAACATC
Source organism: Paenalcaligenes hermetiae (assembly GCF_039543645.1). Taxonomy (NCBI): domain Bacteria; kingdom Pseudomonadati; phylum Pseudomonadota; class Betaproteobacteria; order Burkholderiales; family Alcaligenaceae; genus Paenalcaligenes; species Paenalcaligenes hermetiae. The sequence goes on along the minus strand of NZ_BAABKD010000007.1, from coordinate 22,959 downwards.
TGCAACGCATCAGCTACTGTTGCAGTGGTAGCTAAAACCGTATCTGCCGGACGCACAAGCTCACTTAACTTAGTATTACGCAACGTAAAGCGCAGCAACTGGTCGCGCTCGCGATTAAGCGTGACATCGTACATGGCTACCTCGGCAAGCGTACGCGACATAAAATAAGCCGTTACCGCCGCAATAATCAATGGCAAAACCAACTGATAACTCAGCGTCATTTCAAATAGCATCAAAATGGCCATCAGTGGTGCACTGGTAGCCGCCCCCAAAAATGCGCCCATGCCCACTAGGGTATAAATCGCTATATCAATGGTCAAAGCGGGAAAAATGCCATGCACCAATTGCCCAAACAAGGTGCCCACAGCAGCGCCTACAAACAGAGCGGGCGTAAATACCCCACCTACCGCTCCAGAGCCAACTGTAATCGTTGTTGCAAACACCTTGGCAAATAACATCAACACAATGGCATACCATGACCAAGAGTCAAATAAAAAAGAACGAACAACGCTGTAGCCATTACCGGCCACGTCTGGGATCATGATCAACAAGAGTCCCAACATAAACCCGCCTACCGTTAATCTAGCGACTAAAGGCAAACCACTGCGTACAAACACCCGTTTCATTAGGTTTAAAAGTTTTAAGAACCCGGGTGCCACCACCCCAATCATGATCCCTAACACCACAAAAAGTATGATCTCCCACCCTATCGAACCGGATAAATCTAGCATCTGATACGGGGCTTGGTAATGCCCAGAAAGCCGCATGGTAATATTCGCCGTGGCAGAGGCAATCAACAAAGGACCCAACGTATGAATACTCATGGACCCCAGAACAATTTCCGCCACAAAAATCGCCCCAGCTAAAGGGGCTCCATACGCCGCCGCCACCCCTGCTGCAGCACCACAAGCCACCAGTAAACGCAAACGTTCTGGTTTGATGAAAATAAAACGCCCAAACAACGAGGCGGCTAATGAAGATAAATGAATCATCGCCCCCTCTCGCCCAATGGCCCCCCCTGAGGCGACGGTACACAAGGACGATAAGGACCGTAATAGACCTTGGCGTAATGACATACGACCATCGCCAATGACTACGGCCTCCATGTAATCGGAAGCCGTACTGGCTTTTTTACGCCCCGCCAACCAAAGTAATACCCCAGCCGCTAATCCCCCGAGTGTGGGAAATAATAGCCGCATATCCCAGCTTAAGGCTCGCGTGACTTGGGTAATCCCTCCAGATTGTCCTGTCACTACCCGCTGGATTAAATAAATACCCTCATAAAACAGCTGGACAACCCAAGCTCCTAATACCCCCATTATGACCGCCCAGCAAAGCATCGCTGGCGTATCTGACAACCAATGCCATTTACGCACCCGCTGTCGTGTCAAACGAAGGTATTTTTTATATGGCATACATTACACTTTAAAATCAGGCGGAGTAGGTGGTCGAGACACGCCAAACATTCGCCAATACACCCAAACCGTGAATAACACCAAAAAGGGCAAGGCAATCAGGCTAATGTTCCAAAGTAATACCAAGGTTGTCAGATCCGCCGCTGCATCCCAGATCGTGATCTGATCCAGTACCAAGAAAGGAAATAAACTAAACGCCAGGCCTATTAAAACGGCTAAAAAAATAATGAGCGTCAATAAAAAAGGGAGCACAGTACTGCGCACACTCTCATTGATTAAGCGCTGTAAATTCATTTCAATGATAACAAAACCCAATAAGATGGACACCCACAGTGCTAAAACCGCTAGGCGCGGTGCACCCTCACTCCATTTCAATAACACACCCGGATTGGCCAAGGCCAGTACTACCGAGGCCGCTATTGCCCCCGCCGCAAACCACCGTACTGCTCGTCGTCCCCACAACACAGCTCTGATACGCAGCTCCCCCGTTTCGCGCATGACTAACCAAGCCGCTCCCAACAACACATACGCCGCCACCGCACAAAAGCCCATAAACCAAATAAACCAGTTGTAGCCTGTGCCGCTTTGATAGTTAATGACGACTTTGGCTAGCAACAAGCCATGAGAGAACGCTGTGATCAGCGAGCCCACCGCAAAGCCCAACTGCCACCACGGCTGCTGCTCAGCCGGCGCACGTAGACGCAACTCAAAACAAAGTGAACGGGCCATCACTCCCAACGCTAATAACATCAAGGGCAAATGCAACTGTCCCATCACACTGCCCCACGCATGCGGAAACACTAACGCAAAAACCCCTAATCCCAAAAACAACCAAAACTCATTGGCATCACGCCAAGGGCTCAATAGAGCCATCATCCGTGGACGTAGGCTCTCTGGGGCAACCAATGACAAACAGCCTACTCCGATATCAAAACCATCTAATAAGGTGCCCGCAATAATCGTAATAAACAACAATCCTAAAAACACCAAAGGCAACCAAAAGGCCGGGTCTGTCGCTGAGACCCCTAGCGCTAACGCTAAATCTGTGATCATGCCCGCCCCCTATGTCTTGCCACAGCCACCACCCCATAACGAGCTACCGAGCGCACCAGAGCAATAAAACCAATAGTCAACAAGCCATATACCAACCCATAAGCAATAAAACTCACTACCGTAGGTAAGAGCTGATGTTGAGCATAAATTTCATTTAGCGTGATGGTTTGTCCAACCACAAAAGGTAAGTTCCCGAAGAGCTGATACATTAGCCCCGCCACCCACAGAATGGGACCTAACCATCCCCCATAAATCATTAACGCTTTAATACGCGGTGTTAATGCACTCGGATCGTAATGACGGGTTAAACCCAAACGCCACCCCACAGTCAGTAAGGCTAGCATCCCCAGACCGGCAAGCATCGCCACACGCACCGCTATAAAAACCCATAAAACGGGAGGACTCATACCCGCGACCTGATCCAAACCTAATAACATGCCATCCGCATCCTGACCTAACCACATTTGACCACGCTGGTTCAAGCCTACGCTCCAATGATTACTTAAGTCTGCCGGCGAAGGCCAAGCAATAAGTAACCAGCTCGACACCGAGTCTGACTGCCAGTAAGCCATCGCGGCCGCTGCTTTAATAGGCTGATGCTCTGCAACCATATGGCCATTACCAACAAAAGCCACCAACAACCCCACCCAAGCCACCGAGCCCACATAGACCGCTAGCTGAAAAACACGCCGCTCCCCTTCGCCAAGTGGGCGACGCACAGAGCGTAGTGCTAATACCGCCATCATCAGGCACGCAACCATGGCAAAACTTGCCGTAATAAACAACAAGCCATACCATAACAGGCTTGGATTAGCGATCACTTGCAACCAATGGCTGACCTCGTAATTGCCGTCCACCCACTTTACTCCTGTGGGGGTATGCATCCAGGAAACCAAAGCAATCAAACATGCCGCCACACCGCTATAGCCTAAAGCAACCAAGAACACTACCGCTGCATGAAGCCAATCAGCAAGCTGACGCTGAGCAAACAGCATCAGCCCAAGTAAACCGGCTTTTAAAACCAGCGCACCTAGCAGCGCGACAGCTAATAGTGGACTACTCACGGCATGGATTTTTGCAAACAGTGTTGGCCACAAGCTGCCAAGTTGAATGAAGACTGGCATACTAGAGGCAAAGCCCAGCAAAAATGCCAAAGCAAAAATCCGCACCCAAAATCGATACATAGGTAGCCACAACAACTGTTGTTCACCTATAGCTCGAAGCCGTAAATAAAACAGCAGCCATGACAGCCCTAAGCTCATACCAAAGAATATGGTCATAAAGCTCAAGCTGCCAAAAAACTGCAACTGGGAAAACCAAAGTGCGGAATAGGTCATAATAGGCGCTAAATCTACGTTATTTTGTTTTTCTTGCTATAAACATTAAGTCTAACCACAATACGTGGCAAAATAGACCATTATCCAATTATTTATTCGTTTTTTTGCGTATGAGCACTGCATCTACCACTCCTCCCGTATCGAATTTTTTACGGAATATTATTGACCAAGATCTAAAAAACCAGCGTCATGCGACGAAATTGTGGGCAGGTCGTCCCGGCCCAGCAGCCATACAATCTACCGGTCAGGTAGATACAGCACGTATACGCACTCGCTTTCCCCCTGAGCCCAACGGTTATTTACACATTGGTCACGCCAAAAGTATTTGTTTAAACTTCGGACTCGCCGAAGACTACGGTGGCGCATGCCACTTACGCTTTGATGATACGAACCCAGAAAAAGAAGAGCAAGAGTATGTTGACGCCATTATTGATATGGTGCAATGGCTCGGCTACGACTGGAAGTATCAAAACGAAGACAATTTATACTTTGCCAGCGACTACTTTGGCTATATGTACGAGTTTGCTGAAGCCCTTGTACAAGCCGGCTATGCCTATGTCGACGAGCAAACCCCTGAGCAAATTCGTCAAACGCGTGGAACACTCACAGAAAAAGGTACAAATTCGCCTTGGCGTGATCGACCAGCAGAGGAATCGTTACAGTTGCTGCGTGAAATGCGCGATGGCAAACATCCTGATGGCAGTCTCTGCTTGCGCGCTAAAATCGATATGGCTTCGCCCAATATCAATATGCGTGACCCAGTGATGTACCGTATTCGACACACTGCACATCACCGTACCGGTGACCAATGGTGTATTTACCCCATGTATAGCTGGGCTCACCCGGTAGAAGACGCGCTCGAAATGATCACGCACAGCATTTGCACGCTGGAATTCGAAGACCAACGCCCTTTTTACAATTGGATCTTAGAGCGTTTACGTGATCTGGGTTTTTTTACGGACCCATTACCCCAGCAGTACGAATTCGCACGCCTATACCTAAGCTATGTGGTCACTAGCAAACGCAAACTACGCCAGCTTGTAGAGGAAAAACACGTAGACGGTTGGGATGACCCGCGCTTACCAACCCTGGCGGGGCTGCGTCGCCGTGGCTATACTCCAGAAGCCATTCGCTTATTCTGTGATCGCATTGGGGTCTCCAAGGCCGATTCACGCATAGATTACAGTGTTCTTGAACAGGCCTTGCGTGATGACCTGGATCCCAAAGCACCACGTAGCGTTGCTGTGCTAGACCCAATTAAACTCGTACTAACCAATTTCCCCGAAGACAAAGAGGAAATATGTTACGCCCCCGTGCATCCACATAATCCCGATGCTGGCAAGCGCGAGTTCCCGCTCACACGCGAGCTCTGGATTGAGCGCGATGACTTCCGCGAGGAACCCGTTAAACGTTATTTCCGCTTATTCCCTGGTAATACAGTACGACTTAAGTACGGTTACATTATCCAATGCACGGGCTTTGAAAAAGACGAAAACGGTCAAGTAACAACCGTCTATGCCGAATACCTTCCCGACACCAAAAGCGGCACTCCTGGCGCCGACTCCGTTAAGGTCCGAGGCAATATCACTTGGGTCAGTGTCAAACACGCTATTGCGGCGGAAATCCGCCTCTATGATCGTCTCTTTACCGATCCTCATCCCGATGTTGGCGATAAGGACTTCCTGCAGCTCATCAACCCTAACTCCATGCAAGTGGTACAAGGGTGGGTAGAGCCTGGCTTAGTAGCCACCCCAGACGCTCATTGGCAGTTTGAGCGGCTTGGCTACTTTGTGGCAGACCGGGAGCTCTCCACACCGGAAAAGCCGGTGCTTAATCGTACTGCCACATTAAAAGATAACTGGAGTTAACCACACAAGGGGCCATGGCCCCTTTATCATAATTGGGTATGACGTGAACGCACCAACAACTCGTAAAGGCCCTCAGGCTCTAGATATTAAAAGCGCAACCATCTACACCGTACGACTTGTACTACATAGCGCTAACACCAGCGAATTACTCGAAGCGTTACAGCAACGCATGGAAGGCGCCGGCGCTTTTTTCCAAGGTGAGCCGGTAGTCATTGATTGCTCAGCAATCATGGACCCCATTGAATGGGAGCCTCTATTACAAGCCTTACGACATTATCAGCTACATCCAATTGGGGTCACAGGCTCTACTGAGCAAGAACAAGCCGCTGCTCAACATGGTTTAACTGCGGTGGAGCTCTCTTTGGCCAAAGCCGCGATCGAAATCCCCGAGCCGGAGCAAACGCCACCCTCCCCCGTTACCCCAGCCCCACTCATTTTGCATCAAAACCTACGCTCAGGACAGCGCTTTGTGGCTCCCGAAGGCGACCTGATTGTGATTGGTATGGTTGGACACGGCGCAGAAATTATTGCCACTGGTAACATTAGCGTCTATGGGCCACTACGCGGCAAAGCCATAGCCGGCGCAAATGGTAATACGAATGCGTGGATTAGCACGACCGAGTTTGAGCCCGAGCTCATCGCTATTGCAGGGGTCTATAGTGTTATTGAAGACTTACATACTAACCCCCACCACAAAAAGCCTGTGCTCATTCAGCTAGAGGGGGACTCCTTAAAATTTGAGCCATTAGGTTAATAGATGTTAATACGTCTTGCACTCCAGCGCAGATCATGCGAGGGTATAACTTTTACACATTGGTCTAATCACTTTCATAGTGCTTTTTGCTTTTATTTTTTATAATAATAAACACACATGAACCGAAACGATAAAGGATACATAACATCATGGCGCGAATAATTGTGGTGACCTCTGGCAAAGGTGGTGTGGGCAAAACCACAACCAGTGCTAGCTTTGCTTCCGGCCTAGCGATGCGCGGCCACAAAACCGTAGTCATCGACTTTGATGTCGGTTTACGTAACCTGGATTTAATCATGGGTTGTGAACGACGGGTCGTTTACGATTTCGTTAATGTCATCCAAGAGGAAGCCAGCTTAAATCAGGCTTTAATTCGCGATAAAAATCTTGATAACCTTTTTATTCTACCGGCATCACAAACACGCGATAAAGACGCCCTAACCAAAGAAGGGGTAGCCAAAGTCCTCAATGACCTAAAAGAAATGGGCTTTGAATATATTGTTTGTGACTCCCCCGCAGGCATAGAGACCGGTGCCTTGATGGCCTCCTACTTCGCTGATGATGCAATTGTGGTTACTAACCCTGAAGTCTCTTCAGTACGTGACTCTGATCGTATCTTAGGAATACTTTCCGCTAAATCCCAACGTGCCGAAAATAGCGATCCTCCCATTAAGGAATACTTGCTAATTAGTCGCTACAGCGCCAAACGAGTCCTAGCCGGTGAAATGTTATCCTTACAAGACATAGAGGATATTCTTCGCATTGAACTCATTGGGGTAATTCCAGAATCCGAAGACGTTCTTCATGCTTCCAACCAAGGCACTCCTGTGATTCACCTTGAAAACAGTCCTGCAGCTCAGGCCTACGAAGATGTGGTTGCTCGCTATTTAGGCGAAACTCGCCCCCTACGCTTTGTAGAATACGAAAAACCCAGCTTTCTTAAGCGCCTCTTCGGGGGTAAATAATTATGTCTCTGCTCTCCTTTTTTACGGGCAAGAAAAAAAACACTGCTAGCGTCGCCAAGGACCGCCTACAACTGATTCTTATTAATGAACGCGGCCAAGGTGGGGTCAGTCCCGACTATTTGCCTCGCCTCCAAAAAGAGCTCATTGAGGTCATCTCACGTTACGTCAAAATCGAGCCGAATGACATTCAAGTCAATGTTGATCGACAAGATGCTCTCGAAGTGCTCGAAGTTAAAATCGAGCTACCACCCCACTTGCAAAAATAAATCGTATAAAAAACCCCATCTGGTAACCACCAGATGGGGTGCTTGTCTTGATACCTTGAAGCCTATTGGCGCTTGCCGATTTGGTCACCTACAACGCCACCAATCGCCGCACCACCAACAGTACCCAATACGCTTCCTCCGCTAATAGCCGCACCAGCGACCCCACCTACGCCAGCTCCTGCCGTTGCTCCTTTTTGACGCGAGCTCATACTGTCCCATGTTGAGCAACCCGCCATCACAAAGCACAAAGCAGTAGCAGACAAAGCTTTTAATGTGGTCGATCGTTTCATAATGCACTCCTTAGCATGATTCAATTCCATTACCTTTACCATACCTCTGGCCTACTATAGACTCAAGCCAGTAATTGCATATTTCTGTTAATGGCCGCAAAAAATGTAACAGCCACATAAAGTGGCTGTCTACTAATATTATTTAAGTGGTTTATAACGAATCCGCTTAGGCTGGGCGGCGTCCTCGCCAAGTCGACGACGCTTATCTTCCTCGTATTCCTGGTAGTTCCCGCTAAAGAACTCCACGTGAGAGTCCCCTTCAAAGGCAAGAATATGAGTGGCGATACGATCTAAGAACCAGCGGTCATGGCTGATGACTAATACACTACCGGCGTACTCTAATAGCGCATCCTCAAGCGCACGTAAGGTTTCTACGTCTAGGTCGTTAGAGGGCTCGTCCAAAAGTAAAACATTACCCCCAGAAGCGAGTGTTTTTGCTAAATGCAAACGACCTCGCTCCCCGCCAGAAAGCTTACCCACAATTTTATTTTGATCTGCACCACGGAAATTAAAACGACCAATATAAGCACGAGCAGGGATTTCAAAACGCCCTACTTGTAAAATATCTGAACCGCCTTCGGATATGGCCTCAAAAACAGTTTTATCCGCAGGTAAAGAGGAGCGAGACTGATCTACATAAGCCAACTGTACGGTTTGACCAATTTTAATTTCCCCCTGATCCGGCTGCTCTTGCCCAGCAATCATTCGGAATAAAGTGGACTTACCCGCACCGTTTGGTCCGATAATCCCAACAATGGCACCAGGGGGAATCGTAAAGCTCAAATCATCAATTAATAAGCGATCGCCGTAACCCTTTGAGACGTTTTTAAACTCGATGACTTCATTACCAAGACGCTCTGCCACGGGAATAAAAATCTCTTGGGTCTCATTGCGACGCTGATAATCATGGGAGGCAAGCTCCTCGAACCGATTCAAGCGCGCTTTAGACTTGGCCTGACGACCTTTCGGGTTTTGACGTACCCACTCCAGCTCTTTACGGATCGTACGCTGACGTGCCGACTCTTGAGCCTCCTCTTGCTTTAAGCGATTTTCTTTTTGCTCTAACCAGGAGCTATAGTTACCTTTCCATGGAATCCCATGCCCACGGTCTAGCTCCAAAATCCACTCTGCGGCATTATCTAAAAAGTAACGATCGTGAGTAACAGCTACCACCGTACCCGGGAATTTACTCAAAAACTGCTCTAACCAATGCACACTTTCCGCATCAAGGTGGTTAGTTGGTTCATCGAGCAACAACATATCAGGTTTGGATAACAATAACTGACACAGAGCCACACGACGCTTTTCCCCCCCAGATAGATGCCCAATCACTGCATCCCAAGGAGGCAAACGTAATGCATCAGCGGCAATCTCCATCTGGGTATCCGTGTCATCACTTCCACTTGTGGCCGCGGCGGCAATAATGGCCTCGAGCTCGGCTTGCTCTGCTGCCAACGCATCAAAATCCGCATCGGGTTCAGCATAAGCCGCATAAACCTCATCTAAGCGCTGCCGCGCCTCAAAGACCTCGCCTAAGCCAGCCTCTACAGCTTGGCGCACGGTTTGGTTGGGATCCAACTCGGGCTCTTGAGGCAGGTAACCAATTTTAATCCCGGGCATCGGGATGGCTTCGCCATCGATTTCTTTGTCTACACCTGCCATAATACGAAGCAAGGTGGATTTACCGGATCCATTTAACCCCAATACGCCAATTTTGGCACCGGGGAAGAAAGATAAAGAAATATCGCGTAGAATTTGACGCTTGGGTGGCACAGTTTTGCCAACCCGATTCATGGTGTAAACGTATTGGGCCATAGATACCTAAATAGGATTAATAAGGCTATAAGTACATAGCATCGCAAAAAGCGACTTCATTATATATTGAGAACTGCCAAGCAAAATGACTGATACCCCAGCACTTGTATTTAGTACCGATGACATCGATTTATTAGCCCGTACCGCCGATGCACTCAGTGCCTATTTGGGCAAGCCGGTCTTAGTTGAGCTGGTGGATGCCAGTGAAACCGGTTTTGAATGGGCTATATTTGCTATACCCCTAGATATTAACGAAGATGATACAGATATTCCAGTCGTACAAATTGGTGGGGCTAAAGCTCGCTTATTAGGTAGCCAGGGCGGCTTTAAGGTCAATGAAAATGAAACCTATAGCTGTCGTTTCATGTGGGCAATTCAACGTAGTGATATCGAATCCATCAAGTACATCAAAATTAATCACGAGGGCGACGAAAACGCTTGGGGAGAAACCCTTCAGGAAATTTTGCCCTTTGATTTAAGCACAGACCCACTTGCAGACGAGAACGAAGCGAGTACCCACTTAGCTTTTATGCAACCCGCTTCCGATCAGCGTCACTAGGTCTTCCCCCCATGTGGAGCTTATCTCTCAAAAAAAGCAATAACCCAAATGGGGCTGTCGCTACGACCAAAGCAATAGCCCCTAGCCCATGCAACCGATAGCCATGAGGACGAGCTATGGATTGATCCCTCATGTGTAGTGCAAAGCGTGTATATCTCATACCCGCTTTGATAAACGCCACAGGTTTGTAATGAAACCAGGGCAAGCTATCCACAACCGTATCATAGGCCAACAACCACAATCCTAAAGCATGGGTAGCAGCATTATTTTTTCCTTGTCGAGATAAAGAATCGCTACTATCGTGATACACCCTGTACACCTGATTGACAAATCGTGTCAGATAACCAGCTCGCGCCATGCTCCGCCACACAAGGCTTTCGGGAACAAAACCTTCAATATTCTCTGGAAAAGGAAAGCGCTGCAAAACAGCAGTGCTTAAGCAGCCAAACTTTTCACCGGTTACACCAAACTTGAATTGAATATCTAAAGGGTTAGCATCCAGTACATCGTAAGGATACATATCCCCTACAATATTTCCTTCGGGCGTTTTACATAACCCCGTGACAGCGACAAAACGCTCACGCTCTTTTTGGGGGATCTCTTTCCATGTGCGCGCCATGTCATACAACGCATTGGCTTCTAAGCTATCATCACTATCTAAGGCTACCACCAGTTCACCCTGAGCCATACGCACGCCACGATTAAAAGCCGCTTTTTTATGTTGATTCGGCTGCCAAACATAGTGGATAGGGAAAAGGACTTCTTGTTGCCACTGCTGAATGCGTTTTTTTGTATGATCTGTGGACCCGTCATCCACGACCACCCACTCGAAATCTTGAAATGTCTGCTCGCATAGCGATTCATACACACGTTGTAACGTATGTGCTCGATTATACGTTGGCGTTAAAATCGTAAACTGATAACGCCACGCTGGGGGAACATAGGAGGCAGATCTCCAAGGCATTAACGCAAATCTCCTCAAAAACAACAAATTCACAGCAGTAATTCATCATAGACGAAAAAAAACCACAGATCATAAATCTGTGGTTTTTATTGCCTTAATTACAATTGGTAGTTGTTTTTTATACGTTGCTTAAACACGACAACAAAAACTGTTACCCTTGTTTTTAGTGTAATTAAGCACGCTTCACTTTTTCAAGCATTTTAAAAACGCTTTTGGGGGAACGTGCATATAAGCGTTTAAAAGCTTTACCTAAGCAGCGACGCTCTAGGGTGTTGCGGCTTGTGCGTTTGATTTCAGCCATGAAACTCTCCGATACATAAACAAAGCTAAGAATTATACAAGTAACCTTAGCTACACATACAATAGATTTTAGCTCATCCCATCTTATATACCAAATATCTATTTTTTCAGCTCCTCACGCTATTACTATGAGTTCTCAAATTCGCATTTTCGGCGCGCGCCAAAACAATCTCAAAAACCTGAATGTGCATTTTGATACAGGAAAAATCACTGTACTAACTGGTGTATCCGGTTCAGGCAAATCCTCTCTGGCCTTTGATACGCTCTATGCCGAAGGGCAGCGTCGTTATGTGGAAACATTTTCTCCTTATGCCCGCCAGTTTTTGGATCGCATGGATAAGCCCCAAGTCGATCGTATCGAAGGAATTTTACCGGCTATTGCTATTGACCAAGTAAACCCCGTACGCAACTCGCGTAGTTCCGTTGGCACCATGACAGAGCTCAATGACTACTTCAAGCTCCTCTATGCCCGACTCAGCCACCTTCACTGCCGACAATGCGGTCAACCAGTTCACGCCGAAGATGCACAGCGTGTCGCTCAAACCTTAAAAAAGCGCTGCTTAACGCAAGATCCTCGTTTGGTTATCACTTTTGCTGTGGATGTACCAAGTAATTTCAGCGAAGAAGAAATCAAACAATTTTTAGAGCAACAAGGCTACACTCGCCTGCACGAACCACAGCACACGTCCTCAAAAAAATCTAAATCAGCCACCCAACGTTTATACGTTATTCAAGATCGTTTCCGCTTAAGCCGTGCTGAGCCTAGCCGTGTGATGGAGGCCCTAGACGCCGCCCTACATTATGGCAATGGCCATCTTAGTGTGTTTGCTCTGGATGAGGAAAAAAAAGAGCAGGAGTGGTCTTTTAGCGCCGGCCTTCACTGTGCTACCTGCGATATTGATTACAGTGCCCCTCAACCCAGCACTTTTTCTTTTAACTCCCCATTGGGAGCCTGTGAAACATGTAAGGGTTTTGGGCGTGTGATGGGAATTGATTACGGTTTAGTTATTCCTGACGAAAGCAAAAGCTTACTCGAAGGCGCCATTAAACCATGGCAAACCGACTCAAACCGTGTGCACCAAAAAGACCTAGAGCGGTATGCGAAACAAGCTGCTATTCGTTTGGCGGTACCATGGCAGCAGCTTAGTCAAGCAGAAAAAGACTGGGTGATTTACGGTGACCCCGAGTTTAAAGGTGGAGCACGTGCTTGGAAGCAACAGTGGTACGGTGTCGCTCGCTACTTTGACTGGCAAGAAACCCGAGCCTACAAAATGCACGTCCGTGTCATGCTATCTAAGTATCGCAGCTATACCACTTGCCCCAGCTGTCGGGGCTCGCGATTAAAAGCCGATGCTCTATTGTGGCGGTTGGGTCAACACACGCATGCCCATGATCCACAACCCTATACCCGCTTTATGCCCGTAACAGCAGAATGGAGCCAAGAGCAACTCAACCAGATGCCAGGGTTGCATATTCATGACTTAATGCGGCTTCCTATCGAATCGGTACGCACCTTTTTCCAACAGCTCCGTTTTGATGGTGAGCTTAACGCCGCCACCCAGCTCTTACGAGAGGAGATCAACACCCGACTTGGTTTTTTATGCGAGGTAGGCCTTGGCTATTTATCCTTAGACCGCCAAAGCCGCACCCTTTCTGGGGGTGAGGTTCAGCGCATCAACCTTACCACCGCTTTGGGCACATCATTGGTCAACACGCTGTTTGTTTTAGACGAACCCTCTATCGGCTTACACCCACATGATATGCACCGTATCGTCCAGATCATGCAACGCCTACGTAATAATGGCAATACGCTCGTCGTTGTAGAGCATGATCCGCAAGTCATGGTGGCCGCCGATCGCATCTTAGACATTGGGCCTGGGCCAGGTAAGGCTGGGGGGCATATTTTATTCGATGGCTCACCAGCAGCACTACGCCACGCCTCTACTCTCACCGGAGACTACCTCAGTGGTAAAAAGCAAATTACCGCTCCGCACCCTCAGCCGGTAAAAACGACTACACCGCGCTTAACTCTTACTGGCGTGCGTGCCCATAATCTCAAAAATATCACGGTGGATTTTCCATTAGAGCGCCTCGTTTGTGTCACTGGCGTCTCTGGCTCTGGTAAATCCACCCTTATCCAAGATGTTTTATACCCAGCCTTACTTAAACATTTTGGCGAGGCTACCGAAGCACCTGGCGATTTTGATTGCTTAGTCGGTGCGGATCAAATAGCCGAAGTCGTAATGGTAGATCAATCCCCTATTGGTCGCACCGCTCGCTCTAACCCGGCTAGTTATGTCGGTGCCTTTGATGCCATACGTAAGCTCTTTGCCCGCGCCCCTTTAGCCATAGAGCGCGATTATAAGCCTGGCACATTTAGCTTTAATAGTGGCGCAGGACGATGTCCCACTTGTGGGGGCACAGGCTTTGAGCATATCGAAATGCAGTTTTTATCGGATGTTTACTTACGCTGCCCCGATTGCGATGGTAAGCGTTTCCGCCCCGAGATATTAGAAATTCGCCTAGAGCATTTAGGCCGAAACGCATCCATTGACGAGGTCTTAGACATGACCGTTGATGAAGCCATCGATTTTTTTGCCGGCTTACAAGATGTGCAGCGAGGCTTAGCACCTCTTGCTGATGTGGGCTTGGGGTATTTAACTTTAGGGCAGCCGGTTCCCACCCTTTCTGGTGGCGAAGCGCAACGCTTAAAACTGGCAGGCTATTTAGCCGAAGCCGCAAAAAGCCGCTTAAGCCGCGCTAAAGTTGTAAAAAAAGGAAAGCTGTTCCTATTTGATGAGCCCACGACGGGTTTGCATTTTGATGATATTGCTAAACTCATGCAAGCCTTTCGTAAACTCTTAGCCGCGGGACACTCGCTCATTGTCATTGAACATAATCTAGATGTGATCCATGCTGCAGACTGGGTGATCGACCTAGGCCCATATGGGGGTACGGCTGGGGGAGAAGTTGTGGCATGCGGTACCCCACAAGCCCTATTAGAGAACACTCACTCCCTAACTGGAAATGCTTTAAAAACCTATCAACAGCAACTTATCGGCACAACCATAGAAACGGAAGTTACCGAACCAGCTCTCCCCTATAATGCCAATGCGCATCCTGCCATTCAAATTCTTAATGCTCGTGAACACAATTTAAAAAACATTCAGGTATCAATCCCTAGGGATACATTTACCGTAATTACCGGTGTATCCGGCTCTGGCAAATCCACCTTAGCCTTTGATATTTTATTTAACGAGGGACAGCGACGTTATTTGGAGTCACTTAATGCCTATGCGCGCTCCATTGTCCAACCTGCTGGCCAACCCGACGTAGATGCCATTTATGGTATTCCCCCTACCGTAGCCATTGAGCAACGCACAAGTCGAGGCGGCTATAAGTCTACCGTCGCTACCACAACAGAAATCCACCATTTTTTGCGTTTACTCTACGTCAAACTCGGCACACAAATGTGTCCAGCTTGCCATGTTCCTGTGCAACCCCAAAGCCCCGAGCAAATTACAGCACAATTACTCCGAGACTATAAAAATCAAACTATTCACATCTATGCACCCCTTATTGTGGCGCGCAAAGGCTACTATACCGATTTAGCAAAATGGGCTCATACCAAAGGCTATACTCACCTACGCGTGGATGGGGAGCTTCTGCCAACCGATGCTTGGCCACGTTTAGATCGTTACCAAGAGCATAATATAGAGTTACCGATCGCTGACATTTTAGTTCGAGCTAAAGATGAACAATCGTTACGCCAAGCCATCCATGATGCATTACTACATGGACAGCAAAACATATTGATTGTGCATCAAGATACAGAGCTACGCCTATCTACAGCACGTGCTTGTCCAAACTGTGGTTGTAGCTTTCCCGAACCGGACCCCCGCCTTTTTTCCTATAACTCTAAACACGGCTGGTGCCACAGTTGTTTTGGAACCGGTGTCAGTTTAAGCGGCTTTGATGCAGAGCAAAGTGGTGAGGAAAGTAAATGGTTACCGGATGAAGACGAAACCTCCACCGAAAACAAATGCCCTAGTTGTCATGGACAACGCCTAAATCCGGTTGCACTGGCTTTCCGCTGGCATGATCAAGGCATTGCAAATTTGTCGGCTTTATCGATCGATGATGCTAAGCATTTTTTTCAACAGGTACAACTCAGCCAACGCGAACAAGAGATTGCTCGTGACATACTGAGCGAAATTCAAAACCGCCTCGCTTTTTTACAAGAAGTGGGTTTAGGTTATTTACATTTGGATCGAGCTGCTCCCACCCTATCGGGTGGCGAAGCTCAACGTATTCGACTCGCCGCTCAATTAGGTTCTAATCTGCAGGGCGTCTGTTACGTCTTGGATGAGCCAACCATCGGTTTACACCCACGAGATAACCGTATATTGCTCCAAGCTCTACAGCGCTTGGAACGCAACGGTAACACCCTTGTGGTGGTAGAGCACGATGAAGATACCATTCGTCAAGCCAGCCATATTATTGATATTGGACCCGGTGCAGGAATACGTGGTGGCCAAGTCGTTGCACAGGGCACTTTAGAAGATATTATGCAAAATCCTGACTCACTGACAGGACGCTATCTAAAACATCCCATATCGCACCCCATGCAAGACTACCGACCCGTGACCGACTCGACCCCCGCGCTGCTGGTAGAAAATGCACATCGCCACAACCTACAAAATGTCACCGCTCGTATACCTTTAGAGCGACTTACGGTCGTAACAGGTGTCTCTGGATCAGGAAAATCCACCTTTGCCCGCGAAGTTCTTTTACACAACCTTAAACAAAAACTCGCTCAACCCGAGCAATATATATGGCAATACTGTGAGCGTATACTTGATTGGGAGCAAGTCGATCGCGTACTCGAGGTCGATCAAACACCCATTGGTAAAACCCCACGCTCTTGCCCAGCAACCTATGTCGGGTTTTGGGATGATATTCGTAAGCTCTTTGCACAAACACGCGATGCAAAACTACGTGGCTGGAATGCTTCTCGTTTTTCCTTTAATACCGGTGATGGACGTTGCGCTGAATGTAACGGCCAAGGACTCGTAACCTTTGAAATGAGCTTTTTGCCGGATATCAAAATCCCGTGCGAGCGTTGTCATGGGCAACGATTCAATGACGATACGCTACACGTCAAATGGCAAGGTAAACACATCGGCGAAGTTTTACAAATGGAAGTGGATGAAGCCGTCGAGTATTTTGCTTCTCACCCACGTATTTTACGCCCTCTGCAACTACTGCAAGATGTTGGCTTAGGCTATTTAACGCTGGGCCAACCATCGCCCACCCTATCCGGCGGCGAAGCCCAGCGGATTAAACTGGTCAGCGAACTCAGTAAAGTTCGCCTTGACGAAGGCCTACATAAAACAGGGCGAGCCTCCCGGCAGCCACACACTTTATACGTACTCGATGAGCCTACAGTAGGGCTTGCTATGGCCGATGTGGAAAAACTCCTGCGGGTACTTCACCGACTTACAGACGCCGGACAAACTGTAGTTGTAATCGAACATAATTTAGACTTAATCGCTGAAGCAGATTGGGTTATTGATATGGGACCCGAAGGCGGTATCCATGGTGGGCAACTTGTAGTTGAAGGGAATGTCCAGACCGTGCAAAATACCTCTTCCTCACATACCGGCCAAGCCCTCACCGCGTTTTTGCAGTCCTAATCCATTATGTTTTGTCGTTTTGAAAACCGTCTGGAGCAAACAGCTTTAACTTTTGCTCAACCTACCACCAAAATCACCGCCTACAATGCGGCAGATTTAGAACAGGCCTGGCGCCGCATTGATACGGCTCACCAGGCCGGCCATTGGGTAGTCCTTGTTTTAAACTATGAGCTGGGAGCGCATCTACTCGCTCTCCCATTTGCTCGCCCCAGCACTACACCTTTACTTAGCGCCTATGTTTTTGCGCAAGCTCACTACACCACACCATGGTTAGCACACCCCTCATCACCAATATCCTTAGAGGCGCAAGCAACCATACGGCGTCACGACTACCTAAAACAAGTCGAATCCATCCAGCGCGGCATTCGCGAAGGCTTGTTTTATCAAATCAACCACACTATTCCTATACAAATCCAATCAACAGCTACCCCGCAACAACTTTACACTCAACTGGCAACAGCACACCCAGTGGAATATGGAGCCTATCTCGAGGATGGTGAGCGCTGTATTCTGTCTTTTTCACCTGAGCTTTTTGTACGGCGGCAAGACAACACGCTTACTGTCAAACCCATGAAAGGCACGGCTGCCAGACATAACGACCCCGCCCGAGATCAAGCCGCCGCACATCAACTGCGTCATAGTGCCAAAGACATTGCAGAAAACATCATGATCGTGGACTTACTACGTAATGATCTAGGCCGCATTGCAGATACCGGCTCCGTTCAAGTTCGCCAATTACTCAATGTCGAAGCCTATCCTTCCGTTTGGACGATGACCTCTACCATCGAGGCCACCACCTCTCATCACTCCTTAGCACATTTACTCACCGCTCTTTTCCCTTGTGGCTCGATTACCGGCACCCCTAAAATAGCCGCGATGCAATGCATCCATGAACTTGAACAACGCGAGCGGGGCATCTATTGTGGAAGCTTAGGTTGGTTAGCTCCCAATGGAGACCTACAGCTGAACGTGGCTATACGTACCATAGAGTACACCTCTAAGCAGCACGCACAGTTTGGGGTAGGCGGGGCGATTGTGATTGACTCCGACCCATATCAAGAGTGGGAAGAATGCCTTTGGAAAGCGCGTGTACTAGGCACCCCTATTTCCTATGAGGAATAAGTATGCATAAGCGCTCCCCTGACTTTTGCTTAATTGAAACTATGCGTTTAGAGCGTACTGGGCAAGTTCTACGTCTAGCGTTGCATTTACAACGACTACGGCGCTCTGCGCAACAATTGGGGTTTAGCTATGAGCATAAAGCTATTCTACAAGCCTTAGCCCCCTCGATGCGGCGTCGCTACCACTCAGCCCAGCGCTTACGTCTTAGTCTGGCTTATAACGGTGCCATCTCTATACAACAGGCACCTCTTACCCCCACGGCAACGCCTGTGCTCCTGCGCTTGTCTCCTTTTTCAGCGCAGCCCCAGCCCCTTTTCTTACGTCATAAAACGGATGCGCGTCACCACTGGCACACAGGGGAGCAATTCCTTGCCCAACACCCAAACTATTTTGATGTCATCTATTACGATCAACACGGCTATTTAACCGAAGGGACACGTACGAATATATATCTATGGACAAATGGGCAATGGGTAACACCACCCGCCACCCAAGACTTATTAGCCGGCGTACAACGACAATATCTCATCAATAAAGGCTGGGTACAAGAACAACCCATTCACTACCAACAGCTTCTGCCCTCTAGCCGATTACGCGTTTCTAATGCTCTGCGTGGCTGGCTAGATGCTACCCTTTACTAAAAAAGAAGATAATCAAGTGCTGCCTGTGCTGCCGCAAACCCCATCGGGGCCGTTACGGTCACACTCGACCCATACCCCGCGCAGGATAAGCCTTGGGGTGTCATGATCTGATTCTGCCACGCGGCAGGCATCACGGCATTCTCCTCTACCCACAATACATCTACCCCCATTTTAGGGATACGTGTTTTGGCGGTGACCTTTTCGGCTTTGACCCTAGCAAAACCATGCTCCTTACGTAAGCGCGAACGCAGCTTTGCTAGCATGGCATCATGCGTAGCCTGAGACAAGTCTCCTCGTTTTAACGCTAAAGGATTACGCTTTCCGCCCGCTGCTCCACAAACTATCAGTTTAATTTTTTGTTTTTTCGCCGCTAGTATCATAGCAATTTTGGCATCGGCCTGATCCGTACAGTCAATCAATACATCAGGCGAGCGCTGCAAATAATCATAAATATTAGCCGCTTCAACAAAATCATCAATAAGCTCCACCTGACAATGAGGATGAATGTCCAAAATGCGCTGCCGCATGGCTTCGATTTTAGATTGCCCTATTGTGGAACCTAAGGCTGGTAACTGCCGATTAATATTCGACTCACTGATGTGATCCATGTCGATAAGCGTAAGACGCCCCACTCCGCTACGCGCCAAAGCCTCCACACACCAGCTCCCTACCCCACCAATGCCCGCCACCATGACATGAGCGGCCAGCAAATCACTTAATCGTCCTTCTCCGTATAAGCGATTTAATCCACCAAAACGTCGCTCCAGCTGTTCTTGCTGCACCACTATATATTCCTTATATGATTTCGCTAATGCTTAATCCTAAGTTTATACTTTAGGTAATAAGCACATAGCACACAAACACATCAAATACGCTATGTTAATCTTTTTGACTTAACGCTGTATCGCAATGACCGTTTTTACCTCGCCACCTGCTGCACACCATTTTAAAAAACTCACGCCAACGGAGCTAGAGCATTCCATGTGGCAAAGCTTAACTCACTGGGATCAAAAAAGTGACGTCTGGGTGTTTGCTTACGGCTCACTTATTTGGCGCCCAGATTTTGAGTATGTAGAGCAACGAGCAGCTACTCTACACGGTTACCACCGTTCGCTTTGCTTATGGTCACGGATCAACCGTGGTACCCCTGATACGCCCGGTGTGGTTTTTGCACTCGATCAAGGCGGAAGCTGCGAAGGCATCGTCTATCGTATTGCGGCAAATCAGATAAAGCACATTTTTCCAACTTTATGGCAACGCGAAATGCCTAGTGGAGCGTACAATCCTAAATGGGTAGATTGTTACCTGGATCCGCATACTGTGGTCAGTGCACTGGCTTTTGTCATTAACCCCAATACCGATGCCTATGTACCCACCATGCCCTTGGAACAACTACGCCAAGTCATTCATGCTGCACATGGTTTAAATGGGCCGTGTATTGAATATGTGCTAGAAACGGCCCATGCTTTAAAAAAAGCAAACATTGCAGACCCAAAACTTGAACATCTTGTGCAATATTTATAATTATGAGCCTTGCCGACTTCCGTAACGAATACGATAAATTCGATTTACCAGAACACCAGCTCACAGCGCACCCGCGCGATCTTTTCCAGCGTTGGGTAGATGAAGCCATTCGTCTTCAAGCCCCCGAGCCTACCGCCATGAGCTTATCAACTGTAAGTAGCGATGGGATGCCTAGCTCTCGTATTGTTTTGCTCAAAGGCTTCGATGAGCACGGTGTGCAATTCTATACCAACTACGAATCCCGTAAAGGCCAAGACCTAAAACAAAACCCAAAAGCTTGTTTACTTTTTTTCTGGCCCACACTGCAGCGACAAATTCGCCTAGAAGGACAAGTCCAGAAAATGCCAGCTGCGCTTTCCGCTGCCTACTTCAATAGCCGTCCCTTACCCTCACGCATTAGTGCCATGGCCTCTCCCCAAAGCCAACCCATCACTCGTGCCGAGCTCGAGCAGCGCAGCGATGCCCTTAGCAAGCAGTACGGAGACAATCCCCCCTGTCCTGAATTTTGGGGTGGCTATTACCTCCAGCCCGAGCGCATTGAATTTTGGCAAGGTCGAACCTGTCGTCTACATGACCGCTATCTCTACCAAAAACAAGAGCAAGGCTGGTCTATCCAACGTTTAGCACCATAACTCATACTCATCAGACAAGCTTGTTTCTGCTATGTAAAACCCTTCGCTTAATTAGGCAGCACACGGCACATGCGTTAAAATTAAATTTTGTGTAAAAGGCTAAATCCATCCTATATTAGATGGGTTTAGCACTTTTTATTTTGAGGCAAAATGAACGATTACATCTTAACCATTTCCTGTCCAGACACCACAGGAATTGTGCACTCGGTAACAGGCTGGCTCTTAGAACGACAAGGTAATATTGTAGAAGCAGAGCAATTTGGTGACGCCGAAACCCAACGCTTTTTCTTACGTATCCACTTTAGCCTACCTCAAGCAAGCCAGGTCCAGCAGCTCCAACAAGCTTTTGCTCCCATCGCTAGCCAGTATCAAATGGATGCGCATATTTACGATGCTCAACAAAAAGCGCGTGTTCTATTATTAGTTAGTCGCCAAGGGCACTGCTTAAATGATTTGCTCTTTCGCACTCATGCAGGACAGCTTCCCATTGAAATCGTTGGTGTGGTCTCTAACCACACAGACCATGCCTCGCTAGCAGCATCGTATCAGGTACCTTTTCATCATTTACCTGTTACTCCAGAAACCAAAGCTACTCAAGAAAAGCAGATTCTACAACTTGTCGATGAACTCCAAGTGGATTTAGTCGTTTTAGCACGCTACATGCAGATTTTGTCTCCTGAAATGTGTCGGGCTTTATCTGGGCGTGCCATCAATATTCACCATAGTTTCTTACCCAGCTTCAAAGGTGCGCGCCCCTATCATCAAGCGCATGCTCGTGGCGTAAAAATTATTGGTGCAACCGCCCACTATGTCACAGAGGACTTAGACGAAGGCCCTATCATTGAACAAGATATTGAGCGCGTCAGTCACGACATGAGTCCTAATGAGCTTACACAAGTCGGAAGCGACGTCGAATCTCTCGTCTTAGCCCGCGCTGTTAAAGCGCATGTAGAACATCGCATTTTCTTAAATGGACAACGTACCGTAGTTTTTAAGTAAGCTCATATACTCTTGCCCTAGCAAAAAGGCATCATGATCATGATGCCTTTTTATTTATTCTAATTACTCTAAAGAAGGAGTTTGATTTTCAAACAATGCAAACCAACCCTTAGCTATACGATAAATCAGCCAAACAAAAGCCATTACACCGGTTAACCAGCCAATAAAAATCACCAATAGCATAGCGCTTAGGCCTATCCACAAAACGCCCCACCAAAAGGTTTTAATCAGCCAATCAAAATGCGTAGCGTAAACAGTACCTGCTACATCACTACGTTTATAATATGCCACCACAACCGCAGCAATCATTGCCGCACCAAACACAGGAGCTCCGATTAGGCCAAGCAAAAATACTGCATATAAGGCATGCGTAAGATGCTTAGGAGAAAGGCCAGATTGTGGTTCAGGCATAGTAGATTGGGACATGCGTTCCTCCAAATGCTAAATAAATCAGACTGCTATAATTAGCCTATTCTACCTTGTTTAAAAGCACACAGGCATAAAAAAACCCCCATCGGATCACCGATGGGGGTTTTTGGTATAAGAGCTTGACGATGACCTACTTTCACAGGCGTACGCCCACTATCATCGGCGCTAAGGCGTTTCACTGTCCTGTTCGGAATGGAAAAGGAGTGGGTCCACCTTGCTCTGGTCGTCAAGCGGTAACTGGTCGATACGGGGTGGGCAGCACCACGTATCCAATCTGGGAAAAAGCACGAACTGATCAAGATCAGTTTTGATATGTATTCGTTTTATGGG
>NZ_BAABKD010000006.1:0-40967 GCF_039543645.1 Paenalcaligenes hermetiae | reverse complement strand
GGTAGTCGGCAAATAATGTCTAACAATTCGTTCAAGCCGACGCCGCTTCGCGGCGCGGCTTAACTCAAGCGTTAGGCATAAAGATGGCTGAGAATCAATACACCAAATTTCTGGCGTTCAAAGGGGTGATTGAAGATCTCTTTGGCTCAGATGCTTGGTACGCATTGAAAGAATCAAATCATATCCCTACTTGGCGGAAGTATTGCTCAAAAGCGCTGAAATTACTGGGATTGGCGATCGAGGATACGGTCACCGTTTGTGATGAAAGCTGGAAGAGGCAGGTGAAAAGCATCTTAGACCACGGAATAGATAGCCTTGGCAAAGCCAAGGAAATTGATGAAATGATAGGCCTCGTGGCAGCAAGCGTTCTTGAGGTTTCTTTTCTCCAGATTGGCCTCATGCCTAGGCGTAAGGGTAGTGATTCAAAAGTATCTCTGCGCAAGGGAGCATGGAAGCTGGATGCGTTTAGAAGTGTTCAGTATGTGCAAACTGATACGCAGAAAGAGGAGAGTGTAAAAATATCTGTGTAAATGGCATTCTTAACAATATCGAAGAAGGATATCAGAATGCCAATATCAGACAAACTCATCGATCAGCTGCTTGATGGCTGTGATTCTTTACGCTGGGCCTCTCTGAGTTTTCTTTTTAACTCATTGGGATTAAACGTTGCCATAGCTACCAACTCCTTTAACAGTTTTTGTGATCTGCTCTAATAACTACCGTAATTTACAAATAGCCCTCTAATTGACGTCCCTCCCCTTTACCCACCAATCTCCCCGTCGTATTATCCATTCGATAATGCACAATACTGCCGTCAATGATGCGTCTGACCACTTCTCGTGCGGTGTCTAATGGCACTGAAAACCATTCTTTTGGGCTGTAATTTTTGCCATCCTTACCCACTAGAGTCATTTTTAAACGTTGAGCATGCAAAAAACCATGAATCAATGATTCAAACTTATTGGGATTTAAGTTATAGCATTCGATAGAGGCTAGGATCTTAACGGGAGCTTCTAAAAAGGCGATATCTCGTTCGGCATTTTTTATACGTTCTTCTACCGTTTGTTCGGTGTAGCCAATTTTAATCAGGTTGGGTATGGCTTTTAAAACCGGATTGTCGCTTAGCGTTGTCACAAAGTAGATTTGTCCAGCACGCTTGTCTTTATGAGAAATATTATTAAACGCATCGACGACGGACTCGGCACTACGTACAACCCTACGCCCTGTTTCATCCATATAAAGACGCTTGGCAAGTGACTGTAAAAGGTGATTTGACTCGGTGCCATTTTCAAAAATGACTCGTAGCCGAGGGTCATAACGACCTTGGCTGTCTTCTCTGTACTCGCCTATTTCATCAATTAAGCAAAGCACCCCTTCCATGATGAACAGATCACCTTCCTCCACCCGTGAGGTCAGGTTAAAGCGAACTGTCTTCATCTCTCCTGATTTCAGCCCTTGCTGCACTTCCAAAAAGATTGGCTCAAACTGATAGAAATCTTCACACACACGACGCTGAGCTATTTCATCAGGCTGCTCTCGCTCTGTGATAGCGGGGACATGTTTAATATCGAATAAACTTTGGTCACCTAAATTTAGGTCATTGAATTCAGCGCTAGCAAAAATATCATCTAAAGAGGTAACCTCATCGGGAGGAATATTCTTGGGCTGTCCATCATCAACCAAATCACAGGAAGCCGCCTCTAGCGCTTCTTGCGGCGCGATGCCCTTTTCCTTTCCCGAAACCAACAAACCATACCGATCATATGGAGCCAAAGTGGAGTGAAAACTGCTATTGTTTTGATAACCCGCCAAACGTCTGGCTAACAGCTTTTCTGCTAAATCGCCATCTTGGCTCGGCGCTCGCCCATGCTGATCCACAAAAGCGTTAATCGCCTCAAAATTCGTAATTTCAATCGGTGCATTTTGGCTTATTGCCTTGGGTGCCACATCCAACAACCCAAACTCATCCGGACCACTAAAAATATCATCCAGTGATAAGCGATTGGCCATTTTGCTTTTACTATGCCTAATTGCCATGCCCCTACCCTATGACATACTAACCTGTGCAGCCTTGCGTTCCTGAGCCTTACGCTTCAAATAGGCCAAACCTTCAGCTAAGCGCTTCTCATACGGATCACCGGAAGTCACAGAGGGCTCTCGTCCTTTATCCTTTCTAAAATTCTGAATGCGTGGCCATAAAATAATCGCTTCTTCTTCAGACATGTTAGAGCGCATAGCGACTACCGTATCTTGAATCGTTTTTAATACAGCAGGGGTCACAGCCTTAGAAAGAATCTCATACGCCCCTTGAAATGGATTAATCTGACGAATTAAATCCACATTCAAATGCTCAATATTAACGAACTTCTTATCAATCAAAACAAACTTACGATTTAGTTTCGGCGCACCGCCCGTCTCCTCAGTTGGCTTCTGGTACGGCTCCCCCGTTTCTTTTACTCCAGGAGGCACAAAGATATCTGCTCCTTCTGGCAAGTCCGCTTCATCAATCACACCACCAGTCGCCTGTACACCCAACGATAACTGCACCGCCTCTGCTACCGTCTGCACCTCATGCTCATCCATATCAGGGTAGAGGGTTTCTACAATCTTAGGGATCTCTACCTGACCTAACACCTCGGAATCAACCTCGCCCGTCACCGCGGGTGCAACCACCTCTGGTTTTTGCAAAATGGCCGCTTTAATGTTGTCTATGTTTTCCAGTGCTTTCATCACCTTTTCAGATACGGGTGCCGTCGTATCATCAATCAGCACGGTGCCAGGCTCCACCTTCTCACCAGGCTCCATACGAGAGCGTGGTTTAAACTTAATAGACGGCGCTAACACCTGCTCCATCAGCAATGACACAGTAATCGCTTTCAGCATGTTATTAACAGAAACTCTCACATCCTTGTCATTGGCATCCGGCTGCGCAATCAGATTCGTAAATTGCGCATGGGTTTTACCCTCACAATCACGTGTAGCACGTCCTATAATCTGCACAATTTCGGTTAAAGACGACCTATAGCCCACGGTAAGCACATGCTCACACCATGGCCAGTCAAAGCCTTCTTTAGCCATTCCCAATGCAATAATAATGTCCATGTCCTCTGCTTTAGACACATTGCGTAGGTAGTTTTGCACCTCGACTCGCATGGGGTTGTCATCGACTAAGTCCGCCACTTTTAATAAGCGACCGCTTTTATCTTTAACCGTGATAATCCCCGTTTTCATATCTCTATCCACGACCGTACCGATCACATCTAAAATATGATCCACTTCTGAGTACTTGTCTTTGGTGGATTCCACGGAATTAACATTTGGAATATGGATAATGGTTTTTTTAGTGGTATCTAATACCTCATGCAGCGCATCCAAATAACGCCCTGTATAAAAGTGATAGCCAATCCCCAAGGACTTTAAGTAGCGATACCCATTTAACTGTTCATAATAAGAATAGGTAACCTGAGTGAATTTTTCCTCGTCCTCGGGCAGCAAAATCGGTACCGCATCACCACGGAAATACGAACCCGTCATGGCAATAATATGGGCATTAGAGCCTTTCATTAAGCCGTCAATCAGTTCTCCTAACCGATTTTCTTCATCCGCAGAGGTATGATGAAACTCGTCAATGGCCACAACGGTGTCATTAAAAGCAGATGGCGTCAGTTTTTGATAAGCAAAACGCAAAGTGGCATGTGTACACACTAAAATCTGTGCGGCAGGATCTGACATAAAGCGCACAAAGGTATTCACCTTGCCTTCTTCATTCGCTCCTGGCACACACAGGTTATAGCCCGCATCAACCACCCAATCTGCAAAAAAACCAAACTCGCTTAAGCGGGTATTTCTGAACGAAGCGCCGATGGACATTTCCGGTACCGCCACAATCACTTTTTTAATACCTTGATGGTGAAGCTTATCTAAGCCCAAAAACATCAACGCCCGTGACTTCCCAGAGGCAGGTGGCGCTTTAAGCAAGAGATACTGCGCATTTCTGTACTCAAAAGCACGGGCCTGCATTTCACGCATGCCCATTTCATTAAGGTTAGCGCTTTTGCCAGTTTGTTTGTAATTGACGGTCAATAAATTAGCCATTACGACTTACTCCCCTTTTTCTTTTTTGCCAACGCCTGTTCTTTCTCTGCCGCAATTAACTTTTCATAGCGAGCAAATAGATGCTCTAAGCGCTCGGAAGCATCACGAAATGGTCTTTCTCTATACAAGGCTTCTACGGCACGGTCTAATTTTTTGTGTGCCTGTAATAAAGGCTCGGGCATGGTGTCGGGATCATAAAGCTGCGCTAAGGTCTTATCTGGGTAATCCTCACGGATAAGTAAAACCTCTTCAGCTAAAGACTCAATGTGCTTACGCTTGGGCTCGGTCACGTCTGGCCAAGGGAACGTGTTATAGACCAAGGTGGCTGAGTAGCGGTAACGACTTTCTAAACGCCCAGCTACGGTGCGCATCCAGTCGTTGTGCATTTCAGAGGTAAGGATGCCGAACTCGTAGAGGGTGGCGTTGGGGATCATCATGTTAGCGTTACTTGCAATCACATCAGCACTCATAAACCCTATAGGTATATAGTGACGGCGCTCAGAGGAAACGCTTGGTACTAGAATGTAATGACCGTCTTTGGGTTGTCGTATTTCACCAAAAAGATGCGGTTGCTGGGCAAGTTGTTGCGTTGCTGTTCTAGCACTTTCTAATCGAGCGGTTTTCACTTGATTAACTCGATTCTGAACCAAAGGTAAAGAATCAAGTTCTGTTTGAGTTATACCTTCAAGCCATAAACACCAACGCTGTTTGCCTTGTAGGAACTCCTGAGCCCCCAACAAAGGTTTAATCCATTTGACTGCATCAGGCTCATGATAAACCAAGCTTTGTTTCTCCTCGTTGCTCAACAAGAGATGGCCGCTGTCGTTTGGCATATTTCCAAAAACCATTGGAGATACCTTGCAAATAGGGTCTCTCCGGCTTATGACCACTCTATCTGTTCCCTCAAAGAGATAAGGACTGACATTTTTAACAACTATACGGTGTGTAGAGCCCTCTTTCTCTGTCCGATACAAGACACATTCTTTTGCATCAGCTACATTGGCGACCCCTATAATCACAACATGAACCGCGGCATTCTGTTTTGCTTGGTTTTTCCATGAAAAAGTGGGGTATGCAAACCGGATCTTTAAATTTTGTTCAAAAATAGTGGGCCACAACATCGCCACTTGCTCCCCTTGGCAAATGGAGTTCGTTGATACCAAGGCAAATTGCGCAGTACGACCTGAGATATATTGCGCTGCTTTCCAAAACCAAGAAGCAACAAGATCAAGGTCTCCATACCCCTTCCACCCAACAAATACAGCGGCCATATCTTGCTTCTGCTCTTTATTCATATTACGAGCCCCAAGATAAGGCGGATTCCCACAAATATAAACCTCTCGCTCTTCACCCTGCTCGTCAACTGGTGGGCAAACCTCCTCCCAATCCAAACGCAAGCTATTACCACAGACCACGTTCCCGCCATCACGTAAGGGTAATGCAGGCTCAGCATAACCAAACTTTGCCTTAAACTCAGTATTCATTTGGTGCTCTGCCAACCAAAGCGATAAGGTAGCGATTTCACAGGCAAAGTCGTCTATTTCGATACCGTAAAACTGGCTTAGCTTAATGCCGGAGTAATACATCACTGTTTGCTGACTGGCGGCATTGAGCGCATCAATGATCTGCATTTCAAGGCGACGTAACTCTTTATAGGCAATAATCAAAAAGTTACCCGAACCACAAGCAGGGTCAAAAATACTCAACTTTTGTAAGCGCACGAGCAATGCTTTGAGCTTTTTCTCGTTGCCTTTGGCTTTGTCTAACTCGGCATAAAGGTCATCAAGAAATAACGGCTGGATGACTTTCATAATGTTAGACACAGAGGTGTAGTGCTGGCCTAGATTGCTCCGCTGTTCCTCATCAATCACTGCCTGAAACATAGAACCAAAAATATCGGGGTTGATTTCAGACCAATTTAGACGAGCACAATCCAGCAAAATACGACGGGCTCTGCGGCTGAACTCGGGAATAGGCTCATCAGCACTGAACAAGTCCCCATTGACATACTTAAAGGACTGAAAGTGCGCTGGCATTTTTTTGCGCTCTGCCGAGTTTTCCTCTAAATTCAGCACAGTGAAAAGATCATAGAAAAACTGATCTAAATCCGAACCGTCCTCTTTGGTATAAGACTCAAGCGCATAACTGAACTGCCCTTCCTCAAAAATCCCTGTATCTTCTGCATAAAAGCAAAATAAAAGGCGCGTCAGAAATACGTTTAATGCATGAATGTCTTCGCTATTGGTTAATTCATTACGCTCACGAATTAAATCAAACAGCTGCCCCATTTTTTCAGAGGCCTTTAGGTCTGCGGGGTGCTCAGAATACATTACGGCTTTTTCATAACCAGCTAAGGGTAAGAAAAAGCCATAATGTTTATCTAATTCGTGAATTTCAATGTCTAATCGCTCTTCCGCCTTCAGGTCAACAGCCAGTAGGTTTTTGAAGTCTGTCACTAGCACAAAACGGATGTCATTGCGTGCGACCACGCTGCTCTCGGACAACGCGTCTAGCTGAGCACTCAGGTCTTCACCCTGATCTACGGCACGAAAATACAGCTGCTTACGTAGCCCGATATCACCATTTTCTGCCACATTTCGGCTGTCCCCCTCTTTTCTTAGCCGAGTGATGGTGCTTTTAGGAAAACCGTAAGCGTCGAGAAAAGAAAAAATAAACTCACTCTGATCCAAGTCAGAGACCAGGTTTTCTAATGACTGAATTATGCTTGCCTGGCTAACTGCCATTTACTACTCCTTAGCGCACCGTAGACATATTGCAGAGCGATCCACTGCTGCAAAGGCCTGTACATCTTGTTTCAAACTAGATAGTAAGGTGTAAAAATCTAATTAGCAATTTTACCTTTAGTAAGCCACCATAAAAAGACTTTAGCAAATAATTGATGTATATTAGAAACCATTTACTCTAGTTTAAAAATACGAATGACCATCCTAAAAAAAATACTCTTTCAGATCGCCCATAAAACCCTTGTGGTTGCCTTGGCCATTTTTTTTATTTTTATTTTTTACTTTGGGGTGGGAAATCTGCTTAACGCACTGCTTTTGTAAAAATAACAAAAGGCCCTACCGTCTTTAAAACGATAGAGCCTGGCTTATTTTCTAAGCGAATAAATTAGCTAAATTTGACGCAGGTTCTGCGTGTTAGGCAGTTCTTTAAGCTGATCTTTTGTATAACCTCGCAAAACAAAACGATCGCCGGTGTGTTCAATGTGATCGCATGCAATACGTACATCATGCTCTCCCATGCCTAAAAAACCTCCCACGCCCACAACATAATATTGGGCGCGGCCGTCTGCGCCTAATATTACATCGCGTAAATCCCCCATTTTGTCGCCATGCTCGTTATAGATGTCTTGATCTAAAAGATTTTCTTTAACTGAACAACCGTTCGTGTAATGGCTGTAAGGGGCTGGGTTGATCGTCGCCTGCCCTGTTGGGTGGGTAGCGGTGGTCTGTCCAGGACGAATTGGATCCATGATAGTACTCCTTACAAGTAGAGTTGAGTGCCGTGAGCTAGTTCCGTATTACTTCCACTTCGGTAACTCTTTTAAGCGCTCTTTGGTGTAACCCTGTAAATTAAAGCGGTCATTAACCAGTTGCAATTCATTAAAAGGAAGGGAGACATCATGCTCACCCATTCCTAAAAATCCACCCACCCCTACTACATAATGGGTAGCCGTTCCATTCTCATTTAAAATCACATCACGGATATCGCCAATTTTTTCATCCTGTTCGTTATAAACATTTTTACCGATCAGGTTATGTTTGACACCCCACCCTTTTACCATTTCAGCCTGTGTTGCCGACGCAGCCGGTGCCGGTGGTGCAGAGGGTGCAGTGGTTTGAGCAAATGCACTGGTACCAAATACACATGCTAATGAGCATACTGTGATAGCTGTTAATTTATTCATTGAACTCTCCTTTTCATTGGTCAAAACAATAAATTAGGGCGGAGCTGTTATGTTCGCCCGGCGTCATTGTTAAGTTCAAAGTAGCACGCCTAATGACATACCAAAATGCTCAAGCTCTCTGCTTTTGTTGCAAAACCTGACAAATACCAAAAAAAAGCGGCCCACACGGAGCCGCTTATAACCCATTGATTTTAAATCGGTTTATTTTTATATAAAAAGTGTCCTTAATAAGGTAATTGATACAACTGAACAAATCCTTTACGAGGTCATCATGAAATCAGCGTGATTTTTGTAAAAACCAAATCGCTATCATTAAAGGCAAGCCCACTAAAGCCCCCACCACATTTGGGAAAATCAGCATAATACCTGCGACAAATAACAAAATCCGCTCGTAAGGTTTGGAGTACGCTTTATAAAAACCGATCATCGAGCTGCTAACAGCTACCATACCTAAAACCGCGGTGATAATCGTAGCAATTAAAGGCAGTGCCGTCACATTTTCCATTACCAGAATAGGGCTATACACAAAGATATAAGGCACAATAAATGCAGCAATAGCAAGTTTTACGGCAGTAACACCGCTTTTAAATGGGTTAGCCTGTGCAATACCCGCACCGGCATAAGCAGCTAAACATACAGGTGGAGTGATGTCTGCCAAAATCCCAAAATAAAATACAAACATATGCACCGATATGGGGGCTAAATCAAAACCGTTAATGAGCGCTGGCGCCGCAATCGTTGCGGTCACCACATAGTTGGCCGTGGTAGGTAGCCCCATTCCTAACACTAAACAAGCAATCATGGTAAAGAACAGCGCTAAAAACAAATAACCGTTTGAAAGCGCAATAATGCTAGCGGCAAATTTTGCTCCTAAGCCTGTCATACTGACTACGCCAGCAATAATCCCCGCGGTAGCAACGGCGGCAATCACCGGCAAAGCCACGCGAGCCCCCTGCTCTAACACATAAAAAAACTTTTTAATCCCCAAGCGTGTTTCTTTGCGAACAAAGCTAACTAAAAAGGCAGTCACAATCCCATAGATCACGGCACGCTGTGGTGTGTAGCCAATCATAACGGTGCTAATAATCACCATCAAAGGAAGCAACATATAGCCGTACTGTTTCATCTGCTGCGCAACATTTGGCAGCTCAGATTTGGGTAAACCAACAATGCCTAAACGTTTGGCTTCAAAATGGGTACCAATAAAAATCCCTAAAAAATAGAGGCTTGCTGGAATTATGGCGGCCGCCATAATCACTGCATACGACACCCCCAGATACTCCATCATAATAAACGCTGCTGCCCCCATAATGGGCGGCATAATCTGCCCCCCGGTGGAGGCCGCGGCCTCGGTGCCTGCGGCAAACTCGGGCTTAAACCCAGAGTTTTTCATCATAGGGATGGTAAACGAACCGGAGGCCACCGTATTTCCCACAGAGCTCCCCGACACCATGCCCTGTAATGAGCTTGCAACCACAGCGGCCTTTGCTGTGCCGCCGGTAAAACGTCCGGTTAAGCCAAAGGCCAAATCATTAAAAAATTGCCCAATACGGGTGTTGACTAAAATCACACCAAAAAACAAAAACAGATAAATGTATTTAGCGGAAATCTGTAAAGGTGTCCCAAAAATCCCGCTGTCGCGATACCAAAGACGAGTCGCTACGTCGGTAAACTCGTAACCCTGATGCGATAAGGTTTTTGTAGGAATGTAATTGCCATACAAGGCATAACCAATCATGACAGTAGCCACAATCACAATAGGTATTCCTACCGTTCTACGTGTGGCTTCTAACAATAAAAAAACGGCAATAACAGACAAAACCGTATCAAACTGGCTATATCCCCACGTAATGCTCTGTAACAACTCATCAAAATTGATAATTTTGTAATAGGTAACGTACATCGCCAAAAAGGCCAAAAGAACGTCATACCAAGGCACCGTTTTCTGAAAAAGCTGCTGCCCTTTTTTAAAGGGAAATAACAAAAAAATCAGCCCGAGCGCGGTTCCCAAATGGACAGCGCCCTGCTTTTGAGAGGGAAAGGTACCAAAATAACCGGTATAAATATGGAATACAGTCAGTGATATTCCTAGAAAAGCAACCACCCAAGCCCACACCCCGATTTCTTCACGAAAATTACTTTCTCTATCGTATTTTTGTAATACGGCTTTTGCTTCTTGTTCTGCTTTTGTTATTTGTTCAACCTGGGTTAACTTGTTATTTTTGCTAATCATAAAAACACCACTTTTCGTTACTGCCCCAAGGAAATCCACAAAAAAACAGAAAAGGAACGTTATGTTCCTTTTCTGTTTTAATTTCATTACTTAGCAAGATCTGCCAAGTTTGTAATACCAGTTTTTTTACGTGTCACGATCTGTACGACTTCTGGGTAAACATGGCCGATAAAAGACACATTTTCGACTTTTCTGCCTTTAAATTCCCCTGTTCCGTTAATCGCATCCAAGGCCGGCACGTGTACTGACATGCCTACATCCATACGACCGCGGCCAATACTTGCCAAGTTTTCTAAAGAGGCGCCTGTTTCCACGTTCGTAAAGCTACCCGCGGTGTGTTTATTCCAAATATTAGCAATCTCCCCACCTAAAGGATAGTACGTGCCCCCCTGACTACCTGTTCCTAAGGTAAATTCGGATTTGCGTTTGCTCGCATCGGCTTTGAGTTTCGCCACAGGGCCCTCTACGGTTAAACCTTGCTCTTCGTAATAACGCTTAGCACCAGGGTGAATAGGAATACCAGCCGCACCATTTAGCGCATTTTCTAGCGTGAGCTGAGCACCTTGAGCATGCGTGATTTCCTTGGCATTTTCTACCATGACTTTAGCCAACTGATAGCCTAGCTCTTCGTCAATGGTGTCATTATTTGCTACCATGATGGCAAAAGCGGCAATGGTGGGTACATCCGCATCTAAAAAACCATAGGCCTCTTTAGGAATGTTATAGCTTTGGTAGCCACTGGTTTGTTCTGCTTTAGCGATCACCTCATCAGATAGCCCCAGCATCACCACATCACCCGTGGAAGCATTTAGGCTCTCAATACTGCCAGCCGGCACACCCAAGATCCCAAAAGAAATATCAATATTACCGTCTTGGACTAAATCTGCCGCGTTCCCAAACCCTTCTTGGAATGCTTGATAATCTTTGATGCCATAGGCTTCTAAAATCACTTTGGAGACAGAGTTCGTCTCACTGGCGGGCGGGCCAATCGCAATACGAGCGGCTTGAGCTGATCCAAAAACAGCAACCATCGATACGATACTTGCCGTCGTAAGCCGCATAAGTGTTTTTTTAACTTTCATTTGTACTCCTCTCCTTCCTCGTCAAGGGGGAACTAAAGATAAGCTCACCTTTTGACACTTTTTACAATTTAAATGAAAAACATCGCCCTAGTGTATTGAAAAGCCGTTTTAACCGTCAAGATAACATAAACCCTAAGCTCCACCCTTCAATTTGCAGTATCATAGGCAACATTTGAGCTGTAGCTCATTTTTGTTTTCTTGTGTATTTCCTATGAACTCCACTCTACGCGCCCAAGATATCATTAGCTTGGGCTTCATGACTTTTGCTCTATTTTTAGGTGCAGGCAACATCATTTTTCCTCCTTTGGTCGGTCAGCTTGCTGGTGACTCTATCTGGGCAGCAGCGCTCGGTTTTCTTTTAACCGGAGTCGGCCTGCCATTGCTAACGGTAGTTGCTTTAGCCCGCATAGGCGGTGGTTTAGAAGTAGTCACCCGACCTATAGGAAGTCTCGCAGGCACTGTTTTTGGCACCGCGATTTATTTGACTATTGGGCCTTTGTTTGCCACCCCCCGGACAGCCACCGTGTCTTACTCCATTGGCGTTGTTCCTTTTCTTGGGGAAAGTGAACTGGCTTTAGCCATTTACAGCTTCATCTATTTCCTCATTGTGATGCTAATCGCGCTCTACCCTGGACGCCTGGTCGATACGGTAGGTAAGCTCATCACGCCTATATTAATCATAGGGTTAGCCGTTCTGGCGCTCGCCGCCATCTTCTGGCCGGCCGGCAGCGTACAAGTGCCCAGCGGTCCTTATGTAGAAAATGCCTTTGCCGAAGGGTTCACTCAGGGCTATCAAACCATGGACGCGCTTGCTGCATTAGTCTTTGGGATCGTGATCATTCAAGCTCTGCGCGCAAAAGGGATACATGACCCTAAACGCCTAACCCGTTACACCATGACTGCTGGGCTGATTGCAGCGCTAGGTTTAGCTGTGGTGTACCTATCATTGATTTGGCTAGGAGCAAGTAGCGGTATACTTGCCCCGCAGGCGGCTACTGGCGCCCCCATTCTGAGTGCTTTTGTTAACCACATATTTGGAGCAATGGGTAATGCGCTCTTGGCTTTGATTATTATTTTGGCGTGCTTAACCACTGCTATTGGTTTAATTTCTGCATGTGGTTTATATTTTAGCCAGCTATTACATATTTCCTATCCTAAAGCGGTCTTTGCTTTGAGCTTAATAAGCATGCTCATCGCCAACCAAGGGCTCGAACAGCTTATTGCTATCGCCGTCCCTGCGCTGCTTATCCTCTACCCCATTGCCATTACGCTTGTTTTCTTATGTTTAGCCATGCCCTATTGGCGCAACGCCTCACGTGTATTTATCCCCACTTTAAGTATTGCTGCCCTGTTTGGGCTCATGGATGGGCTCGTGGCGGCCAATATTACAGGCTTTACTCCCGCTTGGATCCAAACCCTTCCTGGTGCCACCATTGGTTTAGGCTGGGTCGCACCCGTTATAGCCGTATTAATCATCAGCGCTCTTATAGATCAACGCGTCAAATAACCCTGCATGTCTCTAAGCTGCCTATGCGGCAGCGAACAGTGCGAATTGGTAATCGTCGTGACGTGTACATTTCTAAGCTGCCTATGCGGCAGCGAACACATGCCTGACGTCTGGCGCGCTAAACCAGATTTTCTAAGCTGCCTATGCGGCAGCGAACAAGCCAATACAAAGCCGCTCACATCCTCCATATTTCTAAGCTGCCTATGCGGCAGCGAACAAGACGGCACCAGTAATAATGCGTGAAAGTGCTTTCTAAGCTGCCTATGCGGCAGCGAACTGCAATGTGCTCGTTAACTCTTGCCTCATATCTTTCTAAGCTGCCTATGCGGCAGCGAACGGTTCTTTCGTGTTGGGCTGCAACGTTTTTATTTTCTAAGCTGCCTATGCGGCAGCGAACGGCCAGAGCTCATGCGTTTTGATACGCAGGCTTTTCTAAGCTGCCTATGCGGCAGCGAACCGGGCGCACCGATAATACGTGGCTTAACTCGCTTTCTAAGCTGCCTATGCGGCAGCGAACAAGCCAATACAAAGCCGCTCACATCCTCCATATTTCTAAGCTGCCTATGCGGCAGCGAACCCAGAAAACTCGGAGTTAATCGAAGTTGCAAATTTCTAAGCTGCCTATGCGGCAGCGAACGGCTGTGGGCGATAGCGTTGTTAGTGCTTCTCTTTCTAAGCTGCCTATGCGGCAGCGAACTTAACACCTGTGCTTTTTCACGGTCTCGGTCTTTTCTAAGCTGCCTATGCGGCAGCGAACGCGCATACGATTAAGACGGAATTCTTGAAGATTTTCTAAGCTGCCTATGCGGCAGCGAACACTTGTGGGTACACCCCAGCGAGCGCGGCAAATTTCTAAGCTGCCTATGCGGCAGCGAACATGGTGGCGTGGATATGTCGCTTCTTTTCATCTTTCTAAGCTGCCTATGCGGCAGCGAACCTCTGGAGCGTGTGGCAATGGTCAGCGATACATTTCTAAGCTGCCTATGCGGCAGCGAACATAACGGCGAGGAGATCGACCAAATTTACATTTTTCTAAGCTGCCTATGCGGCAGCGAACGACTCAGCCGCGCAGCTATTAAGAGACTACGATTTCTAAGCTGCCTATGCGGCAGCGAACGTTAAGCCGGAGGTTATATGAAACTAGTTAAATTTCTAAGCTGCCTATGCGGCAGCGAACCGATCGTCCAGTAGCCCAAGCTGTCTTTGTATTTTCTAAGCTGCCTATGCGGCAGCGAACTGCAGGAAAAAGCAAAGCAACTTAGACGACAGTTTCTAAGCTGCCTATGCGGCAGCGAACCTATAATAGACGCAACAAGCCCAAGCCTTTACTTTCTAAGCTGCCTATGCGGCAGCGAACTACCATTGGCGTTGGGGGCTGGATTCCCTAAATTTCTAAGCTGCCTATGCGGCAGCGAACTCTTGATCAGGTCGCCAGCTCGGTCTTGGGGTTTTCTAAGCTGCCTATGCGGCAGCGAACCTGTAGTCTTAGCGGTCATAGCGTCTTGCTATTTTCTAAGCTGCCTATGCGGCAGCGAACGTGCTACGTGTTGATGAAGAAACCGACCAAGACTTTCTAAGCTGCCTATGCGGCAGCGAACCCCCCCAGCGGGGGGCGGAGGGGGGAGAATGCTTTCTAAGCTGCCTATGCGGCAGCGAACTAAGACGAGCTCACTGGCATACTTTTGTATCTTTTCTAAGCTGCCTATGCGGCAGCGAACGCATGATGATTCTATTTGTAGCTATGTGGGGTTTTCTAAGCTGCCTATGCGGCAGCGAACGCAGTGCCCGTCGAGCTGGACTTCCTTGCGACTTTCTAAGCTGCCTATGCGGCAGCGAACTATCAAAGCTGCGACGCGAGTTGGACGACGATTTTCTAAGCTGCCTATGCGGCAGCGAACCTCAGTGGATCATCACCAGCCGCGCGCTTCATTTTCTAAGCTGCCTATGCGGCAGCGAACGATCGGCCGCCTGATCTACCAGCCAGAAACGATTTCTAAGCTGCCTATGCGGCAGCGAACTATCAAAGCTGCGACGCGAGTTGGACGACGATTTTCTAAGCTGCCTATGCGGCAGCGAACTGTCAAATCACGCTCAAAGCCTTGCCACATAATTTCTAAGCTGCCTATGCGGCAGCGAACGTTGGTTGGGGGTATCAAATCCAAAGCTCAAATTTCTAAGCTGCCTATGCGGCAGCGAACTTGGTGATGACGTAGCCGAGCAGCCAGACGATTTTCTAAGCTGCCTATGCGGCAGCGAACGTGTCGGGGCGCAGCACCTGACCAAGGTCACATTTCTAAGCTGCCTATGCGGCAGCGAACGGAGCTATGCGGGGTGCTGTAGAGACGCTAAATTTCTAAGCTGCCTATGCGGCAGCGAACTTGACGAGGTGCTAACCGAAAGAGCCGTACAGTTTCTAAGCTGCCTATGCGGCAGCGAACTTGTGTGATGGTAGAAAATCATTGGTGCGTATTTTCTAAGCTGCCTATGCGGCAGCGAACCCCGTGTTGCTACGCACCCGTGGCCTTGTCATTTTCTAAGCTGCCTATGCGGCAGCGAACGAAGCTGCTGAAGCCATTAATGATGGTTTGCATTTCTAAGCTGCCTATGCGGCAGCGAACGGTTCTTTCGTGTTGGGCTGCAACGTTTTTATTTTCTAAGCTGCCTATGCGGCAGCGAACGAAGCAACGCGCGCAGAGCGATTCTCGCTACTTTTCTAAGCTGCCTATGCGGCAGCGAACTTCAACGCTTCATCTATCTTAGACTCGATCTTTTTCTAAGCTGCCTATGCGGCAGCGAACCTCAGCATTTTTCACTTCCTCTAGCGTTGATCTTTCTAAGCTGCCTATGCGGCAGCGAACATCTGATAGCCCTAGAAAATGCTTTTTGTACTTTTCTAAGCTGCCTATGCGGCAGCGAACGATGAAGCGCATCGCATAACGCCTACCGTAAATTTCTAAGCTGCCTATGCGGCAGCGAACGTTTAATGTATTGCTTACCACCAAGCATTGATTTTCTAAGCTGCCTATGCGGCAGCGAACTTGTTTGTTGCTCGACACTTCAAATAATACGATTTCTAAGCTGCCTATGCGGCAGCGAACTGCTTGGTGTAGAATTAACACAAAGGGGCTTTTTTCTAAGCTGCCTATGCGGCAGCGAACGGAATGATTAAGAGATGCCAACACGAGTACGTTTTCTAAGCTGCCTATGCGGCAGCGAACTTTAACAGCTTCCACGGCGTTATACCTCGCTATTTCTAAGCTGCCTATGCGGCAGCGAACTAGATGATTTTAAAAAAAACCTCTTTGTTTTTAAAGACCTATAAGCTCTACATGAAAAATACCCTTTTTTGCATAAAATTATAAATAGCAATGAAATCAATGACTTATGACAACGCTATAAAAAAGGGTAAATATTAAGGATTTAAAACCAAGGGACTGTTGCTTGGCTACTTAACCCATAAAAGCTAAAAACACCTGTTTTTTCTATAGACGTTAGTTGCTGACTGATAAATAATGGAAAAGTCTGCGCACTGCTTTTACTTCGCATTTCAACAAAAGGCCATCTCTGTGTCGAGGGCGTAAAATGCTCATAAAGCTCCAGCGCTTCCTGATAAGATAACGACTTTCTACGCTGTTGGCGTCGCACTAAACGAGCTTTATTATATTTAGGCTGGACACGAGATACATGACAATGCATATCTGTTTGTGGGGCCTGCATCGTATCAGAAACAATAATATGGTCACGCACGCCCTGCTGTAACCATACGCCTTCTCGCAATGCCGCTAAATCCTGCTGCGTACCATGTAGGCGCAATATCTCTCCTAAAGTTCTAGGGTTTTTCCGGTAGTGAGGAAAACTCACCCCAATATGATTCTGCTGTAATTGCACCAAGGCTTGATGCAAACGCATATAAACAGCAGTCATAACCTGATGAACAGGAAAATCAGGATCATTCAAAATATTTATCGTGAAATAATGACTCAGTGTTTTAGCTTGCATCACCAAAAACTCCACCTCGGATTAAAACTGCCATCACATAATGTTGTTGCTCCGTCTCAGGTGCTTGATCTTTTAAAAGCCAATTATCCAACAAACTATAAAAATCCATTTTCTGCCTTGGTTGGCGATATGCTTTGCCCTGAGTAGTCACTGAACCATATGGCTCAACGGCAATGGGTCCTAAACATAGTTGCTCAACGTCCTGAGGGTACCAAGTATCAATAGTACGAATCGCATTACCCACTTTTTGTGAATGCAATGCCGCCGCATTTTCTACCACATATAAAGTCTTACTCTTGTCTGCTCGCCCTCGATCTAAAATTAACTCCTGCGAAGGAAATACCTCTTGCCCTGCTCCCACACGAGCAAATGCCCGAACTTTTAGCAATACATGTTTTTTTCCAAGTAAACCTGCTTCAATTAATGTAGCCAGCTTTTCCAGATCTGAAGAGGACGTTTCAAAATTTCTCAAAGAAAAGTCTAGCGCATTAAACTCCCAGCCATCTTGCACTTGCCCTTGCACAACATGCTCTATATGCACGATGATTTGTTCAGCACCCATACGGTTACGCCATAAGAATCGAGCATTAGCTAAATTAATCGCATAACGTCTAGCCAACTCCTTAAACCCATGCTCTTGCTGATACGCCTGCACCACTTGCTGCAGTTTTTCTTGGTAATCCATATTATTGCAAGCGGAAGGAATCCCCGCCCCTGCTAGGACTCGGAGCGTAAAACGAACCTGCAATGTATCGTCCTCTGAGGACAAGGCAGCCATATCAACCGTTTGTAAATTCGGATTTTCTATTTGGGCATCAACTTTAGTTGGGTCTTGATCTTTCGCTTTTAATCGATTGGATATTGTTCCTCTTACCGATTTCTCTTTAACCTCTACTTTTTGCCATTGATCACCATTACTTCTTTCTTCCCACTTTCCAGAAAAGAACAAAGCATCAGAAGGATCCAGTTTACGCTCAAACGCTAATACAGAAGCAGTTTTTAGCTGTGACATTTTTAACTCCTTAATTAAATTCCTGAAGCGAATTTTTATTAACGCAACGATATATACCTAGCTGATGATCCGTAACGCTAGACCAAAGTAAATCCGTTAAATCAAATAACCGATGAGGGCTCACCCACTGTCCGATCGAACACATACTTTCCACAAACCGAAAGGCAACTCGTGAATCTCTTGTATTATTCACCACGCCAGTCTCGTAACGTTCTGATAAGGCGCTATAACCTACAGGAATCGGAACAATCCAACCAGCCTCACCCGCAGCCCTATATATCTCCCACTTAATCTTCTCGCTATGCATCCCATCCTTTTCTTCTATCTCCATCACACAATGACGGTTAATCCGTGATAGATCTAACCAAGCGTCTAAAGCCGTTGCATTGGCATTTATACTTTGTAAGTACTGCGTGTGTTTGATTAAAAGATCATCTCGACTTAACAGGGCAAATCCAGGTAAGAGACTGCGCTTAATTTTTCCCCACACAAGCTCGTTAGTTTCTTCCCCTTCCATAAAAAACAAAGGGAGCTGACTAAAATGGTCATGAGGAATGATGCTCCCGCCAGCAAACCGCATCGTATTAACTAT
Organism: Paenalcaligenes hermetiae; assembly: GCF_039543645.1. Lineage (NCBI taxonomy): Bacteria > Pseudomonadati > Pseudomonadota > Betaproteobacteria > Burkholderiales > Alcaligenaceae > Paenalcaligenes > Paenalcaligenes hermetiae. The sequence goes on along the minus strand of NZ_BAABKD010000006.1, from coordinate 22,519 downwards.
TGATGAAATATCTCCTAACCTTTGTTGATTTTGATTCTCATCCACTTGCTGCCCCAAAGCGAACACACCAAACACTAAGCTAACTATTGCGTGAGCCCTACCTTCCTCAATAATGCCCTGCGTTTCCCCGCCTTTACCTAAAGGGTTGCGTGTCAAGTTAAACTTTTTAACCCAATCGCCATTGACCTGTGGTTCAAAATCATGAATGACCATCCCTACAGAAGTGAACATCCACTTCCAGTCTTTCGGAAGCCTTCGTTGTAATGCGTGCATAAACCCCAGAGCAGCAGTAATAGAAGGCGCCCCCCAAGTAAATGGGCTAGAAATCGTATTGAGATTTTGAACTTTTAAGCGTGGTAAAACCAAATAAGAATTATGTGTTAACGCCATACTCGCTTTTATCCTTAAAACGTTGTTCTAGCTGCTTTCTACTCTGGCGAATGACTTGCTGCCAAGTCTGCTGGTTACGCATTGCTCTCGCCCACCGATGAAACTCTACATCCCCTAAGTAGCTCACGGATTGCCCTAGCTCTAGATTAAGCCAACGAGCAAAATCATTTTCTAATTGGCGCTCCCAATCTAAACTTAACCAACGTTGAGCAAAATCTTCGTCTTGCAAAGCACGATTTTCATCCAACCAAAATTGCTGTGACGATGGAAGCTGACAACGCACATCTGCACTCCAGCCTGGCTCTAACTGTTGTTGATACATTAAGCCAAACATATACAACTCATCCAACAGCCCTTGCACAAGACGCTCAACTTTCTGCCGAGTTTTTCGATTAGCAGGAGGATTTAATGCAAACAACTGCTTTAACTCTCTAAGCCAGTAGTTAGGGTTACAGACCTCATTACGCTGACGCACAAACAATTTAAATATTGAGTCTATATAAAAAGGAGGTAAAAGCTTCTTTGTTTTCCACTGTGGTGGTAAAGAAGCTAATAAATAGTTCACTCCTTTCCGTTTATTCGTTAATGCAGAAATATTCTGTGGCTTAGAACCACCTATCATCTGTACGGCTAAATTGGGGTAATAATGCGCGACTCCTTCATGTTTCTTATTGTTTTTAATCGCTTCTCGTATTTCTTTTGCCTGTTCACTAAATCGACTGGCATCTATATGCTGAAAAATCGCTTGCGCGAGCGAGCTCGAATGTAACGGTGAAAGCAGTAAGTAATGATCGTCCTCATACGGATCATTACCCTCTAACCAATAGAGTTGCTTTGCAGCTGTATGCGAGGCAACCCCCGAAGTTTTAGGCTCTACCACACTAGCAAAGGCTTGCGCCCACTGCTCAGCAACCTCTAGGTCATCATGTAAAGCAGCAATAAATGCTTTATCTTCATCTAAACATAATTGCAAAAGTGTTTTGTTTTCATATTCTTGTTGCAATAGCGCAAAAATATCTAACGCTGCCGCATTACCTGTTACATCATCCTCAAAACTCTCCCCTAATACATGAGAAGCAATTAAATCGTGCTGAGGCAAGTCTTTAGGTCGGCAATATAAACTGCTACTTTCCCGAATCTGCGCATTCGGATATGTGGATTTCAACGGATGCGTTACAACCTGAATCTGCCCTACGCGTGTCACAGCATTTTCTAGCCATACCTCAGGTTGATATTTCTGCTTTTCTGCTAAATATTTTGGGTCCTCAGTATCCATTTTTTCTAACTTACTCTGCGCTCTCTGCAGAATAAACCCATGGATAACCTGTTTTATCCCCATTTTTCTTTTTTGAAAAGAATCAATCATTCAGCCCTTCCCTTCTATATGAATAAAACATCTAGGTTTTGTTTTTAGAAAAGCCTAACGCTGTGTGATAACGCCATCCCTGGATATTTTCATATAAGCTCACCCCACCAAAGCGTTGGGAACAAGCCGTCACACTTATACCCATATTTTGTGCGTACAATCGGGCCTGCTCAATATAATTTTCTTGTATCCATGGCGACATGTATGGAGTCTGTACACAGCTATCCGGTAAGCGTACTAACATCGACGCATCTATAGGAACATCAATAGCTAAAACGCCCTTTCTTTCTGTCACGCGACGATGCAATACATAGTCATCTTCTGCCTCTGTCATTAGTAAAACAACCTCTATTCGCTCTCCCTCTTCCTTACGAAAGGGCTGTGCTTTTTGTAATAAAGCCATATAGGTAGCATAAGCAGCTGTCCACCAACTATGTGCCCCTAGTTTTGGTGTCAGTGCTTGGTCTCCAACGCCTTCAAGCATCCAAGCTGGCAGATCTTCAGAAATAGGCTGAGCTTGAGGAAGCATTTTTTTCTGTAGCTGATAGTGTTCTAAATCCACTAAGCTATTTTCTGCATCAAGCTGCTCACGTGCCATAATACGAGGGCGTGCATCCAAGCAACGCCACTCATGCTCTTGCAGCAACTCAGATAAAAGATGCGTTTGTAGTCGTATTGTCTTATCTTCAAACCCTGGACGTGTAAAAGCGGGCTCATTAGGATATAAAAACGAGCGTATATTCCGATTCAATAAGTGAATATTTGTTTTCAAATAGGGTTCTGGACGGTGGCGTCTTACCCTCCCTACTAGCTGGATCATAGAGCGTACTGACGACGGCTCAACCACAGCCCAATCATAGTCATGGTCCCTTCCAACTTCGGTAACAGGCGAGCCTAGCACTACAAAAAGATGCTCACTATGAGAGTGAGTATCTAGACATTTTCTAATTCTAGGTAAGGAGAAAACCTGCTCTAGCCGTCGCCTATCTAAACTTGCATCTAGCTCTTGTTCAATAGCAGAACGTAACAATAATGGGAACTGAGAATGATAAACACAAAGATGAATATAATAATTTTCAGGTAGCACTTGTTTAAATAGCTGCAAAGCCACCTCTATCAAGGGCTCTATATTCGCCATTCGCACAAGGCCAAAGCTCACTCTCTTTCCTGTTTGCGGATCAATATGATGGTTTTCTTGATGTAGACTCAAAGCACTTTTTATGATGCGCTGAGCAAAAGCCTGATAAACATCCTGATCTTGCTCAGCGTCAACCACAATATCTACAATTTTAGAAGTTCTACGTACATTTTTTTGTTGAACTAAAGACGCTAGCTTAGCAACCCGCCGTGCAACAAACTCTGTGTGGACCTGCTGAAAGCTCTCCATCGTTGAGCAAAATTGTTTTTTCTGATCATTCTCATCAACCCATAAGCAACATATATTTATTGGCTGGTTGGCCTGTCTACGATTCTCTTGATACTGCTTTCTACCCGCAGCATAAGCCTCAAATAGCCCTGTAACCAAAGCAGGAGGTAATGTTGCTGAAGATAACATCACCCTAGCACCCAATAGCCCCGCCCAATGAACTAGTCGCGCCAAAGCTGGCAAATCCTCTACACCATAATCATCAATCTCATCTAAAACTAGATCACTAGTCATTAAACGCAACATAGGAGCAATTTGACGCCCCCCTCTATACCCCTCTGTAGCGGGTGTAAGATGATCCACTGTACAGACTAAAACGGGCGCTGCAATCAAAGACTTAACATTCTGATTATGCAAAGTACGCTGCAACAAAGGATGAGCATCATAATCGCCCTCGTACAGCACTCCCCCCTCATCATCTATTAAATCCTGTCTGGATTCAGAGCCAAACTTCTCTATCTGCTGCTGATGATAATCAAAGAGTGCACAACTAGCTCCCCCACCAACTCGAACCGCTAACTGCTCATCATCTAAATACATTTTCTCGTCACGGTATGCTTTTCCCGTCTGCATTGTCAGTGTTCTCAACCCCAACGCAATAGAGAAACGGGCCCCCTTTTCTGGGTTAGATAACGCATACATAATCCGAGCATTAGCAAGTGTTTTTCCGCACCCCGTCGATGCCATATTGACAATAAATGCCCCAAACTGTTGGCTATCCTCCCTGCTGCTAACAGCCAAATCCGCTGCTTTATCCTGCCAGCGAAACCGAGCGATGGCGCTACGTTTACGTAATCCTTTATGGTTTTTCAACCGAGGTAAAGATCGTTCTAAGTCTGGGAAACTATGCGATATATAGCCAGCATGAATCGCCACCCCAACTAAATGCTCTTCTAGTGTCTGATTCAAACTGCCATCGTGACGACGTGTATTCGCATACAGCTCTGTACCCGAACGAATTTTTATACGTTGCTTAATGTTCTCTAGACTAGAATAATGATGGTCTGCCAGCATTAAGCTTAATCGTGCCAAATGCATGACATATAAATTATTGAAATATTGATTCAAAGAGGCATTATCTTCCACATAAGCAAGCAATCGCTGTGCTAAACGTGCCGCTCGTTTTTGCCAAGCTATATTCGATACAGGCAAACCACGACTAAAGCTCCAATAGGGTCGTATTAATTTTTTATCTGCCTCGATCAATCTTTCATTCCAGCTAGCATCAATTTGCTTAAAATAATTCTCAAACTGATTTGTCTGCAAACCCGAATCACTACTAGGATTAACCGGTAAGCGATGATGCGTAAGTACTAGCCAAGCAATAGCAGCTGCTAAAGGGGGGAGTTTTGAAAATGGCTTATCAACAGACACATCCAAACCATCTTTTTGTATGTTTTCTAACCAATAGCTAGTATCTAACCTATCTTTTTGTGCTAATCTTTGTAACCATTGTTTATCAGAGCTGCCTCCAACAAAAGATTGAAACAAGCGAACTGACACCCACTCATGACGATAAAGATTGCGCTCTTTGCTATATAATCCTACTAACCTAGCTTGAAATGCATCACTGGCTTTACCTAAATCATGTAATAAAGCAGCAAGTCCACTTAACAAATAGATTAAATCCCCAGTTAGCCAGTCATCCTCATCACTTAAACGTAATATATTGCGTCGAGTCATATTCGTTGGTACAGCGCCTTGAGAATTAAATCGCCTCGTATTACCCACTACCCATAATAACTCGCTGTGGTTTACACCACGTATCCAATGGCAAGCTACTGCTGTATTTTTTCTAGCCGTTTTTCGTAATAAACGCCTTAATGTTTTTAACCCCTCTGCTGTAATAGCTGTTTGCCAAGTTCTCTCTCCTCTGCGTTCAGCAAATTGATCTAAAATACGTCGACTTTCTTTTAAAGCCGCTTTTGTACATTCTGAGATCAAAACGACATTCACGCTTTTACCCTTGATAAGTCTTGTGCTATTTGCTGTAGGGATTTAATCATAAAATCTAAGGCTTCGGCTTGAGTTAATTGCTGGATACACCGTTGTCTAAACACTTGCTCTGAGTCTCCATGCACAGCAGCAATAAAAGCTGTAGGTAAGACTAAAGCATCCTTAACCAAATCAGCCACATCAAAAACCAACCCGCCCCGACGCGTTTTCCCATGTAAGACAGCTAGCCCATGCGGTATTCCCAAAACCCAGGTAGCGGTAGCACCTAAACCATAGGCTAAATAATTGCCATGATCTAAAAATCGATTAGCAGGATCAATACTCTCCCCCCTTTTAGAGCGCGTAAACTCACCATACTTCATGGTGTCAGCAGCTAACTGATAGAGCTTTTTTGTTAAGCGCGCCTCTGCAGTCAAAAGATCTATGCTACTTCCTTTTTTATCTATTTCTGTCATAGCATTCTCTATCAATTCTTCAATTTTTTCTCTGCTAACAACAAACCCTTGATCATGTATTTTTTTATTGTTTAACCAATTTCCACTTAAAAATCTCAAACGTAACTTTTGAAAACGCTTAGCAGCCTCCAACCGAAGTCCTTCGTCAAACCAAAAAGAAACCCAATCTTGTAAATATTGTGTCGGCCTGTATTCGGATTGTGGGTTTAGCCAACTCACTTCAACATCCACATCATTTGCACTAAATAAAGGTGTGCCACCCCCACCACAAAAACCTACTAAAACACCAGCTTTCGCCAACTCTCTCATTGCCGCCTGCGTAATAGAAGTTCCAGTCCCTAATAGAATACTAGTGGTATTAGCTATAGGTATATTCCAATATAAAGACTGTTTTCCCTCATCGGTCACGTATTCTACCCGCCCCCCATTTACTAACACGCGACAGTGCTCTAAGTAATAAATATTTGCCCTTTTAGAGTGCAGAATAGACTTTAGATCTGAAGAAGATATGGATTCCATCAGATAAAAAAGAATTAATTAGTTACAAAAAAAACAGTATATTAAATTATGAAAAACAAATCCACTGCCTCCAATACTCAAGTATATTTAAATACTACTCTGTACTCACTGCCTGCGCATACAATTCAAAAGCAACCATCATGTAAAACTATCGTGCTATAGCCCATACTACTGCATCCATACATATGGCTCATCGCGCCAACAAACACCAACGCCTCTACGTCATTTGCAGTAAGTTATTGCCGCAAATCGGCTTCTCTAAAAGCATTGATATGATGCTTAGTAAATGACGGACTCTTTTTTCAGGCCCAATCTAATACCCGAGCAGCATTGACAGCAGCCTCTTCAATTCCCGTTAAGGGCAGTTTGCCTGTTACTAAGTACTCATTTTGTAAATCCACTATAATTAAAGCCGTTTTTTTCATCCTTTTTCCTCTTAATTCATGATCTGAGTTCTGTATAGCTATACATATAAATAAAAATCAGGTGCAAGGAAAGGGGGGGTAACGATAGGTTCAAATGCATATTAGGAGCACCGCCATGAAAAAAAATCCCGCAGATCAATTACGCGCTCGCATTCATGAGCACGCCGAGTCCATTGGTAACTTACTGGTCGAAGCCTTTCATTATCTGGCGCTTTTTGCCATTGGTGCCATTACCGTCTGGGCTGGAGGCATGACAGCACTGGAGATTTTTGCTAAAGGCAAAGCATCTATTGATGATATCTTGCTGCTATTTATCTATCTGGAGCTTGGTGCTATGGTAGGGATATATTTCAAAACCAACCATATGCCCGTGCGCTTTTTGATCTATGTGGCGATCACCGCTTTGACGCGTTTGATGATTGCCGATATTTCCCACCACAATGACCCGAATATGGGGGTGGTTTATATTTCTGGCGCCATTTTATTATTAGCTATCGCTGTCTTAGTCGTACGTTATGCGTCAGCACGTTTTCCTGCAACGGAAAAACAAAGCAAAAGCCACCGCATTACCGATGAAAGCCACGAAGGCATTGAACCCTAAGAAAACATGAGAATGACGTTGATGCACAAAGCCTATATCGCCATTATTCTACTTGTAGCGACGTGGCTAGCACCTTTTGCGCAAGCCCAAACCATTGACCATGTCGATGCGGTTTTTACCGTGAAGTACAACAATAAGCTCACCGATGGTGAGAACCATCTTAAGATCCACCGCCATCAAAACCATTACGAAGTCACTTTTTCCATGGATCACTGGATGTCCATGGCAACACAAACGGCACGCTTTGTGATGCAGGACTGCCAAGTCCAACCTCAGCACTACGCCTCAAGCACCAAGCGACCGCTAAAAGCAGAAATAACGCAGCGTTTAGATTTCGATTGGCAAGCTCAAACGGCGCATTATCAGGATAATGACACACAAAAAGACTTTGCCTTGCACACGACACTATACGACCCTTTAAGCTTTTTTTTCGAAGCGCGTTGTGACTTAATGGCGGGCAAAACACAATTTTCTTACCCTGTCATTCATAAAGGCAAACAAAAAACGCATACTTATCGTGTCGTAGGACAAGAAAAAGTCGACACCGGTCAGGGTACTGTAAACGCCCTTATCGTTGAACGTCAACGCAGCAGCAAAAATCGTAAAACACGACTCTATGTTGCTCCCGAACTCGATTACCTTTTAGTCAAAATCGAACACCAAGAAAGCCGCTTAGCCACCATCAACGCCAGCTTAAAAAAGATGGAGTATCAAGTCCAATAGCACTGCTACTAAATTGATATATATCATACAAATCCAGCTTAATACTTCCGCTATCTCCCCGCTCCTTTATACTAAAGATAGGTCACTCTTTCTTCCCACTTTAAAGGAGCTTGTATGTTCGATCTAAATCAACAAATCGCTATTGTGACAGGGGGTGCAAAAGGTATTGGTAAAGGCATTGTTGCCACCCTAATCCAAGGGGGTGCAACCGTAGTGATTGCCGATATTGATGAGGCCGCTGGCAAGCAAACAGCAGCCGAACTTGGCGCCACCTTTAAAACAGTGGATGTGACATCACAAGCCGCATGTAAAGCCCTGGTTGATGAGGTGATCCAAGAACATGGGCGTCTGGATATTCTCTGCTCTAATACCGGTATTTTCCCACAAGCCAGCCTAGCAGAGATGACCGAAGCCGATTGGGATCAAATGCACAATGTTAATCTCAAAGGTACGTTTTTCATGACACAAGCCGCGCTGGCCCCCATGAAAAAACAAGGTTATGGGCGGGTAGTCATCACCTCCTCCATTACAGGTGCCATTACTGGCTATCCAAACTGGAGTCACTACGGCGCCAGCAAAGCCGGCCAGCTTGGCTTTATGCGTAGTGCAGCCTTAGAATACGCCAAAGACGGTATTACTATCAACGCCGTTATGCCTGGTAACATTTTAACCGAGGGCTTAGCCGACCAAGGCCAGTCCTATCTGGATCAAATGACCCGTGCTGTACCTGTGGGCACCTTAGGTAAGCCCGAGGATATTGGCTATGCGGTCTGTTTCCTCGCCTCTAAAGAAGCCAGCTTTATTACCGGACAAACGATTATTGTCGACGGTGGTCAGATCCTTCCTGAGTCGCCCGAAGCCATTCTCTAAGCTTGTCTTTTCTCGCCCCCTTATCTAGGGGGCGCAGCCATTTTTTTGCTGATGGTGTATCGTATAAGCTCACTGACTTCTCTTTACCCCATCGCCTATGAAAAACCGTTCCACCTCTTCCCCCTCTACTCCTAGTTTTAATACCATTCGCTGGCGCATATTACTGGTGATCCTCGGAGCGATTTTTATGTCGCTCATGAGCGTCAGTGTGGTCAATGTGGCTCTACCTGCGATGCAAATTGGTCTGGATGCGAGTCACTCGGATTTGCAATGGATTCTGTCTGGGTATGCTCTTACTTTTGGTGTGGTCTTGGTGAGCGCTGGTCGCGCCGGAGACCTCATGGGGCGTGGTGGTTTTTTTATGCTAGGGGTGGGGATTTTTACCCTCTCCTCTATAGCAGCTGGTTTCGCTCCTGATGCCCACTCATTAAACCTAGCGCGTTTTGCCCAAGGGGTTGGCTCGGGTTTCTTAAACCCTCAGGGGGTAGGCATGATCCAGCAGTATTTTAAAGGCCCGGAACGCGGCCGTGCCTTTGGCTTATTTGGGACAACGGTAGGGGTTTCCGTCGCCATTGGTCCTGTATTAGGGGGGTTGTTAATTAAATTAGGCGGTCCAGAACTGGGCTGGCGCTTCACCTTTTTAATCAATGTACCTGTGGGCTTGCTGACTCTCTATTTAGCGTGGCGCTGGTTCCCTCGCCCCCTTATTAGTTTTGCTGAGCTCAAAAAACCCCATGGTTTTAGCTCACTCGATCCTATCGGCGCTCTGTTACTCGGTGCTGGTGTGCTAAGTGTCCTTTTCCCTTTTGTCGAATCCCAAATTTCCCCGTATATTTGGCTACTTATTCCACTTGGCTTATTACTCTTTTACCTTTGGGTCCAATGGGAAGCTTGGTATACCAAAAAAGGCTATAGCCCCATGGTTGACCTTGCTATCTTTTCCATCCCCAGCTACCGCAATGGTAGCCTGATCATGGCCTTATATTTTTTAGGCATGACAAGCGTATGGGTACTGATTCCAATCTACGTTCAACAAGCCATTGGGCTCAGTGCTTTTGAGGCCGGTTTTATCGGTATCCCGTCAGCCTTATTATCTGCTACGGCTTCTCATTGGGCAGGCAAACGCATTAGTCAATATGGCAGAAAGGTAGTGATTGGTGGGCTTTGTATGGCTATGTTCGGCTTAGCATTAAGCGTAGTCGTCATTTTATTACACCAATATGCAGGCATCAGTATTTGGTGGTTGTTGGGTAGTCTTGGCTTATTTGGTCTAGGACAAGGCTCTTCCATTAGTCCTAATCAGGCATTAACTCTTGCCGAAGTACCGTTGAATTATGCCGGTAGCTCAGGTGCCATCATGCAAACAGGCCAACGTATTGGTACCTCGGTCGGTATCGCCGTCATTACCGCCCTTGTCTTTGGTATCCAACCCTATACCTCGTGGACTACTGCTGTAACCATCGGTTTTATCGCTATTCTGTTCATTATGAGCCTCGCTCTCTGGATGGCATTTAAAGACTTACAGCAACGTCAACGTCAACGTCAACAATAACAAAACCCTCTTGCTTGGTAGCAAGAGGGTTTTCACCACCGATCACCGTTATTGATCACCAAACCGTGTTTCTAGGTACTGAATGATCGCATTGGACTCATAGAGCCAGCGCTCACTGCCATCACTTTCTTGAATACGCAAACAGGGTACTTGGCGTTTCCCCCCTTTTTGTATTAATTCCTGTTCAATGACTGGGTCTTTTTGGGCATCTTTAAGTGGGACTGGTACATTAAGCTTATGCATGGCTCGACGCACCTTGATACAAAACGGGCAGGCATGGAACTGATAAAGCGCCATGGTTGCTGCCGCGGCATCCACCTGAGCCTGCACTTGGGGATCCCGTTGTTTTTTAGGGGGGCGCGTTAATGTATCAACACCCGCTATTAACGAACCTAAACCATTCCGAACGACTTTTAAAATCATAAAATGCTCAATAATGAGTGAGTTATCAACAGATAACATTATTTTACGCTTTAGCGCATGATTATCGCAAACGGCTGACTTTTCTGTTCGCGCTTGTCGATATAATGATGCTTCTTGTTCTGCTTATCACAAAGGGCAACTATGTCTACTCGAAGCCGCCTCTATTTTCACAGCTTCCTCGTTTTATTAGGCGTTGTATCGCTGGCCTTTATTTGGGTTCTCCTGCCCTTTTACGGTGCTATTTTTTGGGGGGTAATCCTGGCGATTATTTTTGCCCCAGTCCAGCGCAAACTGCTTTTAAAAACCAAAGGGCGTAAAACTATCTCTGCTCTCATCAATCTCGTTTTTATTCTGCTGATTGTGATTATTCCCGTTATGCTCCTTACCGGAGCCATCATTCAGGAAATCCTCTCCCTCTATAAACGGATGGATAGCGGTGATATCAACGCAGGACAGTACTTAGAGCAAATCATCAACTCGTTACCACCTTTTGTCACAGACGGCTTGCACCGCGTAGGGATTGCTAACCTAAACGATGTGGCAGAAAAATTCTCTGATTTTGCCATGAATGCGGGACAGTTTTTAACCAAGCAGGCCGTCAACATTGGCTCGAACACCTTTCAATTTATTGTTAGCCTTGGGGTCATGCTGTACCTGCTCTTTTTCTTACTAAAAGATGGTCCTGAGCTGGCCCGTCACTGTAGTCGCCTGATCCCTTTAAGCGAAGACCAAAAAACGCACCTTTTCCGAAAATTCACTACGGTGGTGCGCGCAACCGTAAAAGGCAATATTGCCGTTGCCGCCACCCAAGGTGCCTTAGGAGGAATTATTTTCTGGATTCTGGATGTAGAGGGTGCCTTATTTTGGGGGGTACTCATGGGGATTCTTTCATTGCTCCCCGCAGTCGGCGCCTCGCTGATTTGGGTACCTGTAGCTATTTACTTCTTTAGTACCGGCTTAGTGGTAAAAGGCGCGATTCTAACGGCATTTGGTTTACTAGTGATCGGCTTAGCCGATAATGTTCTACGCCCCCTATTAGTGGGCAAAGATACAAAAATCCCTGATTACGTGATCTTAATCTCAACCCTTGGGGGCTTATCATTATTTGGTTTAAACGGTTTTGTGATTGGCCCATTGATTGCAGCGATGTTTATGGCTTGCTGGGACCTATTCCCCTCTGCCATTCAACGCCAAGATGAGCTAAATGAGGCTGAGCATATTGAAATCCACGCTGGCCCAATCGAAAGCATTGAACAAGCGACGGTAACCATTCAAGCTCCCCCACCCTCACAGCCCCCTGCTTAATCGATACGCCGCCTAAATAAGGCGGCGTTTTTTATGCTTGAAATAGCAACCAAATATTTACCAACAGCGCAGCGGCCCATAGCCCGCTGCGCAATAAGCCAATATTTAATATATAAGCCCCAATATAAAGCAAGCGCAATACCAACCAAAGCCCCGCTAAATAATGAATCTGCCCTGCTTGTGCTCCACTAAAATGTGCATACAATATCGCCACATAAAATAAAGGGAGTGCCTCAAACGTATTGGCCTGTGCCGCATTTGCTCGCGCTCGCCAGCCAACTTGCTTAGCTAACCACTCACGCGGCATCTGGTTATCAAATTTCTCCCCTCCCGCCTTAGCGCTAACCGCTGCCACAAAGGGCAACAAGGCTGCCAACACTATCCAGCCAGCAATAGACATACCCGCTCCTTGAAAAAAATCCTACTAATGGTTTACAGTATTTTATGACAGGTTTATACTATATCGTGTTGCCGACATAGCTCAGTTGGTAGAGCAGCGCATTCGTAATGCGAAGGTCGGAGGTTCGACTCCTCTTGTCGGCACCACTTACTGCCCACCGTTATCGGTGGCTTTTTTATTCGCCGCTGTCACACCCTTTTCCTTATAATAAAACAAAGACCATCGCTAAGGAAAAAAATGGAAAGTATTGGTGTGATTTTTGCGATGCTTATCGCTATTGTCATCAGTGGTGTCATCGTTCGGGTTATCCCGTGGGGCATTCCATTGCCTCTTATCCAAATCTTACTTGGGATTGTTATTGCTGGGGTTTTCCAAGAGGGCATGGAGCTACACCCCGATGTTTTCTTTTTACTTTTTTTACCCCCGCTATTATTTTTAGATGGCTGGCGTATTTCCAAAGAAGCGTTAAAAAGAGAACGAGCTAGCATTTTTCATTTAGCCTTTGGTTTAGTCATTATCACCGTATTTGGGCTAGGCTTTATCATCCACTGGCTAATCCCAGCTATGCCTTTACCCGTAGCCTTTGCTTTAGCAGCGATTGTTTCTCCTACCGACCCGATTGCAGTAGCGGGGATCGCACGCAAGCTGGCAGTACCTGAGCGAATTTTATCCATTCTAGAGGGCGAGGCCTTATTTAATGATGCAAGCGGTCTAGTCGCCTTTAGGATGGCAATTTTAGTCATGATGACTGGCCATTTTTCCCTTTCAGAGGCCGTCATGTCTTTTGTTTGGGTCGCTTTTGCTGGCTTTTGTACTGGTATTATTATTACGTGGCTCTTGTCTTTTTTCCGTGGTCAATTCACCAAAAAATATGGCGAGGACATTGGGGCAGAAATCCTGTTAAATATTCTTATGCCTTTTGCTGCTTATGTAGCGGCTGAACATATTGGCGCATCGGGCATTTTAGCCGCCGTAGCTGCTGGGTTAACCATGAGCTATCTCGAGCTTTCAGGGCAGGTTTCGCCACTGACGCGCATGCGGCGCGCTACCATTTGGGACACAGTCCAGTTTACTCTCAATGGCATGATGTTTGTTTTACTAGGAGAGCAGCTTCCCAATATTTTTAAAGGCGCCGTTCAAGTCGTACAGCAAACCGGTCATCATAATCCATGGTGGTTAATTATTTATGCCAGTGTGATCTGTTTATCCTTGGCCGCCTTACGTTTTGGCTGGGTATTTTTCTCTATTCATGTATTGCGCTGGCTTAAAAAAACACCCAAAAATCAGTCACAACAAGCCACCCTGCGGGATATTCTTATTCTATCTTTAGGTGGGGTTCGAGGTGCTGTGACTTTAGCCGGGGTGTTAACCCTGCCACTCCTGCTACCAAACCAAGAAGCGTTTCCTGCTCGAGACCTTGCTATTTTCTTAGCGGCTACTGTCATTATTATTTCTTTAATTACCGCCAGCATCTTATTGCCCTGGTTACTCAAAAAACAAAATCTGGCTCCTCAAGCCATCGCTAGGCCTTTGCATAAGCAACAAACACTCGCTTTACAGATGGCCCAAGATGCCATCACTAAACATTTATCTGGTCTGCTACCAAGCTTACAAAAAGCCTACCCACAAATTGAACCCAACTTTTATACAGCAGTATTAGAGCGCGTGCTGGTCGAGTTTAGTAATAGCTTAGATCCCGACCCTGATACCAATTCAGAAAGTTATCAAAAATACCTTAGTGAAAAACAAATTCGTCTTATGGCTATCGACACAGCACGTCAAACCATTTATCGCTTAGCCCGCGATCAAAAAATATCCGATGATGTCGCTCGCGACATGGTGAAACAATTGGATTTTGATGAAATACGTTTCACCCCTTAGCCGCTATTTTTTCTTTTACGGGGGAAAATTCGCAAAGTGAGCCCTCAATCGACACGGGCCCGCTTTGCCTAGCCCCATTACAAGGTGCGATTAAACTCAATTTGCTGATCTTTTAAAAATGCCTCGATGCGTTTGGTTTGTTGATGATCTCGAGAATGCATCACTAATGACCAATAACCTTCGTCCACTGCTTCATCGACCTCTTGAATCACAGCTTGATGATCGACACGCATCGTGACAAATCCCCCTAGCATCAGACCACCCGCTGTACAAAAAAACAAAATAGGAATCAGACTTTTTATGGGCGACGACACAATGAGCTCCACGCCAGCCAAATATAACCCACCCCAAATCAACCAAGCCAAAACAAACCCCGCCGCGCCTAAAACCACATGGGACCGTATCGCTGTACGCTTAACCCCTTGCTGCTCGGGCTCAAGTTTTCGGCTATAGTGTTTTTCATGGGGCGCAATAATCGCTAACTGATTGCTATCAAAACCTCGCTGTTGTAATTGCTCGGCACATTGTTCAGCACCTTGCTTGGACTTAAAAATAGCGACCAGCTTGGTATTGGATTGCTCACCTGACAACATATTCGTACTCATCATGCTCTCCTTACTGAACAGAAAAAACAGCTTAATACTTTAAGCCTATGTTTTGACTGTAACGCAGGAGCTGGTCTAGCCTCTTTCTTAAATGCAAAGAGTTACTACGACCCTAGCCCTTTCTGCAGCACGAGCAATAATTAGTAAAACCCATTACATTTCGCAATACGATTTTTTTATTTTAGTTCTGATTATGACCCTTCACACTGCCAATGCCGTCCTTCATTTTTGGTTCCATGTGGCCACCCCCACCCAATGGTTTACCAAAGATGCCCATTTTGACCAAATGATCCGTACACGGTTTTTAGCTACAACCCAAGCCGCTGCTCAAGGAGAATGCGCCCATTGGCGTTACTCTTTATATGGGCGTCTGGCTGAAATCATTGTTTTGGATCAGTTTTCTCGTAATATTTGGCGAGATACTCCCCAAGCTTTTAGCCAAGACCCCATGGCTTTAGCATTAGCTCAGGAAGCCATTCGCCAACCAGCTTTTGCCACACTAAACATCGATCAAAAAAAATTTATGTTGATGCCTTTTATGCATTCGGAATCCCGTGCTATTCATGCCCAAGCTGAACCACTTTTTCGTATGCACACCGATGAAAACACCCTACATTATGAGCAGCTACATAAAAAAATTATTGATCGTTTTGGGCGCTACCCACATCGCAATGCGATTTTGAACCGCCCCTCTACACCAGAAGAGAAACAGTTTTTACTTGAGCCTAATTCCTCTTTTTAATCGTTTCACCAACATAAAGCGGGGTTTAGCAACGTAACAACCCGCTTTATAACCATTTCATGCGTTTAAAACGATAATATAAAACACCACAAATACCGGCCATCGTACCCAGTGCTGCTGGATAACCAAAACGCCAGCTAAGTTCCGGCATGTGTTCAAAGTTCATGCCATAAATCCCCGCTACGGCGGTAGGAATCGCTATCATCGCTGCCCACGCCGCCAGCTTACGCGTAATATCATTTTGCTGGAGCTGAATAATCATCATGCCGCCTTCAAAAGCAAAAGCCAATGTTTCGCGTAAAGCACCGATCAGTTCAGCTTGACGAGCAATACGATCAGCCACTTCAGCAAAATAGGCGCGGCTATCCTCTCCAATATAAGGCGTATTTTGGCGGGCAAATCGACGTGACAGCTCTGATAAAGGACTAATACTACTCTGAATACGTAATAACATACGGCGTAACTGGTACACCTGCTCAATATCTTTTTTCTGTGAACGCCCTACAAAAAAATGCGTCTCCGCTTTTTCTACTTTTTTCTCAAAACCTAATAAGGCTTCTGTATAGTCGTCCGTAATCGTGTCCAATATTTCTGCAGCAATATAATCAGCGCCCCGTGCAATAAGCTGTGGACTGGCTTCTAAATGTTGCTGTACCGTTTCATCGGTTAATTGCGTATTACGCCATATGGTAATTAAAAAGCCCTGTCCAAATAACAGCTGGCTCTCCCCAAAACGCACGACCCCTTGATCCATAGAAAAAGTCACGGCCACAATCAAACTAGCCCCTTCATACTCGATGACTTTAGGGCGGCGATGTAAAGTTTGCATTTCCTCGACTACCCGCTCTACCCCCACCCATTTCTTGACAACTTTGGCGATTTCTTGGGCACTGGGATCCACCAAGCTGATCCAAACTAGTCCTTTATGATCTTTAGACAAGAGCAAGTCGTCAACATCAGCTACATTTATAGGAGCTTGGGTTGGTGCATAGTAACGAATACGCTGACGCTTTGATATCAATGGCTGAGACATAAAGTTTACTCATTTGCTAAGGTAAATAAGCATTAATGTAACACTTACTCTTCTTCTCTCAAGCTCATTGACAGTTATACAAGCTGCCGATTACTCGTATAACCAAAAGTTAATCTTGAATCTATACCGCTAAAAATTCACGCACAAAAGGCGTGGCTGGCTGCGCAAACAACTGTGCTGGCGTATCCATTTGCTCTACGTTGCCTTTATTCATCACAACAATGCGATCAGCGACTTCCGCGGCCTCTTCTTGGTCATGCGTCACAAATACACTTGTGATTTTTAATTCGTGGTGTAACGCACGTAACCACTGCCGTAACTCTTTGCGCACCTTTGCATCGAGCGCGCCAAATGGCTCATCAAGCAATAACACACGCGGCTTAATTGCCAACGCGCGTGCAAGCGCTACCCGTTGCCGTTGCCCCCCCGATAACTGAGCAGGATAACGATCACCCAGTCCTTGTAACTGTACCAACGCCAGTAAATCATCAACCGTTTTTTGAATCTGTGCTTTATGCGGACGTTTTGCTTTAGGCAACATGCGCAAACCAAAAGAGATGTTATCGTTTACTGTCATAGATGGAAATAAAGCATAGTTTTGAAAGACAAATCCAATACCACGCTCTCGTACAGGCACATGCGTACTGTCTTCCCCATCTAAATAAACATGCCCGGTATCCGCTGACTCTAAGCCTGCAATAATACGCAAAAGCGTTGTTTTCCCACAGCCCGACGGGCCTAATAACGCTACCAGCTCCCCAGAATACATTTCTAAAGAAATACGGTCTAAGGCCTGATAATCGCCAAAACGGCGAGAGATATGTTGCACACGGATGGACATAATTTACCTACTTATAATCGCTAACTTTTCTCATTTTAGGAAATATAAAAATTTCCAATCAGATGTTTTTGTTATAAGCAAATAGATGAAAAAAGAATAAGCAAACAAGTTTTTATTCGTTTACGCATATAAAACCTTCACGCACAATAAGCTTATTCTTCGATTTTTGATTAGGTGATTTCCATGCTGAAAAAAGTAGCTCTGCATTTCGCTTTAGCTGGTGTTATTGGGTCGCTTCCCGCCCACGCCGCCGAAGCCGATCGACTATTGAACGCCTCCTACGATATTGCCCGTGAGCTTTTTGCTGAATACAACCCCCTATTTGAAAAACACTGGCAACAAGAACATGGCCAAAAAATTACGGTAGAGCAGTCTCATGCTGGTACTTCGCGCCAAGCGCAAGCCATCATGCAGGGCTTAAAAGCCGATGTGGTCACGTTTAATCAGGTCACCGACATTGATGTCCTCGCCAACCGTGGCTTTGTCAATAAAAACTGGCAAGAGCAGTTTCCTAATAATGCCTCGCCTTACTACAGCACCATTGCTTTTCTTGTACGTAAGGGCAACCCAAAAAATATCCAAAGCTGGGAAGACTTAGTGCGAGAAGATGTCAAAGTGGTGTTTCCTAATCCAAAAACCTCTGGCAATGCGCGTTATAGCTACTTGGGCGCGTGGCTTTATGCCAATGAACAATTTCAAGGGGATGACACCAAAACCAAAGACTTTGTACAAAAGCTCCTAGCTAATGTAGAAAGCTTTCCTACTGGTGGCCGAGGGGCAACCGTTGCGTTTGCTACCAACAACCAAGGCGATGCTCTGCTTACCTTTGAATCCGAAGTCATCAATATCGCTAACGGTGATGAGTTTAAAGACCAAGGCTTTGAAATTGTTGTACCTCCCGTTAGTGTCTTAGCCGAGTTCCCTGTCGCCGTAGTAGAAAAAGTAACCGAAAAACAAAAGAGTACAGAGCTAGCCAAGGCGTACTTAAACTATTTATACGCAACACCCGCACAAGAGTTGCTCAGCCGTTACAACTATCGGGTCCATGATGAAAAAGTCAGTAGCCAACTGCCCGAAGTGCGCTTAATCAGTCCTACAGACGTGTTAGGGAACTGGGATACCATACAAAAAACGCATTTCGCAGCAGGCGGAATTCTAGATCAACTTTTAGCAAAATAACTACTCTGAGCAGCACTCATGTCAAGTCGTACACTTAACTGGCACTTTATCGAGCAAAAAGCGGTTTTACCAGGATTTGGTTTAAGCCTAGGTATTAGTGTTTTATATATAAGTCTGGTTATTTTATTACCGCTTTCCGCACTTTTTATTTATGTCAGTGACATGAGTCTCGCTCAATATTGGGCCGCGATTTCGCATCCACGTGTAGTAGCGAGTTATAAAACCACTCTCAGTGCTGCTTTTTTTTCTACTCTCTTAGTCAGCACGATTGGGCTTTTATTAGCTTGGGTATTAAGTCGTTATGATTTTCCAGGACGACGTTTGGTAGATGGCTTGATTGATTTGCCTTTTGCTCTGCCTACCGCCGTTGCGGGTCTGACTTTAGCGACACTCTTTGCTCCCAATGGCTGGCTTGGTCAATATTTTGCTGCTTTAGGTATTAAAGTTGCTTTTTCTTGGTACGGTATTGTGCTTGCCATGACCTTTACCAGCCTGCCTTTTATCGTACGTTCGGTGCAGCCTCTCATTCAAAATGTCGACCATTCTCTCGAAGAGGCCGCTGATACCTTGGGTGCGCTTCCTTGGCAGCGCTTTTATTATGTAGTGCTTCCCCTGCTTATACCAGGACTAGTGACCGGTGCCTCGCAAGCCTTTATCCGCTGTCTGGGGGAATTTGGTGCCGTGATATTTATCGCGGGCAATAGCCCCTATCACACTGAAGTGGCCTCTTTGATGATTTTTGTACGCCTAGCTGAATATGATTACGCCTCAGCCGCTGCTATTGCTTCTGTCGTTTTAGCCACCTCGCTTGTTTTGCTTTTTGGGCTGCAACGCATCCAGAACCACCTTTTTGCTAAAAAGCACTAAAATGAAAAATCGCCTATCTGCTACCCAAACTAGCCTAATTCTCGTATCACTAGGCATTGTTTTTATTTTATTGGTTTTACCCCTACTTCTTATTTTTAGCCAAGCGTTTAGTCAAGGCTTTTCTGGATTCTGGTACGCTATGCGTGACTCAGATATGCAACACGCTATTCGGTTAACCTTGCTTGTTGCCGTCATTACGGTGCCTTTAAATGTCATATTTGGTGTGTTTTTAGCTTGGTGCGTTACACACTATCGCTTCAAAGGACGTCAATTACTTATTACTTTGATCGATATCCCTTATGCCACTTCGCCTGTCGTTGCAGGGTTGTGTTACTTGGTGGTTTATGGCGCAGAAAGCCATTTTGGGCAGTGGCTTTCTCACTATGACATTCAGCTGATGTTTGCGTGGCCAGGTCTCGTGATGGTGACCATTTTTGTCACCAGCCCTTTTGTGGCACGCTTATTGATCCCTTTAATGCAAGAGCAAGGCTCCGATCAAGAGCAAGCAGCCCTTACCCTAGGCGCTTCTGGATGGCAAATTTTCTATCACATCACGCTACCCAAAATCAAATGGGGCCTACTCTATGGAGTAATTCTGAGTAACGCTCGCGCCATTGGCGAATTTGGTGCCGTCTCCGTCGTATCAGGAGCCATTCGAGGACAAACTTTAACCCTAGCTCTATTAGTTGAACAGTTAAACGATGATCATAAAGTAGTAGGGGCATTTAGCGCAGCCCTGCTCTTAGCAAGTATGGCTATCATCACCATTGCACTTAAAGCTTTTTTAGAAAAAAACACTAAAGCCGCTTTCTAAGCAAAAAAGCCCTAGTACTGATAAGTACCAGGGCTTTTACACAGTTCAAAAGAAGACTAAATAACTATTTATGATAAGGTTTCGTGCACGCCTGCATCACCTTGACGCCAATAACTCGACGCTCGTATCTGCGTATTTTCTAAACCTTTTTCCACTAATTCTGCTCGTACCGCTTTAGCTACTGCTGATTCTGCAGCAGCCCACGCAAAACCTAGGCCCTCAGGTAAGACCAATTGTTGCACTTTCTGCGCCAGCTGCAGTGGTTGATTTGCCTGACGCTGTACATAATACGTCCTCAGTCCATCACGCACCGGTAGCTGGTGCTGTAACTGTGGATCGTCCGTTTCTAACACAGCCAATACCGTTTTTGAAGCGGGTAACTCCGCTATACGACGTGTCATAGCAGGCAAAGCCGTCTCATCCCCAATCAACAAATGCCAGTCATACTCTTCGGGTATAACCATAGAGCCACGAGGGCCCGCCATCACTAACTGATCCCCTACCTCGGCCTGTAGCGCCCATGATCCTGCTGGTCCATCCTCGTGCAAGACAAAATCCACTTCTAACACCAAACGCTCTGCATCAAAAGCCCGTGGTGTATAGTCTCGCGCCACTGGCTTATTGGCCGGATCCGGAAATTTCAGTCCTTGCTCTGTCATTTGGGGCTTTTGTACTGCCTTACCTGAAAGTGGGAAAAACAGCTTGATATGATCATCAAACGAAGAGGAAACAAAACCGGCTAATTCTGGACTGGTAAAATAAAACCGAACGTAATTTTGTGCTAACTGCTCTTTGGCTTTTACGGTAATCGTACGTACAACAATAGGATGACGTACACGTTGTACGGCTAATTTAGATTGCATCATTGTCATATTCACTCTCTGGTGGTTCATTACCTAACTACTTTAGCAGCCACCAAAGTAAATAACAATCATTCTCATTATCAAATGATAATTGCTTTTTATGCAACAATAAAAAAACCTGCCGTAGCAGGTTAATGATTAATTCACCAATTGTCGCTTATACACTAAAAATCGCCCTGAGTAGGGCTGTGGCTCAGCCGCTCGATCATATTGGAATGGACGTTGGATTTTTTTATCATGCGCTAAGATAAACCCATAATCCGCCATCGCGCGGCTAAATCGGTTTCGATAACCCCGATTTGGATCCATAACCCAAACATCTGCCTTAGGAGCAGCAAACTGATGGATAAACTCAGCTACCTGCTGTGGGCTACTCGGATCATATAAAAGATCGCTGCCTATGATTACATCATACTGCCCACTTAACATCGGTGCCCCCGCATCAAAAACTGAAACGGGTCCAGTTTGTCCCCATTGACCGTACCGATAAGACATTAATGGTAACTGATTTTTTTCTAAGTTCTTGTATAAAAATCTTTTTGCTAAGGGATGCCTATCACTTGCCGTGATATTTACCCCTAACTGATGGGCCGTTAAACTTGCTAAAGCCAGACCGCATCCTATTTCTAACACCCTTTGCTCTGCTGCAAAGTCGTATTTAGCCACTTTCAATGCGAGTTGATAACCGGACGGCCAAAGCATACCAAACAACGGCCACGCAGCAGAACAAATCCCCAGACGCTCTGCTGCTCCTTTGGGATCATAGTATTGTTGACGATCCAGTAATGTGTAGAGCTCTAATGGCTCCAGACCCGGAATTTCTATAGTGCGTAAAGTCGTTTGATAAGGTTTGGACATAAATAAAGAGAAAAAGAGCTACAATAAATAAAATTTATTTATCTGCTTTAATTAATTGATAAATTCAATATAGCACTTATTCTCTTTAAGACAAAATCTATCCTTAGCAACATGAGCAGGCATAAAAAAACCCCCATCGGATCACCGATGGGGGTTTTTGGTATAAGAGCTTGACGATGACCTACTTTCACAGGCGTACGCCCACTATCATCGGCGCTAAGGCGTTTCACTGTCCTGTTCGGAATGGAAAAGGAGTGGGTCCACCTTGCTCTGGTCGTCAAGCGGTAACTGGTCGATACGGGGTGGGTAGCACCACGTATCCAATCTGGGAAAAAGCACGAACTGATCAGGGTCAGTTTTGATATGTATTCGTTTTATGGGTTGCGTTAGTAGTATAAATGTACGACACGCGAACGCTACAACCT
>NZ_BAABKD010000005.1:0-1116 GCF_039543645.1 Paenalcaligenes hermetiae | reverse complement strand
GGTAGTCGGCAAATAATGTCTAACAATTCGTTCAAGCCGACGCCGCTTCGCGGCGCGGCTTAACTCAAGCGTTGTACGTAAAACTCGAAGGCAATTTTAGTATGAAAGAAAAGGTAGTTGTTGATAAAGCGATTTCACTCTATACCGAATCATTCGGCGACCCGGCCCATGAACCCATTATCCTGATCATGGGGGCAATGTCGTCTGCGGTGTGGTGGCCTGATGAGTTTTGCTCCCAACTAGCCAAAATGGGTCGCTATGTGATCCGGTACGACCACCGTGATACCGGGAAATCAACAAGCTATGAGCCAGGTCAAGCTCCATATTCCGTTGAAGAATTAGCAGATGATGTGGTTCGCGTCATTGATGGTTATGGTCTGGAAGCTGCTCATTTAGTCGGCATGTCTTTGGGGGGATTTCTTTCCCAGCTTGTAGCTCTCAAGTATCCGAAACGTGTGAAGAGCTTGACGCTGATTGCTTCAGAACGGCTTGCAGATGCAGATCCTGATATGCCCGCTTTTGATCCTGCCATCATTGAGTATCACCAACGGGCGGAATCGCTGGATTGGTCTGATAGAGATGCTGTCGTCGCGTATCAGGTCGGAGCGTGGCGAATCAACTCAGGTACTGCGCATGCTTTTGACGCTGAGAAGATACAAAATATCGCTGAGTTAAATTTTGATCGCACTCCGAATATCCTGACAACATTCAACCACACTACTTTAGGTGGTGGCGAGAGATGGCTCGGGAGATTAAATGAGATAGCTGTACCAACTTTGATCATTCACGGCACGGAGGATCCTGTACTTCCTTATGTGCATGGGTTGGCACTGAAAGATGCGATTCGTGGTTCAAAAATGCTGACACTCGAAGGCACGGGACATGAGTTGCATCATGAAGACTGGCCGAGGATTATCCAGGCGATTAAGGGGCAAACGTCATAGCTATCGGTTGCACCGTACAACAAGTTGCTGCACCGTAAAAATTACTCGCTGCGCTCGCAATTTTCCGGTGAGCAAGGCGTTAAACATCATGAGGGAAGCGGTGATCGCCGAAGTATCGACTCAACTATCAGAGGTAGTTGGCGTCATCGAGCGCCATCTCGAACCGACGTTG
>NZ_BAABKD010000004.1:0-523 GCF_039543645.1 Paenalcaligenes hermetiae | reverse complement strand
CCCATAAAACGAATACATATCAAAACTGATCTTGATCAGTTCGTGCTTTTTCCCAGATTGGATACGTGGTGCTACCCACCCCGTATCGACCAGTTACCGCTTGACGACCAAAGCAAGGTGGACCCACTCCTTTTCCATTCCGAACAGGACAGTGAAACGCCTTAGCGCCGATGATAGTGGGCGTACGCCTGTGAAAGTAGGTCATCGTCAAGCTCTTATACCGAAACCCCGTCGGTGATCCGACGGGGTTTTATTTCCCTAGAGGTTGCAAGTCATAAAATATATGCTATAGTTATGAGTTGCAAATAGACAAGCGCTTTTTGAAAGCATGTTTAATGTAAACATACTTTCAAAAAACACTTGACAGTGTTTTGGAAATGATTCATAATTTCATTTCTCTGCAGCTAACAGCGCAACGCAGTAGTCGCGATGTTAGTAGTAGTATCGATACCGCTTATGACAAGCGTGTGTCAATTGATCTTTAACAATGTAACAGCCGATAAGTGTGGGCGCTTGGAATGCG
>NZ_BAABKD010000003.1:0-9124 GCF_039543645.1 Paenalcaligenes hermetiae | reverse complement strand
GGTGTCGAAAGAGTCAACTGCGGTCCAAAGCTGTTGGACTTGGGTGAAAAGGGCGTTTATTCTTCCTATACGTGAACGTATTAACTAATCCTGATTATATTAGAGATTGGCTAGGTGTACATATTAAAACAGATCTGTATTTCGCAACTCCATGATCGGACGGTGGAGATCCGGATCGAAGATAACGGGGTCGGATTCAGTGAGACACTTGTTCAAAGCTTTGCAGAAAAAACATCCAGCGAACGTTCGGGCTTGGGACTCATCATTGCCAAGAAATTCATTGAAGCAAATGGCGGAAATTTTAGTGTCAGCAGTAGACCGAACGAAGGGACGACACTTTCGATCAGACTGCAAGTAGCACAATGTTAGAGTGAAATTGAGGCTAAACGATTTTTTGTTGGAGGGCGCTATTGACCATGAATCTTTTTAAAGAAGAAATCGGAAACTGGCAAGATTGGAGCAATGTCTCTCAATCATTATTTGCTTTTTCTGCTCTTACTAATTTCATATTCCAAAAAGAAAACCTGCCACTCGCGAAACTCGAAAACCTGCCACCGGCAACGAATGCTGTTTTCAAATCTGGTGATTTTGTTATAAAAATATATGTTCCGCGTGAGGGAGGAATGGATCCGGCAACGGAAATACAGACAGAATTGTTTTCCATGCAGCGAGCAAATCAGCTCGGAATTCATTCCCCTAAACTGATAGCACATGGTTTTGTGGAGGATAAATATCGTTTTGTTTACATGATAATGGAATATGTTCATGGGACCGCATTCGGCGAAGCCGTAAAAAGCATGGCACACATTGAAAAATCTGAAGCAGCAAAGCAACTTTGCAAACTCACGAATATAATGAACACCTCTTGCCCACGGTTCAATGACATTGATATCTTTGCCGATGAAGATCGTTCTGAAAGGTGGAGTATATATCCCGATTCCTTTAGGTCGGAAAGACTTATTTACATCACTTCTCACGATTACGGCGAGAAAGTATATGTCCACGGCGATCTAAACAGCAACAACGTCATCATTACCGATGACGGTAAACTTTGTATTATTGACTTTGCAGATGCCGTTCTTGCGCCGAAGGTTTACGAGGATGCGTATATTGCAGCCGAACTGTTCAAATTTGATTCTGTACTGCTACGTGGTTATTTCAGTGATTATTCTGAAGAAGAGCTTGTTGGAATCATCACGGATGGTCTGCTAATCCACGATTTCGGTGGAGATGTTGTCAGAAAATACCTCGGTAAACCAGAGGAGTTCCACTGTATTAATGATCTACGAAAACGGATATATGAAAAGCTGACAAACGAACCGTCAGGCCAGTAAAAATCCGTGCGGCAATCATTGATGTGCGTCGGTTTGTATGACATTGTATCAGTTCCATTACTCAGGTGAGTAGGACAGCATCGCCACAAACCGGCACGCCTCCCAATATTATAAGGTTGTAATTCCGCATGGTCAAAACCCAATAACACGGTATGCACAAAAACTGTATTGATACTGTGCTCAATAGACTTAAAGCACTTTAGAAGGAACGGAATTTGAGGCAAACATTTTGGAAATCTTAACGTGAGCGCAGAACATCTTTCGGACAACACATGACAACATTGTCATGTGACAACCTTGTCATATAATTTGTTTTATGTTATATATTTTTAACTCAACTTTCGCACCTAGAAAATCAATGTAAAACCAGTTGTAGAACGGTCTTACGGTCTGTTGAATAGCCAGCTTGCCAAAATAGAAAAACACCACTTCGTTTGGTAAAGTGAGAGTGTCAAGCCATCACTACCAGACAGAAGAGGTGTCTTCCATCATGATAGACCATCAGCCCGATCTGAATCAACTGCCAAACGAATTAAAGCCTGCTTTTCAAGAACTGAAAGTGATGAAACATCTTCAACAAGCCGGATTCCGTAAGCGATTTGGCTTTAGCTGTGCTCGGCTATTCCAACTCGTCTTTGTCCTTCTGTTTCACCAGAAGAATTGGTTTCGACTGCTCGAGAGCAGCAAGGGCGACTCCTTTCCCGGCAAGGATGCCCGCAGCGCCTGCTTGAAGAAGGGCCGCAACTGCGAGCGGCGATCGAAGCCGCGGGGCTGGTGCCCTTCGGCACGGTGCCGGCCATGCATACCGGAACCGATGAAGCTACCTGGCGGCTTAACTTTCAGGCCGCAGCCGCGGCCGGAGCCCGCACGGTGCGCCTCACGCCCAAGGCCTATCCCGCCGGGCTCTTTGATTACCCGGCCTTCCTCAAAGAGGTGGTCGCCGCCTATGAGCGGGCCATCGCCATCGCCCGGCCACTGGGCGTCAAACCGGTCATCGAAATGCACTCGGGCAATCTGGCAATCACGCCGGGCCTCGCCCTGCAGATTGTCGAGCATTTTTCGCCCCAGGACATCGGACTGATTCTGGATCTGCCCAACTTCGCGCGTGAAGGCGGCGTTCATCCGCAACTGTGCCTTTCCGTGGTGCGCGACTACGTGGACCACTGCCACCTGGGCGGCTACCGCAAAAATGGCGGCCAGTACGACGCCTACGGCTTCCGGCAGAACACCGGTGAAATGTGCGCGCTGAGCGAAAGCGATCTGCCCATCCCGCGGTGGATTGAACTGCTCGCGGAACTGGCCACGCCGCAGCGGCCGATTCCGCTGATCATCGAGGACTATTCCGCGAATATCAGCGGTGAACTGCGCCTGCGCCGCTCGGTCGCGGAAGCACGGCGCCTGCCGCAGCTCGCACTGCCGCAGATTAAAAGAGCGTGAACGGCTTGCCCGGCTCGGCCGAAGCGTTTGGCCTTTCTTCGCTGCTCTGCTTTGCTTCCGGCCCGGTCCGGCCTCCGTTATCCCTGACTCAGCACCCCTTTTTCCAGCCGCTGCCCCGCTCGCCCCGTTGAAGTGCCAAGCGGATCGCCCGGCCTTGAACCTCACGTTTTTTGGAATGACCATGTCGCAAGCACCTTCCGACCGAACCGCCGGCCTGCCCCCCCGCTACCCCTTTCAGGCGGAGTGGGAAACCACGCCCCACGAGGTACGGGCTCTTCAGCAACGCGGGGAGGATTTCCTCCTTTTGGATTGCCGCACGTCGGAAGAGTTTGCCACCGCCCGCATCGAAGGCGCTCACCTGTGCCCGATGCAGGAAATTCCCGCCAACGTGCAGGAATTGGCCGAGCACGCGGACCGCAAGATCGTGGTTCACTGTCACCACGGTGCCCGCTCGCTGAAGGTCGCGGCCTATCTGCGGGAACAAGGTTTTGAGGATGTCACCTCCATGGCCGGTGGTATTGACCTCTGGTCCACGGATATTGATTCTTCCGTCCCGCGTTACTGAATTCTGCTCACGCGGCTGGATCCTGTTTGCGTGCTCTTTCGCACGCAACTTTCACCGGAGTCCGCTCATGGCACTGCTGAACTGGCCTTCTTTGCACGGCGATGCCTTCCAGGGCAAGCGGGTTCTGGTGACCGGCGCCGCGGGCTTCATCGGTTCACATCTGAGCGAAGCGCTGGCGGCCCTGGGCGCTACCGTGGTGGCGATGGATGACCTGAGCTTTGGTGATCGGGCGAATCTGCAGCCGGCCGAAGCCACCGGGCCGGGACACGTTCTTTTCCGGCAGGCGTCCATCCTTGATCCGGCGGAACTGGCCGAGGCGGCGGCGGGCTGCGAACTGATCTTTCACCAGGCGGCGTGGGGGTCGGTGCCGCGCAGCTGCGAAATTCCGCTGGCGTATCACCAGGTCAACGCCACCGGCACGCTGCAGCTGCTGGAAGCGGCGCGCGCAAGTGGGGTTCAGCGCGTTGTTTTTGCAGCGTCCAGCGCTGCCTACGGGCAGAGCGAAGAGTTGCCCAAACACGAAGCGATGGCCCCCTCGGCCTTCAGCCCGTATGCCGCGAACAAGATCGCTGGCGAAGCGCTGCTGCAGGCTTACGCCGGCAGCTTTCCGCTGGATACCGTTTCTCTGCGCTACTTCAATATCTTCGGCCCCCGGCAGAATGCCCACTCGGCCTACGCGGCGGTGATCGCCGCCTTCGCTCAGAACCTGGACCAGGGCAAGGCGCCTGTGATCTACGGCACCGGGGAGCAAACGCGCGATTTCACATTTGTTGACAACGTCGTTCACGCCAACCTGCTGGCCGCCCGCCACCGGCAACCGCTGAGAGGAGCGATTCTGAATGTCGCCAGCGGCCAGCGCATCTCGGTGCAGTCCCTTGCGCTGCAGATGACTGAGTTCTGGCAGCGCAGCGATCTAAAGCCCCGGTACGTCGAACCGCGGGCAGGCGACGTGCTGCACTCGCAGGCCTGCCTCCAGCGCATCGGCGAGGTGCTGGGCTATGAGCCGCTGGTGGATTTCTCTTCCGGGCTCAAAGCCACCTGCGCCTGGTATCAGCAGAGCCTGCGCGCCGAATAAAAAGCGGCTCCCCTGAAGACTGCTTTCGCAAGGAGCGGCCCTGACGTGTCAGTCAGTCAGTCAGTCAGTCAGTCAGTCAGTCAACTGACACGCTCGTTTCATCCCGCCCCTGCCAAGTCCGCTTTTTATTTAAAGACGCTCCACCCCCAGCCTCTCTCTCTTCTTTTTCACTCTTCCCCCCGCTCGAGCGCATCGAAGAGCAGAAGCTGCGCCAGCACATAAGCCAGCAGCGACTCCGCCCCCTGATTGCGGTTGACACCCCCTTCCTGCAGGCCGTCCTGGCAACCGCCCGTTTCCGAGTGAATAAGCGAAGCTCCCAGCTCGTTGTGCCCGAGGAACCAGCGGAAGCAGTCCCACGCGCACTCCTGCCAGAGGGGCTCACCGGTCACCCGGCCGGCGACCAGGCATGCATCCACCAGGGCATAGGCTTCCAGCGGCTGCTGGTCCCACCGGGCCCGCTCGCCCCCGCACTCCAGCCAGCCGGCATTGCCGATCACCCCCAGACACGGCTCTCCTTCCGGCGTGCGGGCCGCCTGCACCTGCAAAAGCCAGCGCAGTGCCGCCAGGCCATCGCGCACCATCACGGGCAACTGCAGCTTTTCTCCGGCCAGCAGCAGCGCCTGAGGCAGGCGTGCGTTGTCGTAAGTGACCTGGTCTTCCCACCAGCACCACCGCGTCGAAGCATGGCTGCGATAGGCGGCGTACAGGCCGTGGGCCAGATCTTCGAGCAGCGCAAGCGCCCGCTCATCGCCGGGGCAAGCCTTCAGAAAATGGACGAGGCCATGAATCGCAAAAGCGCGCGAGCGCAGTGGCTCCAGCCGCTGGATCAGGTCCATGCCCGCTGCAAAAAGCTCGTTTGCTCTCCGGCGAATCTCTGGCTCGGGCGCCCGATCCGCCGTCCAGCCCAGCGACCAGAGCGCCCGAGCCTGACTGTCCAGACTGCCCTGCGGCTCGAGCCACTGACCGTGCTGGTCCATGAAATTGCGGAAGGCCTGCTCCCGCGGACACCAGGCCGATTCCACAAAAGCCAGATAATCCGCCAGGGGCAGCTCGGTCTTTCCGCCCTGCTGGCGGGCGTGCTCCGCCGCCGCGATCAGGGCGCGGGCGTTGTCATCGGTGCAGTAGCCATGATCCAGATCGGGTGAGGCATAGCGGGCATGCTGGAAAAGGCCCCGCTCATCGGTCATGGCCAGCAGTTGCCGCAGATCCAGAGGCGGCACGGAAAATCCAAGGTTTCCAGCCCCGCTTTCCCAATTCTGAGCCGGTTCGCGGACGCTGGAGGGTCGAAACTCCATCATGTTCAGCAAGCTCCTCAAGCTCCAAAAGGCCGCCCCACCATCTCCAACCCGAAACCTGGGCGACCAAGGGGCAGTGTAGCCCTGCGGATGCAGAAAGATCGAGAAACCACTTCTTTTGAGGCTAAATGGCGACTTTTCAGGTTGCCAGGTGGCGGAGAGCCGCAGCCGCGGGGCCGGCAGCGCCTCTGGCGAAGAGAAAGTCCGGTGGACGAGCTGGCCGCGGGGCCGAGACGCTCCCGCCCCGGCGGGCCGAAGCGTTCCCGCTCGTTTCCAGGCTCCCGTCCCGACCGGAAGCAGGCGGCATCCCCCGCTGCGGCCGCGTCACCACGGAAGCCCGCGGCGGTCGCTATCATGGTCGTTTCGCTATTCCGGGCGAGCCTTCCCTGACCGCCAGCACAATACCACCATGCCCCAGATGACCCACGACCTCCACGCCGCGACCGAAGCTGCCATCGCCGACATCCCACCCGGGGTAAGCGAGGTGATACCGATTCTGGATTTCGGCTCGCAGTACGTGCAGCTGATCGCCCGGCGCATCCGTGAGGCGGGGGTGTATTCCCTGCTGGTCAGCCCCTCGATCACCCTGGAACAGCTTGCGCGCATCCGACCCAAGGGGATCATCCTCTCCGGCGGCCCCAGCTCGGTCTATGAAGAGGGTGCC
Organism: Paenalcaligenes hermetiae; assembly: GCF_039543645.1. Taxonomy (NCBI): domain Bacteria; kingdom Pseudomonadati; phylum Pseudomonadota; class Betaproteobacteria; order Burkholderiales; family Alcaligenaceae; genus Paenalcaligenes; species Paenalcaligenes hermetiae. Next base: position 2,754 of record NZ_BAABKD010000003.1, on the reverse strand, counting down.
CCCCGCTGCGACCCCAAGCTCTTTGACCTAGGCGTGCCCGTGCTGGGCATCTGCTACGGCATGCAGATCGGCTCGCAACTACTCGGAGCCCGGGTCGAAAATGCCGAAGCCCGCGAATACGGCCGCGCTCAACTGAAGATCCTCGACCGGTCGGACCTGCTCCAGGGCCTGCCGGAGAACACCACGGTGTGGATGTCCCACGGGGACCAGGTCCAGACCCTGGGCGAGGAGTTCCTTGCGCTCGCGACCACCCCGACCTGCCCGTATGCCGCGGTGCGGCACAAGTCCCGGCCCTTCTACGGCGTGCAGTTCCACCCGGAAGTCACCCACACGCCCCACGGCACGGAACTGCTGGCCAACTTCCTCTTCCGTATCTGCGGTTGCCAGGGCAAGTGGAAGATGAGCGACTTCATCGACGCCCAGTGCGCGGTGATCCGCGAGCGGGTGGGCGACGATCAGGTGATCTGCGGCTTGAGCGGTGGTGTGGATTCTTCCGTCCTAGCCGCGCTGCTGGCCAAGGCCATCGGCCGTCAGCTGACCTGTATCTTCGTGGACAACGGGCTACTGCGAAAAAACGAGCGTGAACTGGTCGAACAGACCTTCCGTGAACACTTTGACGTGGACCTGCGCGTGGCGGATGCGGGCGACCAGTTCCTCACGGATCTGGCCGGCGTCACGGACCCGCAGGAAAAGCGAACGCGGATCGGCCACCGCTTCATCAGCGTCTTCAAGGAACAGGCCGCGCGGATTCAGCCGGTCAAGCCCGGCGGGCAGGTGCACTTCCTCGCCCAGGGCACGCTCTATCCGGACGTGATTGAATCCGGCCAGGGTTATGCCGGCACGGCGGCGAATATCAAGCTGCACCACAACGTCGGCGGCCTGCCGGCGGAACTGGGCTTTGGCCTGATCGAACCGCTGCGTAATCTCTTCAAGGACGAAGTGCGCAAACTCGGCGAAGTGCTCGGCCTGCCGGATGTGATGGTTTGGCGCCACCCCTTCCCCGGCCCGGGCCTGGCGGTGCGGGTCCTGGGCGAAGTGACGCGCCCGCAGCTGGACCTGCTGCGCGATGCGGACGAAGTGCTGCTGGAAGAGATTGTCGCCAATGGCCTCTACCGCAAGACCAGCCAGGTCTTCGCAGTACTGCTGCCGGTCAAGTCGGTGGGCGTCATGGGCGACGGCCGCACGCACGAGCAGGTGATCGCCGTCCGCGCGGTGGAAACCCAGGACTTCATGACCGCCGACTGGGCCCGCATCCCCTTCGATGTGCTGGCCACCATCAGCAGCCGCATCATCAACGAAGTCCGCGGCGTCAACCGCGTGGTCTACGACATCTCCAGCAAGCCCCCGGCCACCATTGAGTGGGAGTGACGGGCACTGGCTGGCAATGTCTAGCAACGGCAGGCATTTCGGCTGAGGGTAAAAGAACTTTCCGCTAAGCGATAGACTGTATGTAAACACAGTATTGCAAGGACGCGGAACATGCCTCATGTGGCGGCCAGGACGGCCAGCCGGGATCGGGATACTGGTCGTTACCAGAGCCACCGACCCGAGCAAACCCTTCTCTATCAGATCGTTGACGAGTATTACCCGGCATTCGCTGCGCTTATGGCAGAGCAGGGAAAGGAATTGCCGGGCTATGTGCAACGGGAATTTGAAGAATTTCTCCAATGCGGGCGGCTGGAGCATGGCTTTCTACGGGTTCGCTGCGAGTCTTGCCACGCCGAGCACCTGGTCGCTTTCAGCTGTAAGCGTCGCGGTTTCTGCCCGAGCTGTGGGGCGCGGCGGATGGCCGAAAGTGCCGCCTTGCTGGTTGATGAAGTACTGCCTGAACAACCCATGCGTCAGTGGGTGTTGAGCTTCCCGTTTCAGCTGCGTTTCCTGTTTGCCAGCCGGCCCGAGATCATGGGGTGGGTGCTGGGCATCGTTTACCGCGTCATTGCCACGCACCTGGTCAAGAAAGCGGGCCATACCCACCAAGTGGCCAAGACGGGCGCGGTCACCCTGATCCAGCGTTTTGGATCGGCGCTCAATCTGAATGTTCACTTCCACATGCTGTTTCTCGACGGTGTGTATGTCGAGCAATCCCACGGCTCAGCGCGTTTCCGCTGGGTCAAGGCGCCGACCAGCCCAGAGCTCACCCAGCTGACGCACACCATCGCCCACCGGGTGGGTCGCTATCTGGAACGGCAAGGCCTGCTGGAACGGGATGTCGAAAACAGCTATCTGGCCTCGGATGCGGTGGATGACGACCCGATGACACCCCTGCTGGGGCACTCGATCACTTACCGTATCGCTGTCGGTTCACAGGCGGGGCGAAAGGTGTTCACTTTGCAAACTCTGCCGACCAGTGGTGATCCGTTCGGTGACGGGATTGGCAAGGTAGCCGGGTCCAGCCTGCACGCCGGCGTGGCGGCCAGGGCCGATGAACGCAGCAAACTCGAACGGCTGTGCCACTACATCAGCCGCCCGGCGGTGTCTGAGAAACGGCTGTCGCTCACGAAGAATGGCAACGTGCGCTACCAGCTCAAGACGCCGTACCGGGACGGCACCACGCACGTCATTTTCGAACCATTGGATTTCATTGCAAGGCTGGCCGCCCTGGTACCGAAGCCCAGAGTCAACCTAACCCGCTTCCACGGGGTGTTCGCACCCAACAGTCGGCACCGGGCGTTGGTCACGCCGGCAAAACGGGGCAGGGGCAACAAGGTCAGGGTGGCTGATGAACCGGCAACACCAGCACAACGGCGAGCGTCG